>JBDHCY010000192.1:0-7566 GCA_039591795.1 Gemmatimonadota bacterium | reverse complement strand
AGCGAGCGGCGCTTCGGGTCTACCGAGGCTCCGATGGAGCGCACTGGCTCGGCTTGGCGACCGCGGGCCCGACCGGATGGAAATCGGTCCAGCCGTTTGCGGGACCATTCGCCCCCTCATCCGGCTTCGCCTGGCGACAGGACGGTCGAAGCGTGGCGATTGGGCTGCGCGCCGGGGGGCCGCGCGGAGATAGCCTCGAGACGATCGTGGGCGTCCGGTCCGAGCCGGAGGCGCTTCCATGAGGCCGGCCACGGGTCGTGGGTTCGCCCTCCCGACTGTCATGGTCGCGCTCGTTATCCTCGAAGCTCTGTTGGCCGTTGCCTTCATCGCTGTGATGACCTGGGCCCGAGCCGCCGGCTGGGGAGTCGCCGACGCCCGCGCCCGCGAGGCTGCGGAAGCGGGGCTCGTTCGTGCCAGCACCGGCCCGTGGTCGCCTGCATGGGACACAGCGTCGGGACCAGTCGTCATCGCTGCCGATCGGCTCCCCGGCGGCGCGACCTTTTCCACGTCCCTGCTTCCGCTGGGGCCGCGGACCGTGGTTCTCCAATCCGAAGGGATGATCCCGGGCTCCGAGTCGCGCGTCGCGGTCGCCGGCATCGGCACCCGCCAGCCCCGTCTCCCGCTCTTGCCCGCTGCCCTCACCTTCGGGGGTGGTATCGATATCGAGGGCGCCGTCGTGGCGAGCGGGCACCCCCTCGATGCATCGGGATGGGCTGCATGCGGATCGCCCGCCGCCGCGGCCGACGTGCTCGCCCTCGCGGGCGAGGAGGCGGTCGCCGCCTTCGATGCGCTTCCGCACGAGGTTTGGCGCCCGTTCGCAATCGCTCCCCCGGACGCCATGCTGCCCGTTTTGCCGGAGCCGGCGGTGGTGGACGGACGGTGCGATGCGAGCCTCTGGTCGAATTGGGGGGACCCGCTCGACCCACTTGCCCCGTGTGGCACCCACTACCCTATCGTCTATTACGACGGAGCCTTGCGGATTGCGGGAGGGAGAGGGCAAGGGCTGCTCGTCGTTACTGGTGATTTGACAATCGGGGGTAGCTTTGCATTTCATGGGCTGGTAGCCGTTCGGGGGCGGCTCATCGTGGAGGAGCCCGGTGCTTCCGTCGTCGGCACGCTTTTGGTAGGGTGGGTGTTGGGTGAACGCCACGCTGTGCGTGGCACGCTTGCAGTGCAGTACGCTAAGTGTATGGTGGAAATAGGATTACCAGGGTCCGGTGCGGCGCAGCGACTGCCAGGCCCGAGCTGGTTCCAAGCGTACGGGATGCCTTAAGCGATGACTTTGGAGTGACTTAGACACGTGGTTTCAAGTAGCTTCTAACCTTGACAAATACCGAGGCGGGCAGTATCGTAGCGTGCCCTTAAAGCGTTCTAAACCCTTAACCACTAGGCACATATGGCGTTGTTCGGGCGCAGACGCACGACGGTCGGCTTAGACATTGGAAGCGGGTTGGTCAAGGTCGCGGTCATCGATCATGGTCGCGGTGAGCCCGAACTCGTGCGAGTCGCCATGTCAAACGTGCTGCAGGATGCGATCGTCGAAGGCGAAGTGATGGATCCCGGAATCGTGGCCGAGACGGTCCGCGGGCTGTTTGCAACGAGCGGGATCAAGCAGCACAAGGTCGCGGTCGCCGTCGGGGGTCGCGACGTGATCGTGAAGAAGATCCAGATGGAGCGGATGCGTGAAGAGGACGCCCGCGACGTGATCCGCTGGGAGGCCCAGAATCACGTTCCGTTCGATATGGAGAGTGTGGAGCTCGACTTCCAGATTCTCGATCCGGACGGTGATGGGCTTCAGATGAACGTGCTCCTGGTGGCGGCGAAGCGCGAATTGGTCGAGGGTCGCCAGTCGCTGCTCGCCGAGGCCGGGCTGGAGCCGGTGGTGATGGACGTCGACGCGTTTGCCTTACACAACGCCTTCGAGGTGAATCATCCGGATGCGATGTCGGGAGTGGTCGGTCTCGTCAACATTGGTCATGAAGTCACCAATGTGAACGTGTTGGAGCATGGCGTTCCTGTGTTGACGCGGGATCTGAACGTCGGCACTCGACGCATTCGTGAGGATCTCCAGCGCGAGCGCGGGATGGGGTCGGATGAGGCGGAGCAGCTGCTAGAGGGGTTTGAACGGTCGGCCGATTTGGATCCCTACGTGGCCCAGCGCGGTGAGGAGATCGCTGTGGGAATCGAGCGGGCAGCTGCCTTCCTCCAGAGTGCCAGTCGCTCGGCCGCCGGGCTCCGGCGGATCTACACCTCGGGCGGTGGCGCCCGGGTGCCCGGGCTCAACGACATGCTGGCCGACCGGTTGCGCGTTCCCGTGGAGATGGCGAACCCGATAGCCGGGCTCCACGTTCGCGACGGGGTGTTCGAAACGATGGCGGTTGACGAGGTCGCACCGCTGCTCATGCTCTCGGTGGGGCTGGCGCTGCGGCGTGCGGCGTAGGGAGAGCTCGTCATGATCGAAATCAATCTACTTCCAGGCCGCCGGACTAAGCGACGGATCGGGGCCGGGTTCAGGATGCCCGACATTCGCGGGGCGTTCGCCGGGCTGCGGAGCCCGTGGCTCGGTATCGCGACCGTCGTGTGGGTTGGGGGGTTGGTGGTGGGTGGGGCGTCGTTCGCACAACAACAGGCCCGCCTGAGCGGCCTCGATAGCGATCTCACCCAGTCGCGCGCCGAGCATCGCCGCTTCCGCGCCGTCGTGGCGCAGAAGCGTCAGGCTGAGCGGGTGCGTGACTCGCTGCTCGCCGAGCTCCAGGTGATTCGCCAGATCGACAGCGACCGCTACGTCTGGCCGCACCTCCTCGACGAGATCGCCAAGGCGTTACCACCCTTCACATGGCTCCGGGACGTCTCCGAGCTGGCGCAGCCAGCCGATAGCACCGATCCGGCGTTTGGCAGCGTCATGGTGAGCATCTCGGGCGAGACAATCGACGTGCAGGCGTATACGAGCTTCCTGCGTGGTCTGGCCGCGTCGCCCTGGCTCACGGATGTGACGGGAAACAACTTCGCCACGGAGCTCGACAACAACCGGCCCGTCACGACGTTCAACGTATCGGCTCGTTTCCGGGTGGCCGACTCGGCCTACATCCGGACCGTGCCGGTGATTCAGTCGGTGAGGTAGGCCATGGCGCTACTCCCGAGCGATCGACTTGGTCAGAGCATGTTGTTGTTGGCGCTCATCGGCGTGCTGGCCGGTTATCTGTACTACGCCCGCGCATATGTGCCGAGAAGCGCGTCGGTCACCGCGAAGGCAGATAGCCTCACGGCCATCCAACAAGACATCGATTCAGCGAAAGCGGAGCTCGCGCGCGGAAGCGTGGAAGATCTCCGGCGACGTCTCGACGACTACCGCGCGAGCCTCGACCTGATGCGCCGCCTCGTTCCCGCGCGGAACGAAGTGCCGAATCTGCTCGACGACATGGCGTCGCGAGCGAAGCTCCGAGGCGTGCACATCGCTGATTGGCAGCCACAGACGGTCGAGGTGGGTTCGCCCTTCGACACCTACCGATATCGGTTCCAGGTCGTTGGACGGTACGACGAGGTCGGGGAGTTCCTGTCCGATGTGGCCAGCCTCGACCGGATCATCGTCCCGTTCGGTGTCTCGGTGCAGCGCGCGCCGCAGTCCACCGAGCGGGCATTCCAGGACACGTCGGGGACGCTCCTCCGAGCGGCGTTCAACGTCCGCACGTTCGTCAAGTCGACCAGCGATGCCCAGGGAGGTGGCGGTGCGCTGCCCTAGCGCCTTGCTCGTGGCGGTGGGCATCCTCGCGGCTGCCTGCAGCACCGACGAGCAACCGGTTGCAACGCCGGGGTTCGTCGACACGACGACGGTCGACGCTCAGGCCACCGATACGGCCGCCCCGGTCATCGACCAGTCTTCGTTGCTCCGTGAGACGTTCGCGTACGAGGGAACCACGCGCGACCCCTTCGAGTCGCTCCTCTCCGCCGAAGAGGTGCGGCCCATGATCACCGACCTGCGTTTGGTCTCGGTCATCTACGATCCGGCGTACCCGCCCCGCTCCGTTGCGGTGCTGCGGGACCAGACCGACGGCAAACGCTACCGGCTCCGCACGGGAGACGTCGCAGGACGACTGCGTGTGATTCAGATCCGGCCACGAGAGGTGGTCTTTACCGTGCAAGAGTTCGGCTTTGAGCGGCAGGAAACCCTGTCGCTGAGGAAGCGGGAGGAGACGCCATGAAGCGTGCTGTGAGCCTTGTCGCCGCGCTGCTCGTCGTAGCGGCGCCGCAGTCCCTCTTGGGGAGGGACGGCGAGGTCAAGGCCATTTCGATTCTGCCAGCCCCTGGGCGGGCCGACGTTCTGATCGGTATACGCGGGTCGGTCGACGTGCAAGATTTTACGCTCGCCGCACCCGCGCGCATCGTGATCGACGTCCTTGGCGCCCAGTTGCAAGGCGGGCTCACGGCCTACGACGGGCACAACCGGGGCGGGGTCATCAACATCCGTTACGCGCAATTCCGCTCCGACGTGGTGCGCGTGGTCGTCGAAGTCGACGCGCTCAAAGACTATCGGATCGAGCGCACGGCGGACGGCATCCTCCTCTCGCTCGGCACGGAACGCGACTTCGCCGGGTGGTCGTCCGAGACCGGCACAGCCGAGCTCGAGCCGACCTCAGCACAACAGGTGTCCGTGACCACGGAAGCACTGCCGGTAACGCTCCAAGAGTCGCCGCGTATCACCGCGTCCTGGGACAGCACCAGCATCGTGGATGTCATTGCCGCGTTCGCCGCGTATTCCGGCCGCACGATCATCCCCGGAAAAGGCGTGACCGGGATGGTGCGCGGAGTCGAGATCAGAAACCAGCCGTGGGATGCTGCCTTCCAGGCATTCCTCGAAGCGTACGGTTTGGCAGCCGAGGAGTTGCCCTCGGGCATTCTTCGTGTGGACGATCAGGCCGAGCTAGCCGCGCGCGACACCCTCCAACCGCTCGAGACCCGCCTCATCGCGATCAACTACGCGAAGGCCGTCTCCATGGTGCCCACCGTGGAGGCCGTTCTGACGCGCGAAAAGGGACGCGTGGTGGCCGACACGGGCACCAACGCACTGGTCATCACCGACTTCCAGAGCAGGATGGACGACATCGAGCAGTTCGTGCGCGGGCTCGATGTCCAGACGCCACAGGTGTCGATCCAGGCCAAGCTCATCTTCGTCGATCGTCTGAGCGTCGAAGAGTTCGGGATCAAGTACGACCTTGGCACGAGCCAACAGTTCTTCAACAAGCTCATTCAGCGTCCGGACCCGACGACCTCCGAGCCCGTTGACCTCGACCTCGACGGCAACCCGGACGTCCTCGTGCCGCAGGACCAGTTCCCGAGCACCACGAATATCGTCGATCTCGGCGGGAGCTCGCTTTCGGCGATCGGCAACGCCGACGCGACGATCATCAATCCGGCACTCGAGCTCATTTACTCGACCGCGCTCGGCAACTTCGACATCTCATTCTTCCTCAACGCGTTGCAGCGCGTCGAACTGGCTGACATCCAAGCCGAGCCCGTCGCGACTGTGCTCAACAATCGGGAAGCATCGGTTCTCGTCGGCGACAAGGTGCCCATTCGGATCGTCGATGTCAGTGCGACGACGACGGCCGGCACCGATGCGGCCTCGGTGCCGCGGGCAACCGTGCGGTTCGAGGAGACCGGCATCCGGCTCGTGGTCACGCCTCACGTGACCACCAACCGGCAGGTCCTCATGGACATCCACGCCGAGCGGTCCACGGTGCGGCTCGCACCGGTCGACATCGGCTACACCTTCCAGACGCAGGAAGCGACGACGCAGGTGCTGGTCGAAGATGGGGAGAGCGCCGTCATCGGCGGGCTCACCGTCACCGAGGTGTCGGTCACGAAATCCGGCATCCCGTACCTCGTCGATCTGCCCATCATCGGGCCGCTGTTCGGCTTCTCGAGCCAGCAGGAAATCCGGCGCGACCTGCTGATCCTCGTGACGCCGCACATCATCGACGACCTGGCCTCGAACTCGCAAAACTGACGTCGATGGGGGGCGTCGGCCCTATGCTCGAAGCAATGCCAAGCCCGACCGCGGTCGGGCTTGGCGCATTTTGGGAGGGCGTGTGATCAGATTCACCACGGCGGGCGAATCGCACGGCAAGGCGCTCGTGGCGGTTGTGGAAGGGCTCCCCGCCGGACTCCCCATGCGCGTCGAGGACGTCGACCGGGAGCTGGCGCGCCGCATGGCAGGCCATGGCCGGGGCGCGCGCATGAAGATCGAGTCCGATCGAATCGAGTGGCTGAGCGGCGTTCGCGCCGGAGAAACGCTGGGGTCGCCCGTGGCCATGCGCATCGAGAATCGCGATTGGGCCAACTGGGAAGACGTCATGTCTCCCGAGCCGACCGAGCCCGGGGAGGAGCCCCGCCGGCAGGTCAAGCGCCCTCGCCCGGGGCACGCAGATCTGGCTGGCGCCCTCAAGTACGACCGCACCGACGCGCGCGACATCCTCGAGCGAGCCAGCGCCCGCGAGACGGCGGCCCGTGTGGCCGCCGGCGCCCTCTGCCGGCGACTACTCGCGGAGTTCGACCTGGAAATCGGAAGCCACGTGGTGGAGCTCGGAGGTATCGGCGCCACCCCTCCCGATGTGCTCCCGACACCGCTCAATGCAGTGGCGGATCAATCACTCGTCCGCTGCCTCGACTCCGTCGCGGAGCGAGCGATGATTCGCGCGATCGACGAAGCGCGGGCGGCCGGCGACACCCTCGGCGGTGTCGCGGAGGTCGTGGCGGTCGGCCTCGTCCCCGGCCTCGGCAGCCATGTCTCTTGGGACCGAAAGCTCGACGGCCGCCTCGCTGGACTCCTGATGTCGATCCCCGCGGTGAAGGGCGTCGAGATCGGCCTCGGCTTCGAGGCAGCCCGCCGCTCCGGATCGTCCGTCCACGACGCGATCGTCGCCGGGTTCGCGCGTCGTAGCAATCGCGCAGGTGGCCTCGAAGGAGGGATGACCACCGGAGAGCCGTTGGTCTGTCGTGTTGCGATGAAGCCTATTTCGACGCTCATGCGGCCGCTGGACACCGTGCATCTCGAGAGCGGTGCGCCGGCGCAGGCACAGGCGGAGCGAAGTGACGTCACCGCCGTACCGGCGATGGGCGTCGTTGCCGAAGCGCTCGTTGCGATCGCCCTCGCCCACGCAATGCAGGAGAAGTTCGGCGGTGACTCGTTGCGCGAGATGCGAGCCAACTATGACGCATACCGGACGATTCTGGCGGACCGTGGCTGGGCTCAGGAGTGAAACGCCATGTCGTTCTTCTCGGCCTCCCGGGCTCTGGCAAGACGACCGTCGGCCGGCTCATCGCCAAGGAGCTGAGCGGCGGCTTCGCTGACGTGGACCACGACCTCGAACAGATGGCTGGCTGTTCCATTGCCGCTCTCTTCGAGCGGGAGGGCGAGGGCGGCTTTCGGGTCCGGGAGCGTGCCGAGATGCAACGGCTCCTCGAGCAACCTCCCGCGGTTCTCGCCCCTGGTGGTGGATGGGCGGCGTGGGGGGAGAATCTCGCCGAGGTCGGCAACCGCGCATTCTTCGTCTACCTACGAACGAGCCC
>JBDHCY010000191.1:0-7578 GCA_039591795.1 Gemmatimonadota bacterium | reverse complement strand
TCATCGAATTCAGGTTTTGATGCTACACGGATGGCGTACGGTGGGTTCGAGTCGCTCGTTTGATCGTCGCTCAGTCCTTCGGAGGGAAGCGCTGCGCTAGGCTGACTGGCTGCTGCAGTCGGAGGTCAATCAGCGAGACGCATACGGCCGGACGCGTTCTGCGGAGGATCGCGCCCGGATCCTTGCACAGGCCGGTGACTCGGAAGCTCGTCCTCGATCCTGAGATCGCCGCCATCCTTGGCCCTGAGCGATTCCTTAGAGAAGTCGATCTCGCCTCGAAGCTGACGCACCCGCACATCCTGCCGATTCACGCCGCGGGCGAAGCCGACGAACGCCCCACGCCACTACCAGATCTTCACTGAGACGTTCACCAACCCCGATCCCGAGGTAGCGCAGCGGCAGGCGGCCTTGTGGGCGGCGAGCGACCATACGCGAGGTATCGTGTTGCCGCGTTCGTCAATCCGCGGTGATCCTTGCGGCACTGCGTGATCGTCGATCGGCCTCGCAACCAACATCCAGTTCCTGTGCGTGTGGCGCTCGTCGCGCACGTCGATGAACCGGGGCAGGCGTTCGAGGATCTCGAACCCAGCCGCGATGAGGTCTTGCTCCACGATCCTGATGTCGATGTGATGCCGGCGCATCTGCTGGCGCCGCGAATCCGTCGAGTCGCGGACCGGGTTGTCGACGATCGCCAGCCGGCCCCCGGGCCGGAGCGCCCGCTTGACGCCGGCGAGCATGGCTTCGTGCTCCCGCATCTCGTGATAGGCGATGACCATCAGGGCGGCGTCGACGGAGGTGTCGGCCAGCATCGGATCATCGAGTTCGCTCAGAATGGTCTCGACGTTCTGGAGCCCGGCACGACGCACCGACGCGCGCAGTTGCTCCAGGACCGCCTCGTCGATATCGACCGCGAAGACCCGTCCGGCCGAACCCACGACGCGCGCGAGCCGCAACGTGAAAAAGCCGCGGCCCGCGCCGATGTCGGCGACCCGCTCTCCCTCCTCCAGGTCGAGGGCAACGACGATCTCGTCGACCTTCTGCCACTCGTCGCGGTGGCTGCGCTGGTCTTGCGCGAGGGCCCCCGAGGGGACCGGGAACATCGCGGTTGCGAGCAGCGAGAGCGTGACCCGCGCACCGATCGTTCCGCGCCACAGCATCATCTTCGCTCACTCCTTTCGGCCCGCTTCAGCGGTCGCTTGGGCGCGCTCTCCTCCTTGAGTCTCCGCGCGGCATTTAGGGCCGACGCAACTAGTCTAGCGGGTACAGCCACGACGCCGAGCCCGATCATCAATACGAAGAAGGTGAAGGCCTTCCCGCCGACGGTGATGGGATAGATGTCGCCAAAACCGACGGTCGTAACCGTCTGCAGCGCCCGCCGATCTGCTTCGAGAGGCGGTCGCTGACGCGTTTTGGAATGGTCACCATAGGAGTCTCCAGCTATTTGCGTCGGAAGATTCTGAACAATGGCGTATACGCTCACAGTCGCCCGCAAGACGTTGGCATCGGCACATCAAATCCAGCAGAGCAATTGCACGTCATTGGGAACGCTCTCGCGGACGCTTACCTCACACCCAGCTCTCGTCGGTGGAAAGAGAATATCGCTCCCATCGAAGGGGCGTTGGACAAGGTCCAGCGTCTGCGTGGAGTCTCGTATGACTGGAAGGCCGACGGTAGACACGACATCGGCCTGATCGCGGAAGAAGTAGGTGAGGTGATACCTGGAGTGGTGGCGTACGAAGCGAACGCCGTCGATGCGCGGTCAGTGGACTATGCTCGTCTGGTTGCTGTTTTGATTGAAGCGATAAAAGAACAACAACAGCAGATCGAGGCACTACAAGCTGTTGTCACGTTGCTTGCGGCAGAGAGGTAGGAAGACGGGAAGTCCACGCTCTTGCCCTCGTGGGCGCCTAGTTGCGGGCCGGCCGGAGGGGCCGACGTTCGCCGACTCGGTTACCAGTCCAGGTGGCGATCGGCAAGCGTGCCTACCAGCGGCCCGAGGACGCGACTATGTTGATGGGTCGCGACGGAGGCTGGTGCGTTGCGCACGTGCAACGCATGAGGGGACGAACCGTACACACGTTCGCGCGCGCTGCGGGCTTCACGTTGCGCCGTGGTTGATCGCAACCGCTCGCTGAGGTGCGAGGAGCGACCATGACCCGCAAAACCGCACACGACTTCGACCAGGAACTCCTGACTCTGTTTGACGCCTACGTCCACGGCGGCATCGATCGCCGGACCTTTCTGGACAAGGCAGCCAAGTTCGCCGTGGGTGGAGTCACCGCCGCGATGCTGCTGGATCAGCTGAGTCCGAAATTCCTCGAGGCCCAGGTCGTAAGTCCGCAGGACGGCCGGATCGAGCAGGAGTATCTCGAGTTCGACTCGCCGGATGGGTACGGGCGGGGGCGAGGCTACTTCGTCAAGCCCGCCCGCGCCACCGGCCGGCTACCGGGCATACTGGTCATTCACGAGAACCGAGGCCTCAACCCCCACATCGAGGACATCGCCCGGCGGTTAGGCCTCGACAACTTCGTGGCCTTCGCGCCCGATGCGCTGTTTCCCCTCGGTGGCTACCCGGGTGATGAGGACAGCGCTCGGCAGGCGTTCCGGCAGCTCGACCGGGCCAAGACGCGGGAGGACTTCGTCGCGGCAGCGGCATTCCTTCGGGATCGACCGGAGTGCACCGGCCGGATCGGCGCGGTGGGGTTCTGCTACGGCGGCGGCATGGTGAACTATCTCGCGACTCGGCTGGGCGCGGACTTGGTGGCTGGGGTGGCGTTCTACGGGTCAGCCCCCGACTTGGAAGACGTGCCGAAGATCCGCTGCCCCCTTCTCGTGCAGTCGGCCGAGAACGACCAGCGGATCAACGCGAGCTGGCCGGACTACGAGAGGGCGCTGCAGGCGGCCGGGGTCGACTATCAGCGTCACCTCTATCCCGGCACCCAGCACGGGTTCAACAACGACACCACCCCGCGGTACGACGAGGAGGCAGCCAGGCTGGCCTGGGAGCGGACGATCACGTTCTTCAACCAGCACGTCCGGTCGTAGCCGGGCCCGATTGGGGGCACCGTGACCTCGGCATCTTGCCGGCCCGCGCCGGTGGCGGGGCCCTTGCGAACGCTTGCACAGATCAGAGGAGGAGTCCCCGCATGCGCGTTCTCACGCTTTGCGCTTTGGTCGTCGCCATGTCCCCGGCTGCCGTCCCGCTCGACCTGGATGACCTTCGCATGACAGTGCGGGACGTATTCACGGTCACAGACCAGGGCGTCATCATGACCGGACTCGTGGAGGGTGGGCCCGTTGCCGTGAAGGACGTCGTGTGTCTCCGTCCGGCTGAGGGTGAGTGGAGAGAGCTGACGGTCGACGGGATCGTCCAGCTGCGCGGGGGCCGTGAGGAACTGGATGCCGCGGAACCCGGCATGATCGTGGGCTTGCGGTTCGAAGGCATCGAGAAGAAGGACGCGAACGTGGGCGACGAGCTCACGGCTGATTGCGACTGATGGCTCCATTGCGACTGCCGCCTGAGGTTTAGCGACTCAAGCAAGGCACCAGTCCACCCATAGTGCAATCAAAGGGGCGCCGTCAGGCGGTCACGGGCCGCGCTCATCGACCGGTCGTCCTCGCTCGCTGGGCGTTCTCGCAGGGTCGATCGTTGCGTCCCACTACCGCGTGCGGGAAGCTTTGTGCAAATTTGTCGATCCAGCGGACCAGTGAGACACTCGTCTGCAAGACCTGAAAGTCACCTTACCACGGGAGCAACTAGCATGGGTGCTTCGAGTGCAGTTACCGATGGAATCGTGAACGCAAATCAGGCGTTCAAAGAGGCGTTCAACAGCGGCGACGCGGCGGGCGTAGCAGCTCTCTACACGGCGGACGGCCAACTGGCAGCACCCAACAGCGACATCATAGAAGGGGCCGAGGCGCTGGCGGGTTTCTGGAAAGCCTTCATCGAAATGGGTCTGAAGGTCGAGGCACTGGACACCGTCGAGGTGGACGAATACGGCGACTCAGCAGTGGAGCAAGGGCGTTACCGACTCGTCGATGCGGACGGTAACGCCGTTGACCACGGCAAATACATGATACTCTGGAAGCGCGATGGTGTCGGATGGAAGCTGCACCGAGATATCTTCAACTCGAGCGCGCCTGCAGCGCACTGAAGGTGCGCGACCGCTCCGCGCACTGGGTGGCGCGGCAATCGGCCTTGCGATCCCGGGGCTTCTAAGACGTGATTGCCGATCGCGCCAAGTCCCGCTAGCCGCCAGAACGCCTGTAACTGACCGATAGTCCGGCACCGCTGGTCATGAACTCGGTTTCGAGGTTCGGCGTGCTGAGGAGTGCCTCCACGAACTGGGCGGTGCCACCGGAGCCACGCCCACGCTGACGGCCTGGCTGCGACACATTGTGGGCAGTGAAGCAGCCGCCGACCTCGAGCTTGGGCAGCACATCGCGGAAGTACCGCGTGTACCAGTCCTTATCGGCATCCAGAAAGACGAAGTCGAATGGTCCAGGCAAGGCCGGCACCAGTTCGTGCGCATCGGCCAGTCGCGCATCGACATAGTCGCTGAGGCCTGCCTCCTCGATGTTGGCCAGGGCCTCACGATAGCGCCGTTCGTCGATCTCGACCGTGATCAACTTGCCACCGGTCTTGCTCAGGGCCCACGCGATCCAGATCGCCGAGTGCCCCGTTGAGGTGCCGATCTCGAGTGCCCGGGTGTAGCCATGCTCCACGATGATATCGTACAGTGCTTCACCATCTGAGGCAGGAACATTCATGTCCCGCCACGACCCGCGATGCTCGTCGAGAAACTGGCGCACCCGAGAGTCGAGATTCTGTTGGGCCGCGCACGGGTGCGCCGACGCGCCAATGGCCAGAGCCGTCAGGGAGGTGACTAGAAAGAGCGTTGTCGACGTCATGATGCTATCCTCGTTTCTTTGCTACGTTGTACATCCGCCGCCGTGCTGTTGCGAAGCTGAGATAGAACGGCACACCGGCCATGACCGTTACCAGAGCGATCGATGACTCGATTGGCCGCTCGAAATAGACGAGCACGAGCATCGCGAGACTCACGCTGGCGAAGAGCAGAGCGGCGACCCTGTACAGTCCCGATCTGACCGGACCGCTGGGTTCGTCATGCAGCTTGAATACACCGAGCACGGCGAGTATCGGAAAGATCCCGAGGCAGAAGCCCATATAGGTTAGGATTTGGTCGAACGTCCCCGACAATACCATCACCGCTGCAATGAGGCCTTGCAGTATGATCGCCTTCGACGGCACGCGGGTCATTGGGTGCACATCTGCGATGCCCTTGAAAAAGTATCCGTCCTTGGCCATCGCGTAGTACACACGAGGTCCGATGATGATGAGGGCGCTGATGGCGGACAGCAAGGCAAACGCCACCATCAGTGATATCAGCCGCTCGGCTGCGGGGCCGAACAGTCTGGATGCTGCCAACCCTCCCACAGCTATGACGCCCTCCATCTCAGCTGGCGACACTGCGTATACGAAGACGGCATTCAGGCTCAGGTACAACACCATCACGATGCCGGTCCCGAGGATGAGCGAGAGCGGCAGATTCCTACGTGGTTCGTTGATTTCCGAGCCGATATAGCCAGCTGCATTCCAGCCGCTATAGGCGAACATGACCCAAATGAAAGAGAGGCCGACCGCGCGCCAGCTGGCTGCGGGAGCGTCAATCGCCGTGCGTGTGTGGAAGTGGTCGGTGTCGCCCTGACCCAGAAGGAATGCGGCGGCGATGAATGCCACGATCAGCACGACTTTCCCCACAGTCAGGTAGTTCTGTACCCTGGACCCGAGCACTAGGCCACGCAGGTGCACCGACGCAAGCGCGACGATGACGCCGACGGCGATTGCCTTCTTTAGCAACACGGCGTTGGGGCCAAGGCCGAGGACGGGAAAGGCACTGGCCAGGTACTCGCTGAACCCTAGCGATGAGGCAGCTAGCGGTGCTGAGAAGCCGGCAAAGAGTGAGACCCATCCGGTCAGGAATCCCGGGAGCGGATGAAACTGCTGAGACAGGTAGGCGTACTCACCCCCGGCTCGCGGCATCGCTGCACCCAGCGCCCCGTAACACAGCGCACCGCTCAACGCCAGGACTCCCCCGCCGAACCAGAGTGCGAGCATCAGCAATGGACTGCCCAGCTCCATCAGGAGCAGCCCCGACGTAGTGAAGATCCCGGCACCGATCATGTCGGCCACGACGATGTTGGTGGCCGGGAAGAGCTTGAGCTGTCTCGCTAGGTCTGCGTTGGGGTCATCCATGCAGTCGGCCTCGTCGATCAGACCGGCGCTATGCCTCTAGGCTCCCTCTTTCTAATACGCTGCTCACGCTCTTCTGTTGAAGGTGTCCCCTCCGTTAGTTCCGGGTCACGGGCTAGCACCGCTAGGGATTTCGAGATTCTACGGCTTGGTGAAGCGGGGTCCGGTGCGCGGTCAGGGGTTGAAGGAAGACGAGTCGCGGGACGCGCTGAGGAACCGGTGGGCGGGCTATACGGCACCCTGTTCGGGTTGGCCACGTGCCGCCTTCTGAAAAAGCAAAGCTGATCCAACGAAGAGCACGACAAAGAACGCGTTCACCCCGATGATCTCTCGCGGCCCGTTTTCCGGGGACCCCAACCCGGCGACGAGCGCGATCGCGGCGATCAACGCCTGGACGAACGCCATCGCGAACAACGCGCGCGCCATCCCAGGGGGTCGGAAGCGCGCTATGATGGCACCGATGATACCGACCGCCAGCACCCCGCCATACATCAGGTTGGCGTCGTTGTTCTCGGATCCGATGATGCCAACGGCACCGTTCACCCAGACAAGGATGAATGCCGCCACGAGCGCAACGCCGACGCCGGCGCGGTACGCGGCGTCGCCTGACTTCCTCACTGCTAGCTCGAGGGGTATGCCAACGCCGAGCAGGAGGGCGCCGGCCAAGGCGAAATCGGCCACACTCCAGTTCACCTCATCGGTGAACTGCATCGCCACCAGGGGCAGCATCAGGACAACCGCCGCGGCAGACCAGCCCGCGATCCTCCAACGGCTCCCGCGCCATCCGGCTCCGCTTCCCGAGTCTCCCACCATTGGTTTGTCTCCGTGCACGTCCAGGTCCATTGCCCTCCGATGGACGGCAATGTACTTTGTAGTACAAAGTTAGTCAACCCCTCAACCGCCTGCTGAGCAGCCTGCGCTTTCATTGTGGGTCGGGTTGGGCGGCGTTGAACATGCTCTCGCACGACCCAACCGTCCCGGCCATCACGATCCTTCTTTGGGCTGAAGAGATCGCGTCAGTGGCAGGACGATCCCCAGAATGATCGCCAGGCGGAACGCCGTATCCCAATCGATCGCACCCGTCCCGTGGGCGATCAAGCTGTACATGTACGTGACCGCCGCCGCGACGACAAACGTGATTGGCATCGTAATCACGACATCGAGCAAGAACTGTCTCGCGTTCACCTTTCGCATCCCTGTCTCCTTGGAGTTGTGGGTGGCGCAGGCTCGCCGTCGTCGCGATCTCGCGGAGGAAGCGGTCCGCCCCGACAGCCGCGGCGAGCTCGGGGCGCAGCACCTTGAGG
>JBDHCY010000190.1:0-7634 GCA_039591795.1 Gemmatimonadota bacterium | reverse complement strand
ATGAGGACGATGAAATCACAGATCTGCTCCGCCTGCTCCATCACGTGGGTCGAGAAAATGACGGTGCGTCCTTCTCGCCTCAGCTCGACGATGAGCTCTCGTACCACGTCGACGTTTACGGGATCGAGACCGGAAAACGGCTCGTCGAGAATGACGAGATCGGGCTCGTGTATCAGCGTGGAGAGAATCTGGACCTTCTGCCCCATACCCTTCGAGAGGGCCTCACAGCGGCGGTCGGCCCATTCATCGAGCCCGAAGGTGCCGAGCAGCTCCCGTGATCGTTGCTCTGCGTCGCGACGAGTCATCCCCTTCAGGCGCCCGAAGTACGACACGATCTCCGCAGCACGCATCTTCTTGTAGAGCCCCTTCTCTTCCGGGAGGTACCCAAGCTTGTCTTTCACCGCCTCGGGTACCGGGTTACCGAGAACGGTGATCGACCCGCTGTCGGGGTAGAGAATGCTCATGATCATGCGGATGGCCGTCGTCTTGCCGGCGCCGTTGGGCCCGATGAAACCGTAGATTGCGCCCTCGGGCACGGCCAGCGAGAGACCATCGACGGCGCGAACCGACCCAAACGACTTCGAGACGTCGTCGAGGAGCAGCGCGTGCTTCACAGCTCGTGTACTGGGGTTGCGATCTCGCCCAGCCGCCGGCCTAGCGCCACGAGGTACGAGTCGAGCGTGCGATGGTAGCCGAACACGGTCTTGGCGAGCACTCGGAAGATCGGGTTTGCGATCCAGCCCTCCTCGGTGACGGTGAGTCGACTCCCCGCTCCATCCGACGCGATCTCGTAGATCCACGACCCGCCGAATGCCGCATTGGGCGGCGCTTCAATGCGCGTCACGAGGCGCCGTGGAGCCTCCGCCCGATCGACCACCAGGAGCATCGTCGAACCGTCCTGCATGCTGTACTGCCACACCTCCCGTCCCTCGGCGTCGTCAGGAACGATCGCTGACTCGCTCACATTGTCCCACCACGCACTGACCTCACCCAGGTGTCGGACGACCTCCCAGACTGTGTCGGGAGGCTGCTTGAGTGCAATGCTGCTCGAGGCAATGTGTTCGCGAGGGATCAAGAACCCTGCACCAACCAGGGCACCGACCAGGGCCCCGAGAATAACGACGAGCAAGAAGAGCGAGCGCATCAGCCCTCCCCGGAACCGGACTCATGTATGGACCGGCGCAGGACCTCCATGATCGCGGACATCTTCCCGCGTTCGGCGAGGTCGCGGGCTGTCGTACCATCGTCCGCCGGCCGCATGGGATCGGCGCCGCTGGTCACGAGCAGGTGAACGGCTTCCTCGCTTCGGTTGCGGACCGCGGCGTGGAGTGGGGTCCAGCCACCGCCTTGGCGTGCGTTGACGTCGGCACCGGCCTCGACCAGCAACTCCGCCACGCCCACGTGGCCACCGGCGAGCGCGCTATGTAGCGGCTGCACTCTCAGCGCGTTCTGGGCCACGGCGCGCACGTTGGCGCCTCGCACGAGCAAGAGTTGTACGGTATCGTCCCACCCAAAGTAGGCCGCCAGGTGCAGTGGTGTGAACCCATCGGGGCCAGTCGCCGCGAGGAGTGTCGGCTCGTCGTCGAGCAGCTCATCGACCCGGTCGCGCCGGCCCACGGCAGCCGCTGCGAAGATATCGAGATCGGGCCCCGCCGCGAGGAGCAGCTCCACCATCTCCCGCCGGTGGCGGTACTGTGCGAGGAGCACGGCCGACTGCCCGCGCTCGTTGCGCGCGGACGCGAGCGACGGGTCGGCGGCCAGTAACGCTTGCAAGCGCGACTGATCTCCGGACGTGATCGACTCGAATAGCGCGGCCGCATCGTACATCGTGACCCTCTTGGCGCCCTCGGCTCCTGCCGAAATGCCGTTCTACGGTGCCCCAATCTCTCCCACGGAGCAAGCCAAGGACCCCCGGTACAGCTAGAAGCTTTGACTCCGACCGAGCACCAGCACCCAGCGTCGATCGCCTGCACCCTCGCCAAAGCGGTATGCTAGATCCACACGGGCCATGCTACCGTGCGCCGACCGTGGCGACCCGAGCCGAAGACCGAATCCGACGTTGCCTCCAACCCGCTGGCGCTCTCCCGCGAACCACGCCCCGCCATAGTCCCCGAACACCGCGACGCCGAGGCCGAGGATGTTCAGCCAATCGTCTACGAGGAACGCGCGATGCTCGAGCGTTGCCCAACCCATGCGTGTGCCCGTGAACGCGTGTATGCCAAACCCACGTGGCCCTTCGCCGAGTCCGAGGTCGAACTCCTCGCCGGGTATGGGGTTTTTTTGGGCGCCGACGCGCCCGGCGAGGATCAACGTGTGCCTGGGCAGTAGCCGGAAGACGGCCGTGCCGCTCGCCACCACGGCGCCCGAGTCGACGGCGGCACCAGCGAGGAGTGCGTGCCCTGCAAGCGCGATGCGAAAAAAGCCCCCCTTCCACATCCCGCCGGTCTGGAGGTGCACGGCGGGCCCCGACGTTGTTCGGTCGTAGCCCCAGGCACTGGGTGCAACCCGCCACTCGGCACGGATCACCGTGGACAGATCAACGTCCTCTCGGTGTCCGAAGCTGTTGTACCGCTCGGTTACGAGAAACCGAGCGTGACGGAATTCGACGCCGGTCCCCACGGCACCTGTTACGGTCCGCGAGAACCCAGCGATGGTGTCGGGAACGATGTCTTCGCGTCGCAGCTGTGCGGTGAGAAGGAGGTGGACGTACCCACTGGAGTTGGCGTGCAGTGCCCAGGCGATGGCGCCGCGCGCGTATCCGAGACGACGCCGGAACGTCGCTGCAAGAGCCGCTTCGCGAAACTGAAGTTGTGTCGTCGTCCCAAGCTCGCCCTCCAGTGCGAAGCTGCCTTTGGCCGAGAGGGCTACGTGGTGTGGCCGGATCTGCACGGCACCTCGCTCCCCGTCACTCAGTTTCTCGTACTCGACGTCGGTCTCGACGGTCAAGCCTAGCGTATGAGGATTCCGCAGTCCCAGTTGGATGGCGTCTCGGTCGGGATTGTGACGGTAGTAGACTCGAGCGCTCGTCGCGGTCCCCAGGAAGTTCTGCTCGGAGATTCCAGCGGTGAGCACGAAATCGGTGCCGGCACTTCGGAAGCCCAGCTGCGGCCGCGTGCTCCAGCCATCACCCGTTCGGACGCGCACCGCGAGGTGCCCGTCCACTCGGAAGGAGTCGATCTCCACGCGACGAAAGACGCCGAGGCCGCGGAGGTTGCGTTCCGTCTCGGCAATGCGCGCGGAGTCGTACACCTGGCCAGCGCCGAAGAGCAACTCCCGACGCACGATCCACGGCCGTGTGGTGACTCGGATGGTGTTAGCCGCGCGCTCGTGCCACGCCAGCGAATCACGCGGCCCGTCGAATACGGGCAGCGTCTCGATCAACACGGTATCGATGGTGGGCGGCGCCTGCGGTTGCGCCGCAACCGGGGAGACAACGAGAGCCCAAAGAAGGGATGTCGGGCGATGCGGGATCACGGCGCGGGCGAGCGTCCCGGCGGTCTGAGAAAGTCCACCCGCCGGCGCAAACGCTCGACCACGGTCTTGGTGGAATCGTCCCAGTGCGAAAAGTAGAGCCAAGCGTCTATCCGACCGATCGTGTGCATCATTCCCTGACTGATCAGCTTGAACTCCCCGCGTACGGAGTCCGGTCGCAGGATCGGGCCGAGACCGATGCGGCTACCCGCCGCGACCTCGAGTCCATCGGGTGGACCCAGTGGCTGGGGCCGCTCGATCGGCACGGTGCCTGGTGGACCAATGTCGATCGCGACACTCAGGCTGTATTCGTCGCCCAGCACGTCCTGCGACGGATTGAAGTCGAAGGCGGCGATCATGACGTCGTGGTCGCCAGGCCCCGCACGGAGCCGTCGCAGCGTGAGGAGCGAGTCGTCCTCGACGACAATGCGGGCCCCGGTCCACCACTCCGCGCGGCGCTGGAACCCCTCCGTGTCACCACGGTAGGAACCGAAGCACGCCACAGTCGACGTCGCCAGGGCGCTGAGCAGACTGAGAGCACGACCACACATGCCGCAAGATAAGGGGACGCCGCCGGTGGAGCCCGGCCGGCAACTTCGGTGTTGCGATTCACCGGGGTTCACGCCGCGAGGACGGTTCAGGTCAGTCGGGCTTGCGGCGATCGAGTGCTTCCACGAATGACCACAGCTCGAGTGGCGACATCTTGGCGAACCTCTCGGTGATCTCGTCCTCTTGCCACTCGAGGAAGATCCACGATGTGTTGCGTGACTCAGTGGCACCCACAAAATGCACGCGACCACGCGCGGCGCCGAGGTCGGAATCGTGGAACGTCTCCAGATAGACGTACCAGTGCTCGTCGCCTCGTTTGAGGTCACCCATATACCGTCCAGGATCGTTCACAGTCGCCTCGCGCCCGTCTGGAAACCCTAACTTGGCCCCGACCCACCGGCTAGATTAAGCCCCCATGACCTACTGTTCATCCTGCGCAGCCGAGCTCAGCAGCGAAGCGCGTTTCTGCCACCGATGTGGCAAGCCCACCGCCGGGGGTGGTCGCCCCTCTCGGCTCCCCTGGCTCGTGGCTGCCAGTGCAGTCGTGGCCCTGACCGTTGTCATCGCGGTGTGGCTCCGTACGCCGCCGGGTGTGCCGAGCGCGCCCGCTCCCTTCGCCGGCGGGGCCGCGCCTGGTGCACCGCCCGACTTGGCGTCGATGACGCCGCGTGACGCCGCTGACCGTTTGTTCGATCGCGTTGTTCGTTCGGCTGAGAATGGCGATACAGCCGGGGCGCTCCAGTTCGCTCCGATGGCCCTCCAGGCGTACGGTGCCATTGGTCCGCTCGACCCAGACGCGCGTTTGCACGTCGGGATGGTCCAGCTGGTGACCGGCGATTTGCCTGGGGCACTCGCCCAGTCGGATTCGCTCGAGGACGAGTACCCTGGGCACCTCTTCGCCCAGATTCTCAGCGCCCGGGCACATCAGCGCGCCGGCCGCGAGGCCGAGCGCCTGGCTGCGTTTCGCGCGTTCCTCGAGAACGAGGAACGCGAGCGGGCCGTCGGCCGCCAGGAGTATGCCGAGCACCAGACCCTAGTCGACCGATTCGCCGCCGAGGCCCGGACGGCTGTCGGCTCGCCGTGAGGCAGAGCATGCCGACGATTCGCGTCGCACACAGCCCAGACTCCGACGACGCGTTCATGTTTTACGCCCTGGCGACCGGCAAGATCGATACCGGTGACCGCCGCTACGCACACGAGCTGAGCGACATCGAGACACTCAACCGGCGTGCCATGGAGGGCGAGCTCGAGGTCACTGCTGTCTCTCTACATGCCTACGCGCACTTGGCCGACCGCTACCTCCTTCTGCCCCACGGTGCCAGCATCGGCGACCGCTATGGGCCCCGCGTCGTGGCTACCACCCCAGCACCGTCGGATCTGCCCGCTGCGCTCGGCGGGCTCCGGATCGCCGTGCCCGGCCTCCTCACGACCGCGTATCTCACCCTCAAGCTGTGTCAACAGAACTTCCAACCGATCGTACTCCCATTCGATGCCATCGAAGACGCTGTCGCTCGCGAAGAAGTGGACGCGGGACTCCTGATCCACGAAGGCCAGCTCACCTACTCCGGCCGGGGCCTTCATCTTTGGCTGGACCTCGGTGTGTGGTGGCATGACCTCACCGGACTGCCCCTCCCGCTCGGCGGCAACGTCGTGCGGCGAGACCTCGGGACCGAGCTCATTGCCGCCATCTCGCAGGACCTGCACGCGAGCATCGTCTACGGCCTCGAACACCGCGACGAAGCACTCCGGTATGCCGAGCGATTCGGGCGCGGCCTCGACTCGGCCCAGACCGATCGCTTCGTTGCGATGTACGTGAACTCGTTCACCGTCGACTACGGCGAGCGAGGGCGCCGAGCGGTAGACGAGCTCTTCCGTCGCGGGCACGAGGCCAAGCTGCTCCCCGCGCCACCCCAGCCCGTCTTCGCCCTGGCATAGCGCACCGAACGCGGCAGTAACACGTTGACACCGTGCTTAACGACGTTACCTTAACAGCGTTAAACTAACCGAAGGGTGCGCATGGCGACCGCTACAGCTCCTCTCGGTGGAGGCCGCGCCAGCGGAGTCGATACCGCGATTCTCGAGGCGGCCCGCGATATCGTGGCACGTGACGGAATCGGCGCGCTGTCGATGCGAGCCGTGGCGGAGCGAGTCGGCGTCAGCGCCACGGCCATCTACCACTACTTCGACGGGAAACAAGCGCTTGTCGATCGCGTAGTGCAGACTGGATTCCTCCGGTTTCGAGCCTATCTGGAAGAGGCCTCCGCCGAGCATCCTCGCGGGTCGTTCGAGCGGCTGGCGGCTCTGGGTGAAGCCTACGTCCGGTTCGCCCTGGAGAACCGGGAGTATTTCCGGGTTATCTTCGGCACGCACAACGGGCACCCCAAGGTCTTGGAGGACATGCCCGACATCAGTGGGTTTGATCTGCTCCGCGAGTGTCTCTGTGACGGGATGGCATCGGGTGCGCTGCGACCCCACCCGAATCCGGATCTCGTCGCCATTTACCTGTGGAGCATCGTACACGGGTTGGTGACGCTCGAGCTCGCGTGCGAGCTCGACGCTCCGCCCCCGACCGATTGCCCGCGCAGCGCGCTCCCGGGCACAGCCGTCGACATCTTCCGTGCGTTCGCTCCGTTCGTCGGTCACGGTCTCCGTGCCCCCGAGCCGGCGCGTGCGACAGAGGTTCGTACCGAGCCATGAACCGCATACGCTTGGTGCTGGTCACACTGCTGCTGGCCGCACCACTCTTCGCACAGGAGCCCACGCCACCCGAGGTGTACTCGCTCAGGAGAGCGATCGGAGTGGCACTCGAGCGCAGCCAGACGGTGCGCGACGCGCGCCTCGGCGTGCGAATCGCTGACGAACAGGTACGCGAGGCGTGGGCTACCGTACTCCCCGACATTTCGACCGATGCGTCGCTCACGCGGAACGTCGTGTCACAGAAGACGTTCCTCCCAGCGATCATCCTCGATCCCAGCGCACCGCCCGACCAGTTCATTCCCGTCCGTTTCGGTTCCGACAACATCTGGAGCGCAACCGTCGCGGCGAGTCAACCGATCTTTGAGATGAGCGCGTTCGTGGGCCTGGGTGCGGCCAATCGCTTTCGAACGTTGCAGCGGGAAGTCGCGCGAGGAGGAGCCCAGGGGGTCGTATCCACAGTTCGCCAGGCCTACTTCAATGCACTCGTCGCCGACGAAGAGGTGCGACTGACGACGCTCAGTATCGAGCGGGTGCGTCAGACGCTGGCGGAGACGCAGGCACGAAACCGCGCCGGGCTGGCAAGCAACTACGACGTGCTGCGCCTCGAGGTGCAGCTCGCGAACCTCGAACCATCACTTCGGCGCGCGGCGCTGGGCGCCTCCACCGCACGTCGCGTTCTACTCGTGGAGATGGGACTCGATCCAACGACGCCCTTCGAGCTCGCGGGGAGCCTCAACGAGCTCGACCTCGAGAATCCGGAGCGCAATGTGGGTGAGAACGCTGCGCTCCTCGCGGCTGCTGGCAGTGTACCGCTAGAGGACGAGATCGAAGCCCTCTACGAGACGGCCATCAACGACCGCACGGACGTCCGCCAGGCTCGGCTCAGCGCCGATGTCGAGTCCGCGCGCCTCAAGGCG
>JBDHCY010000189.1:0-7636 GCA_039591795.1 Gemmatimonadota bacterium | reverse complement strand
GGTTCGGCAGCGGCGAGATCGTCCAACTCGACCGCAGTGGTCCCGATCTCAAGGTGCTCGTGGCGTTCGATGACGAAGAGGTGGGCACGAAGGAGCTCGTCGTGCGCTACGCGGGTCTCGAGCGAGAGTGGGAATGATGGCCTCGAGTCCACTCGACCCGTCAGTGCGGGTTACGCTATCGGTTTGAAGCGCTCGGGTTGCCGGGACCGTCTCGGGATCAAGACGACGCCCCGGAACCTCGTCCGGGTGTGGGCTGCGCGCGGCTCCCACCATTTCCAGCTTGCGGCCTGAGCTGCCACGGACGGTGCACCACCGCACGCTCCCAGAACGGGAGGGCGAGTGTGGGAAGGGCGAACCTGCTGTCGTCGTCAGCAACCGGCCGCCGCCTCGGCGGCGCGCCGTCGCGCGTGGCCTCCCGACGAAGGCGCTTGGCTCGCCCGAGTGCTGCATCTCCCGCAGGGTCATAGCGCCTCGCAGCGGCGTCCTGGACGGCCAGCGTATCCATCACCCAGTCGAAGGCGAGCGCCATGTGCGCCTCGACGTCCGACTTGACGAGGTTCCAACGACTCCGCACCGCCATGAGCTGGAACGTTCGCTGCCAGCTCGTGGAATCCGTGAGCCGTACCATGCCGCGGAAGATGCGCCGATTCGTGCCCACGCTGAAGATGGTCGGTGAGATGATCCGGTCGAGGTGAGCGTCGTTGGCAGAGTGGTCGAGCAGGATGACTTCGCGCGCGGTACTCGCGAACGTATCTCCAAGATGCGTTTCGAATCGGCTTTCCCAGTAGGAGTGTCCAAGCGCGGCGGTGGCGGCGGTGCGAACGAGCTGTCGCGGAACGAAGAAGTTGTGCGCGACGACGTCCGCGGCGAGGTGCGCAAGGTAGCCGAGCCCGAACGAGCGGAGACGATCGTCGTGGGCGAGGTCGTAGATCTCCTGACCCACGTGCCATGCATGGCAGTGTCGGCCCACGGGCGCATACTTCTTGGCGATCGACGTGTCGGCGGCAATGCTCCCGTAGAGGAAATCGAACGGGAACGCGCGCAACAGCTCGGCGACCGGCATGGGGAGATACTGCAGATTGGCGAGGGCCGCCTCGCCGAGGAAGATGTGCGTCCCCGGGGTCCAGGCGTGCAACGCCTCTGGAAGGACGAAGAGGCCGAGCACGCCGAGCGCGATCCCGACAGCGACGACTCTCACCGTCGGCGCAACAGGGCCCGGCGCATCCGTCCCAGCACCTTCCGGCCGCGCCGGGCAGTACGCAGGCCGGCGGCGACATCGAGTGCCGTGGATTCGACCTCGTCGTAGACAACGTCGAACAGCGCGTCGAAGTCGTCGAGGCGGTCGGCGAACCGGTCGGTGGCTCGCTCGACCCGTCCGCGGAGGTCGCCCACGAGGGCGACGACGTCTTGCGTCTCGTCGCGCACCGAACCGGTCAGCGCATGCAGGTTGTCGGCGGCCTCACGGGCCGCTCGGAGCGCCGGGAGCGCCTCGGCGTCGAGACCGCGCTGGAACTCACGGACCATGCGCATCGACATGACTGCGACGGCTATTCCGAGCACGGCGAGCGTCGCCGTCGAGGCGGCGATGACGAGCAACGATATCGTGACAGTTGTGGAAGCTTCCATCTCCAGCTCGCGGCTGAACGAGTGCAGGGCGCTCCGGGCGGCCTCCTCGCCGACGTGCCGCCCGACCAAGCCAGCTCGAGGAGCCTCGCAGGGGAGGGGCTACCCGTCGCCCGTGGGAACGCTGGCCCGGGGCGGCCCCTCTGTCAACGGCCCGGCGGTCGCTGGAGCGGACGGAAGCACCCGCCGGATCACGCTCGGGCTCAAGAACTCGTTGAGGGCCACGAGCGCCACGACGGTCGTCAGCACCATCTCGACGGTGGCACCCGGCTGGCCGCGGTAGGCGACGACGTAGTTGAGGGCGATCACGACGGCCAGGCCGCCCTGTGCCACGAGCGCGAGCCCCATCGTGGACGGGACGTCCCCGAGCCGCAGGAGTCGGAGTGCCACGTACCCGCCCAGGTACTTCGCCGTGAGCCGCCAACCGGCGAAGAGCACGACGGCAAGCACCACCCAGCCGGTCGGCAGGGTGAGGAGCGTGCCGACGATAATGAGCAGAATGTGATAGACCGGACGCTCCCACGAGATGAGTACCGCGAGGACACGGCGCTTGTGTGCCGAGAAGTTGGCGACCATGGCGCCCGCGATGATCGTGACGACGAGCGGTGAAAGGCCCAGTGCGTAGCCTGCGCCGGCACCGAAGAGCACCGTCCCGAGCAGGGAGAGGGTGAGCTCGTCGGGCGTCGGCACTTTGCGGGTCAGCGAGAGAAACACCAGACCAACGAGCGCGCCGGAGAGGAGGGCGACCGCGATCCAGCGGTCGGGCCCGAGCTCGATGACCCCGGGGCCTTCCACAGGCCGATAGACGGCGAGCACGGCAGTGAAGGCGAACACACCGATCAGGCCGTCCACCGAGGCGCTGAACGACAGGAGGTCGAGCAGCGGGCCGCGGCGGAGCTTGAGCCGGCGGGCGGCGATGGACAGGCCGGTGGGCGCCGAGATCGCCGCCACCGACGCGAGGGTGAACACCGCCGTCTCTGCGGGAGACCAGGCTGCCCGCAATCCTGGAACCGAGAGGCGAATGGCCACCGCGCCGAGGGCGGCAATCAGGAACGCGATGCCGGCTTGGAGCAGGGCGAACCGCCAGAGCACGCCCCGAAACTCTCGCACGATCGTGCGGTCGAGCTGGAGGCCGAAGATCATCCCCAGCCAACCGAGCCCCAAGGCCGAGATCGGCGCCAGCTGCCCGGCGAGCTCCCGGGTGACGACGTTCGTCATCGGGCCCAAGAACACGCCGACGAGGACAAGGGGGGTGCCCGAGGCCACGAGCACTTGGATTCCGAGCGGTGCCTGCGGTAGCCGCCAGTTCACCCGGCTGGCGAGGATGCCCAGCACGGCCAGGAGTGCGAGCGCGAGGATCGCGTTCAGCGATCGGCCTCCCCCAACTCGGGGGCGATGCCAATGGCCTGGCTCACGGGCAGGACGACGAGGATGCCCGTGGCCGGCTGCTCGAGGTTGCCACAAACCTCTTGGGTGAGCTGAATAGCCGCCTCGACCTTTTCGGCCTCCCGAATGACCGAGAAGATCGTGACGTTCTGCGGGCGCGTCCGGGTGACGAGCTCGGTGAGGCCGGCGAACAACGGCACGTCGCTGGCCAGCACGTGTCCCATCCCCTCGCTCCGGATCACCGTGGCGCCGGTGATACCCAATTCGAGGAAGCCCGACAGGATGTCGTCGAGCGTTTCTTCGCGGTTTACGACGACGATGAGCAATTGCATGATGGCGCCCGAGCGGCGTGACAACTTAACACGCTTGACGGAGGTGCCGACAGGCTCGTAGCTTCGCGGGCCTATGCGGTCACCCCGCTTCGTCGTCCGCGGCGGCCGGCCGCTCACCGGCACCGTCCGCCCGGCTGGGAACAAGAACGCGGCACTGCCGATCCTCGCCGCGACGCTCCTCGGCGACAGCCCCAGCGAGATCGCGAATGTGCCACGCATTCGCGACGTCGACGGGATGCTCGGTCTCCTCGAGCAGCTGGGCTGTACGGTGGCGTGGAGCGGCCCCAATACGGTGCGCGTCGATTCGACGGGAGCCGCACCCCAGATGCTCGACCGGGCCCTCGCCGCCCAGCTTCGCGCCTCGATCCTCCTCGCCGGTCCCGGGCTCGCTCGCTTCGGCCGGATCGTCCTCCCCCCGCCGGGCGGCGACGTCATCGGGCGTCGTCGCCTCGATACCCATCTCGTCGCCCTCGAGGCGCTCGGCGCCGAGATCGTCGTGGGGGGGGAGTACGCGCTGGAGGGACGGCAACTCGTCGGAGCCGAGATCTTCCTCGACGAGCCCAGCGTGACGGCCACGGAGAATGCCCTCATGGCGGCCGTCGGTGCCGAGGGCGAGACCACGATCTTGAACGGCGCGCAGGAGCCGCACGTCGGAGAACTGGCCCGGTTCCTCGTCGCCATGGGCGCCCACATCGACGGCATCGGAACTTCAAGCTACCGGGTCGAAGGAACCACCAAGCTCTCAGGAGCGAGTTTCACCATCGGACCCGACCACGTGGAGGTTGGGAGCTTCATCGGACTAGCGGCGGCAACCGGTGGCGAGATCACGATCGAAGGCGTGCGGGCAGAGGACCTGCGCTCTACGCTGCTCGGCTTTGACCGTCTCGGTGTCACGCCTCATCTCCAGGGCGACCGGCTCGTCGTAGGGGCGCGCCAGGAGCGCCGCATCCGTCCAGACTCCGGGGGCCACATCCCGAAGCTGGAAGACGGCCCATGGCCGGCGTTCCCGGCCGATCTCATGTCGATCGCCCTGGTGGTCGCGACTCAGTGCGAGGGGCTCCTGCTCGTGTTCGAGAAGATGTTCGAGTCGCGGCTGTTCTTCGTGGACAAGCTGATCGGCATGGGCGCACGCATCATCCTCTGCGATCCGCACCGGGCGGTCGTTGCCGGGCCGAGCCGACTGCACGGTGGCGAGGTGGAGAGCCCCGACATCCGGGCTGGGATGGCGATGTTGGTTGCCGCGTGTGCCGCCGAGGGCGTCAGTACGATCTACAATGTGGGCCAGATCGAGCGCGGATACGAACGGATTCACGAACGAATCCGAGCGCTCGGGTGCGACCTCGAACGATTCGAGGACGGCGGGTGACGGCGACCGAGCGCACCGATGTACTGGTGGAGCAGACGCTCGACGATCCCGCCGTCCCTCGCGCGGAGCTTCCCGAGTGGACGGACCGGTTCGGCTTGCGCGCCGGAATCACCCTGCGCGGACAGGGTTTCTCTCTCGGGCTCTGGAGCAACGAGCCCGCGGGAAGCGTCCTCACCCGATGGCGCGCGTTTCAGGAGTCGGCCCGGCCGGCGTTTCGTCGGTTCGCGTTGGCGCATCAGGTCCACGGAACCGAGGTGGCGTGGCACGGGGCCGGAGATGACGGGTGGCTCATCCGCGAGGGGTTCGATGGGCATGCCACCAGCGAGGCCGGGGTCCTGCTCTGCGTGACGGTGGCCGATTGCGTGCCCATCTACGTGTGCCATTCAACGAGCGGCCACCACGCGCTCCTCCATGCCGGATGGCGCGGCATCGCGGCTGGTGTCCTGGAGCGGTCGGTCGAGGCCCTCGGGACCCGAGTCGGTGCCCGCCCCGCCGACCTCGCCGTGCACCTTGGCGTCGCCATCTGCGGAGACTGCTATGAGGTCGGTCCCGAAGTCTTGCAGGCGGTGACCGGCCGGGAGGTCGGCGACCCCGGCCGCCTCGACCTGCGAGGGGCACTGGCGACCCGGGTCGCTGGCCTGGGGATCGGCGACCTCACCGTCTCGCCGTGGTGCTCGGCGCACGACGAGGCGTTCTATTCTCACCGGCGCTCGCGCGGGGCGGACGGGCGGATGACCGCCTACCTGGGCCGTCCCCTGGCTTGACGGCTCGCGGGTCGCGCGTTAGTGTGCCTCTGTAGTTGGTGCGGGCGTAGTCGGCCCGCGCTTTTGCTTTCCGGACGGTCCCAGTGCTGGACGACTCCCTCCTTCACGAGTTCCGGACCCGGCTCGCCGAGCTCGGGTTCGAGTTGGCGGACCTCCGAGTTGGAGGCACGTCCCGTCGACCGCTCGTGCAGGTGCGGATCGATTGGCCCGCCAGCACGCCGCCGCGACGGGTGACCGTGGACCACTGTGCGGAGGCAAGCCGAGCGCTCGAGGCCTGGCTCGATGCCGACACGCCGATCGGCCCCCGCTACGTCCTCGAGGTTTCGTCGCCGGGCATGGAGCGGCCCCTTCGGTGGCCGGAGCACTGGGTCCGGTTCGTCGGGAGCGAGGTGAACGTGCGGGTGCCCGGTCTGGGGCGAGTCCGCGCAACGATCGTCGCCGTGCCCGACGAGACGCACGTCGTGCTGCAGCCGGAAGGCGGCGAGCCACGCGAGCTTGCGCTCGCCGACCTCGGTGGGGCGACGCTCGCGGTGGACTGGTGAGCGGGGCGGCGAGCTCCGCAGGAGAGAAAGAACGATGGTGAATTCCAACGACGTCGTGGCGGCAATCCGCGAGTTGGCCAGCACGAAGCAACTCGAGCGCGGTGAGCTGCTCGACCTCTTGAAAGACGGCATCCATGCCGCTTTGGCGAAGCGCTACGGCCCAGAGGTACGTGCCGAGATCGCCGTCGACGAGCTCAAGGGCCTTCTCCGTGTCGTAGTGTTGCGAACCGTGGTAGAGCAGGTGGAGGACGCGGGCACCCAGGTGTCCCTCGAAGAAGCCCGCTGGGAAGACCCCGAGTTTCAACTCGGCGACGTCCTCGAGGAAGACGTTCCCTTCGAAGCGTTCGGCCGCACGGCCGTGTTGGCCGCAAAGCAACGCATCATACAGCGTGTCCGCGAGGGCGAGCGCTCTCGCATCCGAGAGGAGTTCGGCCACCGCGTGGGCGAGCTGCTCATGGGCGAAGTGCAGCAGGTCGAGCGCGGGAAACTCGTCGTGATGCTGCACAAGTTTCGTGAGGCCGAAGCGATCATCCCCTATCGTGATCAGAACCGCCGCGAACACTTTCACCAGGGCGACACGATCCGCGCGGTGCTCAAGCGCCTCGAAGAGACACCGAAAGGTCCGCGATTGATCCTCTCGCGCGCCGATCCGCTGTTCGTCGAAGCGCTCTTCAAGCTCGAGGTCCCGGAAATGCAGCAGGGCGTCGTCGAGATCCGCGCGGTCGCGCGCGAGGTGGGGAGCCGGACCAAGATCGCCGTGATCAGCCGGGATGACGCGATCGACCCCGTCGGCGCCTGCGTCGGGCTCAAGGGGAGCCGGGTCCAGGCAGTGGTGAACGAGCTGGGCGGCGAGCGGATCGACATCGTGCCCTGGTCATCCGATCCCGAGCGTTTCGCGAAGCTCGCGCTCGCTCCCGCCCGGGTCTACCGCGTGTTCAGCGATCCCACGACACGAACCATCCAGGCGATCGTCGATGAAGACCAGCTTTCGCTGGCGATCGGTCGCAACGGCCAGAACGTGCGGCTGGCCTCGGAGCTCACGGGGTGGAAGATCGACCTCTACTCGAGCCGCGAATGGCTCGAGCGGGGAGGGGAGGGTCCGCTGTTCGCGCCCCTTCCCCCCGACGAGCAGTCGGCCGCCTCCGTGGCGCTCGCCGAGCTCAAGGAATTGTCTCCGCAGATCGTCGCGGTGCTCGAAACCGCGGGATACAAGACGTTGGCCGACATCCTCGACCTCGAGCGCGAGGAAGTGCTTCGCGTCGAGGGCATGACGCCCGAGATGGCCGACCGCATCATGGTGGTCCTCAGTGAGCTGACCGTCGAGGAGGAGGGCGAAGCCGCCGCCTTGGCAGCGGCGGCCGCAGCCGCATCGAGCGCGGAGGCGGCGACGGCCGACGCGCCGGCGGGGGCAGAGCCATCAGGCGACGCGCCCGAGGGAGCGATGGCCGAGCAGGAGCCGTCGCAGACGGAATCGGACACTCCGGTGGCCGACGCGGAGCTGTCGCCGACGGAATCGGACGCTCCGGTGGCTGGGGCGGAGGCGGCTGAGACGACTTCCGTCCCGGTGCCGGAGCCGGAAGCGCCGAAGCCCGAGTGAGCCACGCAGCCATGCTCGGGCTCCTT
>JBDHCY010000188.1:0-7669 GCA_039591795.1 Gemmatimonadota bacterium | reverse complement strand
GACCAGGGCCGGCAAGGTGGCCGTGCTGGCGTTCGTCGTCCTGTTTGCGCTCACGCAGCCCCCCGCCGTACACGCGCTGGCGAACCGCGTCGCTCCGTGGATTCTCGGGCTCCCCTTCCTCTACGCCTACCTCCTGAGTCTGTATGTCCTGCTCATCGGAGTGCTCCTCTTGGTGCTCAGGCGAGGGATCTAGATGGCGACATGGGTGATCGCGTCAGGGCTCATCGTCATCTATCTCATCGTGACGATCGTGCTCGGTATCGTCGCCGGACGGCGGCTGACGGTGAACGTGGACGACTTTTTTCTCTACGGACGCAAGGCCGGATTCGTCGTCCTCTATCTCACCGTCGTCGCCACATACCACTCCGCGTTCGCCTTTCTCGGGTCGGGTGGGTTCTTCTACACGCACGGGATCGGGTTCTGGGATGCAGGTGCGTGGACCATCCTCGTTGGCGCCATCACCTACGTGTTGGGGACGCGAATCTGGGTGCTGGGGAAGCGCTTCGGGTACATCACGCCCGCCGACATGCTCGCCGACTTCTACGAGAGCGAGGCCGTGCGGGTCGTGACCGCGCTGGTCTCGGTGCTGTTCACGATCCTCTACATCCAAGTACAGGCACAGGGTCTCGGTTACATCATCTCGGTCGCGTCAGGCGGCCGGGTCTCGTTCGAGGTCGGGACGCTCGTGCTCCTGGTGGTCGCGGCGGGGTATCTGATGGCCGGAGGACTCCGTGCCGTGTATTGGACCGACGTGGTTCAGGGCGTCTGGATGTACTTGGCCGTCTGGATTGGGGCGCTCTATCTCGCTCACGAGCTGTTCGGTGGCCCGATCGAGTTGTGGCGTCGCGTTGCGGCCGATCGCCCAGACATGCTGAGCCTGCCGGGTCCGAGAGGCTTCTTCACGCCCGGCATGTGGATCGGCATGACGATCACCCTGTCGTTCGGCATCGTGCTGCAGCCGCACATCATGATTCGATACTACACGGCGGCATCTGCGCGGACGATCAAGCTCTTGGGCGCGACGACGCCGATCTACCTGATGACGCTCTATATCCCCGCGGCTCTGGTTGGGCTGGGTGGGGCCGTGGCGATGCCGGGCCTCGAAGTGCCCGACCGGATCTTCCCCGAGCTGCTGTTCACACACGCCCCGGCGTGGCTCACGGGCATCATCCTGGCAGGAGCGGCAGCCGCGGCGATGTCGACGCTCGACTCGATCCTGCATGCCAACATGACCGTGCTGACGCGAGACGTGTACCAGCGCTATGTGGCGCGTGAGCGGAGTCCAGGGCACTACATTCTCGTTGGCCGCGTGATCGTGCTCGGCCTCTTGGGCGTGGGCTACCTCATGTCGGTGAGGACGTTCGAGTTTCTCGTCGTGCTCGTCACTCTGTCGGGTGCGGGGGCGCTGCAGCTCCTGCCAGCCGTCCTCGGTGTGTGCTTCCCATCACGGCGCCTGACGACTGAAGCTGGTGTCCTCGCCGGCATCGCTGCGGGGCTAGGTGCATTGTTCGTGACACTCGTGGTGTGGCCGCATCCGCTTGGCCTGCACGGCGGCGTCTGGTCACTGCTCGTCAACTTCGCGGTAACGGTTTCCGTCTCGCGCCTGAGCCGGCCACCATCCCCCGAAACAGTCGCGCGCATTCATGGGGAAGTGGAGGGCTTCGTGTACGGCCGCGCGTGATCCGACTTGGCTACCGTGGCGAGGTGGCGAGATCTAGATTGATCAATCGGAGCAGACAGTGGTAAAGGCCCAGCCATTTCCACACACTGCCCAAGCGTACTGGGGGTCGAAGGCGGCAGAGTACGACGCCTTCATACGACGCGTCGTGCCCCGCTACGACGAAATCACGACCCGCCTCCTGGAATGCCTGCCACGCTCGCGATCTCGCATAGTGGAGTTGGGCTGCGGCACCGGAAGCCTGTCGGTTCGACTGGTCGAGTTGGCTCCCGATGCGTCGTTCACGTTCGTCGACGCCGCACCCGAAATGATCGAAACGGCACGATTGAGACTCGCCGACCGTTTCCCGAATGCAACGAGCCGGTTCCGCTTCTTGCCGCTGCGCTTCGAGGATCTCGCGTTGGAGCCCAACGGGTGTGAGCTCGTCGTCTCGTCGTTGAGCTTGCACCATGTCGCCGACCCGACGCTGCTCTATCGAGGGCTCTACGCCTGTCTCGCGCCTGAGGGGTCACTCTGCGTGGCAGATGGCTACGGAGGTGAGTCGACCGCGATTCATGCGCTGCACCTGGATCGGTGGCAGGCGTTCTGGCGCGAGCCGGGCAACCTCACCAGCGAAGAGATCGACCAGGTCCGCCAGCACGTGGCCCAACATGATCACTATATGCCGCTCGGCGCGCACTTTCGCGCGCTCGAGAACGCCGGTTTCTGTGAGTGCGACTGCATCTGGCGCGACGGCTTGTTCGCGATCATCACGGCGAGCGCACCACGCTCCGGGGTGAGTACCGACCGGGAGGGTGAGCGGGGCGAGCACCGCACTGACACACACGGCTTCTGACCGCGGAGGCATCATGATCGTCGTTCGCGATGTGTTCAGACTTCGATTCGGGAAGGCGAGAGACGCCACGGCCGCCTGGAAAGAGGGCGCCGGGTTTCTCAAGCGCGCTGGGATCTCGGCGCGGATCCTCACCGATCTCGTCGGTCCGTCCTACACGCTGGTGCTGGAGAGCAGTCACGAGAGCCTCGCCGGCCTGGAGGCTGGCCTCAAGCAGGTCATGAGCGATCCGAAGTGGCGCGAATGGTACCAGACCTTCGTGCCGCTTGTTGAAGAGGGATATCGAGAGATCTTCACCGTCGCCGAGTAACGGCGACGCCTCACCGCCCTACTCGGCCACTCCCACGGCCCCGGCTGGTGCGAGCGCTGCGGCTCGCCACGCGGGGACGAGTGCGCTGAGCAAGGCCGACGCTGCGAGCAGGCTCGCGAGGCCCAGGCCCACCGGGAGTCCGATGGCTGCGCCGCCGCCGACGGCGGATGCGACGATTCCCGAAACGAAGAGATCGAGCCACCACCCGATGGCGAGACCGAGCACGACCGAGCGCCCGATGTCCGTGAAGGCGAGGCGGCGCACGTCGCGCGCGCGCGCGCCGACGGCCTGACGGAGCGCGTACTCATTCCGACGGCGGCGCGCGCTCAGCGCGGCCACAACAGCGACGCCATAACTCGCGAGTACGAGGACGAGGATCCCCACGGCGCCCACTCCCATAGCGAGTCGACGGACCGGGCGTGCGATCGCCCGGCGGAGCACGTCGAGGCGAACCGGCACCGGTGACGCGAGCGTGGCGCCGAGCGTCTCCACCACCGAGCGCTCGGCAGCCATGGGGTTGGCGGTCGGCATCACCATCAGGTCTAGCTCCGCGGCCGGGTGCTGCAATGCGCTCAGATAGACCGCGAACACCGGCTCTGGGCGCCTCAAGACTCGAGATCCGGAGTCATCTACGACTCCGACGACCCGATGCCAGCGGCCGGGGCTGCGGCCCACGCGGATCCTCCGTCCGAGCGCTCCCTGGCGCTCGAAGTGGTGCTGGGCGAGGGCCCTGTTCACGATTGCCACGGGCTCGACCGTTGGCCCGTCGTCGGCTGCCACGCCACGACCCCTGAGAAGCGAGATGCCCACGGCGTCAAACGTGTCGGCGCTGACGAGATGATAGGTGGCCGAGACGGGGTGGTACGGGGCCGGAAGACCCCCCTGCGAGCAGGCACCGCAGTCGGTGATCGCGAGATCAGTCACGCCGAGCCCGACGAGCATGCCACGGCTTGTGAGACTCGCTGCGGCGATCGCGGGACTCCGTTCGAGAGTCTCGAGCACCGGGGCTAGGAAGGCCTCTCGCTCATCGGGAGAGCCAGCGTCGGGAAGGGAGATCTCGTACACCAGCCCGTTCGGGGCGACCGGGGAAGCGGTATCAGGCCGCATCCCGGCGTGCGAGCGTGCAAGCCGCGCTCCAGCGAGCAGTATGGCGAGCGTCGTGCCGAGCTGGATCGCGGGGACGACAATGCCGCGCGTCGCAACAGGCGGTACAGCGAGGTTGGACGCTCGGCCCGCCCCGAGAAACGGGGCAACCGAGAGGAGTACGATGAAGGCGACGACTGCCAACGCCAGAACCGCCGGTGCCGGTTGAAAGATGAGACTGCTCCAGCCGGTGTCCGGCCAGGCGCGGATGGCAACCGCACTCGCTGTAGCGGCGCCGAGCACGGCGACGGCGAGCGCTCCCGTGGCGACCGTGGCTCCTTCGAGGGCGCCCCCGACGAGCAGCTGCCGTCGCGACGCGCCCAGTGCTCTGCGAATCGTCCACTCGCCACGCCGCAGGTCTGCCCGCGTCGCGTACAGCGTCCCGAGGACGAGTGCGGCGACTGCAATGCCGGCGACGCCGGCACCCCGGAGTACGCCGGCGAGCCGTCGCATGACGGCTGCCTGAGCAGCCTCCGGGCCCGCAACGTGCGGAGTCCAGGGGACGTTCCACGCAAGCGTTCCGCTTTCGGCTCCCACGGTCGCGCTCGCCTGCTCTGCGAGTGTCGCCATGGAGAGCGCAACGGTGGCACCTCCCAACGCCAGGCCCGCGACGACCATTGCGGGCAGGAGGTATCGGCGATCGTGCGAGGATCCGACGAAGTCGCTCACGGCGGTATCAGTGACGCCCCATCGGCTACACGCGGAACGTCCCGATGAGCCGTTTCTCCGTCTCGCCCTCCACCCGTGCCTCCAGCTCGAGGTGATCTTCGAGGCCGCTGCCACGAAGCTTCTCGCGAAAGAGGCGGTCGAGCTGGAACACGCCGGCGGAGTTGCTCATCACCACGGAGATTCGGATGGCCTTGGTCGATCCGGCCTCGATGTGAACGGCCTCGATTGCGGCAGCGGAAATGGAATGGATGCTCTGCGAACCCTGCTCGAACGGGATTCTGGAGCGGCCCTTGGCCATGTCGAGCGCGTCGGCAATCCGCACGACACCCGCCTCGAGCGTCAAGGGTCGACCGGCGGCGCGATGTGCGATGATCGCGTGGAGGATCTCGGACCGTACGATCGTCGCGGTCTGTGGATCGTAGACGGTCGGGAGATAGGTGCGAAGCTTCCCATCGGCCATGAAGAGTGAGTACGCCTCGTGATCGGGCCGATGGATCGAGAGCCCGAGATCGTGAAGCAAAGCGGCCATCGCCACGATGACCTCGGCATCATCCGTACTCAGCCCATAGTGGCGCATCGCGGACGGCTCGACACCTCGGTCGGCGAGTAGGCGGAGCATCTTGAGTGCGAGGTTCATGACGATCTTCACGTGTACGGGGCCGTGGTCGGTCATTCCCAGCCGCTCAACCGCGGTGACATTCGCAGCGAGCCAGAGACCATACAGATCGTCATCGCGATTGACGAGCGCAATGAGCTGGCGAAGCTTCGCATTCTCGGCGCGAGGAAGGTTGATCTCGAGGCGGCGCGCGAAATGCTCTTCGACGGTGCCGCGGCTATCGACCGGCTTCTCAAACGGATCGGCGTTGCCGTTCATGGCCCGTCCCAGGGGTCGTAGTTCAATTGGAAGATAAGAGCACGCGGCCCGGCTGCACTCGGGGCGGCCTCACTGGGTCTGGCCGGCCGCCGCCAGGAGTGCATCCAGCAGCGCGTTGAGTGCCGATTGCCGCTGCCCGCCGAAGATGTTCCATGCGTTCATAACGGCCACCGTTTGCAGCTGGGGTAGGACGAGGAGATACTGACCTCCGAATCCGAGTCCCGCCCAGACCACGACGTCGTTCCGATCTGGTCGCCACCACTGATATCCGTACCCAAAGCCCGCGTCGTTGACGCTGTCCACGTGACGCGCCACTGACGTCTCCACCCATCCCTCTGGCAGGATACGTTGCCCGGCCCACATGCCGTCATGAAGGTAGAGGTACCCAATCTTCGCCAATTGCTCGGCTTCGAGATAGAGTCCCCCCTCCGTATCCGGCAGGCCCCGTGGGGTCTTCTTCCAGTAGTAGTCGTCGATCCCGAGGGGCCCGAAGAGGTGACGCTCGGCGTAGAGATCCGCCGTCTCGTCCGTGGCCGTGCGCACGATCACCGACATCAGGTGGCTGCCGCCGCTGTTGTACGCCCACTTCGCACCCGGATCCGCGTCCATCGGCTGGTCGAGCGTGAACTGAACCCAGTCCCGCGACCACTCGAGTTGAAAGGTCGTGTTCGTCGAGTCTGCGGGTCGGTCGACTTCGTGCCACTCGATCCCGGAGCGCATGGTGAGGAGGTCGTCCAGTGAAGCGTCGTGCAAGCGAGCATCCACGCGTGAAAGATCGTACTCATGGAGGAACGAGAGCAGCGGCGCGTCGGTCCCGGCGATGGCACCATGCTCGATCGCGATCCCGATCAACGCCGACGTGACGGATTTCGTCACGGACTGGAGTGTGTGGACTTCGCGGTCCTGATACCACGGATGTCGATCCGGATCGTAGTAGTTGAATTCGGGGGGGCCAGACCACGCCTCGCACGAGTCGGTACCACAGCCAAGTGCTCCCCGCCTGCCGCGGCTGATGTCGCGGTAATCGTTGTCGTACCGCTCGCTCACGACGAGGAACCCGTTCGTCACGACGACCAGCCTGTCCACGTATCCGAAGTTGCCGGCCTCGATACCCTCATGAAGCGCGGCGAGCGGCGCCGGGTCGAGACCCTGCGCCTCGGGAACGGACGTCACCCATCCCTCCGTGGGCCAGCCGGGCTCGACCTGCGGGGTGCAAGCAGCGGCACTTATGCTGAGGGTCCAAGCGAAGAGACGGACTGCGCTGCTCATGATGGCCTCGCGGATGGTGAGAGACACCTCCGGCATGATCTGCCCGCTCGGATGGGCCGCGTCCACAGGGGTACGCAAGCACTCATCTCCACGATAACTTAACCGCCATACCAGTCGCTTCGAGGGATTCAGATGAGCTTTCACGCACGGACGGCCACGCTGGCCGCAGCGCTCCTCGTGTCGGTCGCTTCCGTCGCCACCGCCCAGGAGCACAAGACCGTCATGGCCGATCTGCTGTTCGACGTGACCCAGGCTGAGGAGAAGATCATGGGCCTGGCCCGTGCGATGCCGGAGGAGAGTTACTCCTGGCGTCCAGGGGAGGGAGTCCGATCGGTCGGGGAAGTCTTCCAGCACGTGGCTGCCGACAACTATCTGCTGCCCGCGTTGCAAGGAATCGCTGCTCCAGCGGAGACCGGCATCAAGCCCGACGACTACCAGACAGCGGTGGCGTACGAGACGCGCGAGATCGATCGCGAAGCCATCATCGCCGATCTCGAGACGTCGTTCGCGCACCTCAAGCAAGCGATGTCCGACGTTCCGGGATCCAAGCTGGGTGACGAGCTGTCGGTGTTCGGACAGACCTTTACGGCCCGGCAGCTGTGGGTGCTCACCGTCACGCACCTCCACGAGCATCTCGGTCAGTCGATCGCCTATGCGAGAACGAATGGAGTGAAACCACCCTGGAGTCGGTGACGCGCCACCGCACGGGGAGACTGTGCCCGCCTCACTGACCGCCCCGCCGGGCCTCACTGCGTGAGCCCCGGCGGGCGTCTCGCCTAGCTATCTTCTCGTTTCTCACTCAACCCGCCTGGCCCGGACGTCGGGCTGTGGCGAAGGAAGGTGTCGTGTGAAATACGGAATCGCTTTTTTGGCCGCTGCCGCCGTGGCCTTGAG
>JBDHCY010000187.1:0-7722 GCA_039591795.1 Gemmatimonadota bacterium | reverse complement strand
CCACGGTGCGGTCACGAGGCTCTCGCCCTCGCGCCCGGGGAGCCGCTGCCACAGCGTCTCCGTAATGAACGGGACCACGGGGTGGAGCAGGCAGAGTGCCCGTTCGAGCGCGAGTCGAAGCACTTCGCGGGCCCGGGCGCCGCCCGGTGCGTCGCCGCGCAAACGCGGCTTGGCCGCCTCGAGATACCAGTCGGCGAGCTCGCTCCACACGAAACGGTAGGCGGCGTTGGTCGCGTCGTTTAACCGGAACCGCTCCATGGCGTCGGTCACTTCGGCGGTGGTCGCCTCGAGGCGGGAGAGGATCCATGCGTCGGCCAACGCCTCCTCCCCTTCCTCCCCCGTCCCTCCCCGTCCTGGGCCGTCATCGACCGTCCTCGACCGTCCTTCACCGTCCGTCTCTTCGAGATTAGTGAGCACGAACCGGCCGACGTTCCACAGCTTGTTGCAGAAGTTCCGCCCCGGGGCAAACGTCGCCTCGAGATCGTCCGGGTCCATGATGACGTCGGTCCCGACCGCTGCACCGGCGATCACGGTGAACCGGAGCGCATCGGCGCCGAAGGAGTCGACGACCGCAAGTGGGTCGATCCCGTTGCCGAGCGACTTCGACATCTTGCGGTGTTCCGTGTCGCGCACCGTGCCGTTGATGCAGACCGTCTCGAACGGACGCTCGCCGAGAAAGTGGTACCCCGCCATCACCATGCGGGCCACCCAGAAGAAGATGATCTCCGACGCGGTGACCAGCGTGTGTCCCGGATAGAAATACGCGAGGTCGGGTGTCTCGTCGGGCCAGCCGAGCGTCGCAAACGGCCACAGCCATGAGGAGAACCAGGTGTCGAGCACGTCGGGGTCTTGCGTGAGTGCCGTGCCGCCGCACGCGCGACACGCCGCCGGGTCTTCGCGGTCCGCCCACTCCTCGCCGCATGCCTCACAGTGGAACACCGGAATGCGATGTCCCCACCACAGTTGACGGGAGATGTTCCAGTCGCGGATGCCCTCGAGCCAGTTCTCGTACACACCGCCCCACCGCTCGGGCACGAACGTGAGCCGCCCCGCTCGATACGCCTCGAGCGCGGGACGGGCGAGCGGCTCCATGCGCACGAACCACTGCTCTGAGAGCCTGGGCTCGACGACGGTGCCGCACCGGTAACATCGGCGCACGGCGTGACGGTGTGGCTCGGTCTTCCCGAGCAGTCCCTCGGCTCGGAGTCGCTCCAGGATCAGCTTGCGCGCGGCGTCGCGGTCGACGCCCACGAGGTCCGCGGGCACGCGTGTGCCGGCGGAGTCTCCTGGGTCGTGCATCCGGCCTTCGGGATCCATGATCAGCGGCATCGGAAGATCGTGGCGCTCGCCGATCTCGAAATCGGTCGCGTCGTGTGCCGGGGTCACCTTGACGAAACCGGTCCCAAACTCCGGATCCACGGCATGGTCGGCGACGACGGGCAGCTCGATGTCGGTGAGTGGCAGGCGCACCCGTGCGCCGATCGCCCAGGCGGTGCGCTCGTGGTCGGGATGGACGGCGATGGCCGTGTCGCCGAGCATCGTCTCCGGTCGGGTGGTGGCGACCGTGATCGAGCGCCCGGGCTGCCCCACCACGGGGTAGTCGATCTGATAGAGCTTTCCATCCGCGTCGTGGAACTCGGCCTCTTCGTCGGAAAGGGCCGTGACGCAGCGGGGGCACCAGTGAATCACGCGGTGCCCGCGATAGACGAGGCCTTCCTCCCACAGCGTGACGAAGGTGTGTCGCACCGCGCGGGAGTAGTCCGGGTCGAGCGTGAAGCGCGTCCGGTCCCAATCGCAGGAGGCGCCGATGGCCTTGAGCTGATCCAGAATCGTCTGGCCCGTCTCCCGGACGTATGCCCACACGCGCTCGACGAACGCCTCACGACCGAGATCGAAGCGGGTGAGCCCCTCCGTGGCGAGAAGGCGCTCCACGACGTTCTGGGTGGCGATGCCGGCGTGATCGGTGCCGGGGAGCCAGAGCGCCTCGCGGCCACGCATGCGCTCGAAGCGGATGAGGACGTCCTGCAGGGCGTTGTTCAGCCCCTGTCCCATGTGCAGCACCGCGGTGACGTTGGGGGGCGGCATCATGATGACGTACGGCGCATTCTCCGTGTCGCGCCGGGCGTGAAACGGCCCGTCGGCCAGCCACTGGTGGTAGCGGGGCGTCTCCACGCCGTCGGGCCGATACTGAGGCGGCAGGGTCGTCGTCACTTGGCTGTCGGTCATGGTCGTCTTGGGTGCCGGGCGCCGCGGACGTGCGGGTCGCCCTCCAGGCGGACCCGCGTCAGACCGCGTCGGATGGTACGGGTGCAGTCGGCTGGTCGTCGACGCCGTGCACCAGGGTCCGGTTCACGACGGCGCGCACGCCGGGTGCGCGCCGCGCAACGCGCTCGGCGTGGAGCCTCGCCTGCTCGCTCGGGACCCACCCAACGAGCTCCACGGCGCCGCCGCCGAGCGCTCGGACCCGCACGCGCGCGCGCCTCGTGGTGGAATCGGCTCGGAGATGGTGCAGCACCGCCCGCTCGAAGGTCCGGGCGTCGGAGGGCTCCGGCGTTGGCTCGCCTCGCCGCAGCCGTCGCAGCCCGCGCCCCACGCGCTCGCGACTCACGCCACCCATCAACTCGCCCACGAGCAGTCCCCCCGCCGCACCGAGCCCGAGGCCCGCAAGCCCGATCAACAGGCCCGTTGTGAAGCGGCGCGTTGTCACGGCAAATCGTCCTGTAGCATCGAGTTGCGGAAGCTAGTAGAATACGCGGCATGCGTCCATCCCCGGACCCGGACGGCCGGGTCGAGCTCGGCCGCTGGGCCATCTTCGCCATCGTGGTGCTTGCTGCGGTCGTGATGTTCTTCGTCTTCGCGGGCGACGTCACGCCGCTCTCGCAGACGCCGTCACGCTGAGCATGTCCGCCTCCATTCGTCTGACCCTGCCGGACAGCTCGGTGCGCGAAGCAGCTGCCGGATCGACGGGGCACGAGGTCGCGGAGAGCATTGGTCCGGGCTTGGCGCGTGCGGCACTCGCCGTGCGCGTGAATGGAGAAGTGCGCGACCTGGCGCGGCCGATCGAGCACGATGCAGAGATCGAGATCCTGACCGAGGGCAACGACGCCGCCCTGGATGTCCTGCGACACTCGACGGCACACGTGCTCGCGACCGCCGTCCGCGAGCTGTTCCCCGAGGCCAAGATCGGGTTCGGGCCGCCCATCGCCGACGGCTTCTACTACGACTTCGAGGTGCCGGTTCCGTTCACTCCCGACGATCTCGCTCGGATCGAGGAGCGGATGCTCGAGGTCGTGCGAGCGGATCACCCCTTCGTGCGCGAAGAGGTCAGCCGCGACGACGCACGCGGTCGCTTTCGCGAGGATCCGCTCAAGCTCGAGCGCCTCGAGGAGCTCAGCGACGACGAAGTGATCTCGGTCTATACCGACGGGCCGTTCGTCGATCTCTGCCGCGGTCCACACGTGCCGGGCACCGGCCGCATCAAGCACTTCAAGCTCCTGCATGCAGCCGGGGCCTACTGGCGCGGCGACGAGCGGCGGCAGATGCTCCAGCGGATCTACGGCACGGCGTGGTTCAAGAAGGAAGATCTCGCCGCCTACCTCCGGCGCCTCGAGGAGGCGCGGAAGCGGGATCATCGCCTGCTCGGAAAGCAGCTCGACCTCTTCTCGATTCAGGACGACGTCGGGCCCGGACTCATCGTATGGCACCCGAAGGGTGCCGTCCTCCAGTTCGAGTTGCGGCGCTTCATCGAAGACGAGGTGCTCGCTCGCGGGTACGACCTGGTCTGCACGCCACACATCACACGCGAAGAGCTGTTCGTGCGTTCCGGCCACCTGCCGCTGTACGCGCAGAATCAGTTTCCCCCGATGGCCGCCGGCGACGGCGAATCGGAAGAGGTCCGCTATCGGGTGAAGCCGATGAACTGCCCGATGCACATCCTGATCTATCAGTCGCAACAGCGCTCGTACCGCGATCTCCCCGTTCGGCTGGCCGAGGTGGCCAACGTCTACCGCAACGAGCGCTCGGGCACGCTCCACGGGATGCTCCGGGTTCGCGGGCTCACGATGGACGACGCGCACGTCTTCTGCACCTTCGAGCAGATCGAAGACGAGATCTTCGCTATGCTCGATCTCGTGGAGCACTCACTGGGCCGCACGTTCGATCTCGAGTACCGGTTCGACCTGGCCACCCGGCCGGCGAACAAGCTGGGGGCCGACGCCGACTGGGAGCGCGCTGAACAGGCGCTGGAGGGCGCGCTCGTGCGGCGTGGCGCGACCTACCGCCGCGATGTCGGTGGCGGCGCGTTTTACGGGCCGAAGATCGACATCAAGTTCAACGACGCGATCGGCCGGGAATGGCAGGGAGCCACGATTCAGCTCGATTTCCAGTTGCCCGAGCGGTTTGGGCTCCAGTACACCGGGGCCGACAATCGCCCCCACCGGCCGGTGATGATCCACCGAGCGATCTTCGGCACCATGGAGCGCTTTCTGGGCGCGCTGATCGAGCACTTCGCCGGGGCGTTCCCGCCCTGGCTGGCACCCGAGCAGGTGCGGGTCATCCCGATCGCGGAGGAGCACGCCGACGCGGCGCGCGCGGTGCACGAGCGCCTCCGGGCGGCGCGGGTCCGGAGCCGCCTCGACGACCGCAACGAAACACTCAACTACCGCATTCGGGACGCCGAGACAAACAAGGTGCCCTACATGGCCGTGGTGGGGGGACGAGAGGCGGCGGCGGGCACCGTTGCGCTCCGCGTACGGGGTAAGGGGAAGAAACAGGAGATCGTCGCGGTCGACGCGTTCCTCGGGCGCCTCGACGTCGCGATCCGCACACGCGCCCTCGTGCCCTGACGGCCCCAGCGGGCCGTGGCGTGGGTCGATCCGCCTTCGTAAGATTCACTGTCACCGCGTAGTCGTTCCCCTGCTGGAGGGTGCATCGTGTCGAACCCAGCCACGACCCCGGTCATTCTGAGTGCCGTACGCACTCCCATCGGTAAGTTCCTTGGGGCGCTGTCCAAGGTCTCGGCGCCCGCGCTTGGCTCCATCGTGGTCCAGGAGGCGGTTGCGCGCGCCGGGATCGCTCCGGACGAGATCGACGAAGTCATCATCGGCAACGTCCTTCAGGGGGGCGTCGGGCAGGCCCCGGCGCGTCAAGCCGCGATCGGGGCTGAGCTCCCGGGGACGATCCCCGCCATGACCGTCAACAAGGTGTGCGGCTCGGGCCTCAAGGCCGTGATGCTCGCGGCTCAGGCCGTCCGGGCCGGTGACGCGCAGTGCATCGTGGCTGGCGGGATGGAGTCGATGTCGAACGCGCCTTTCTACTTGTATGGCGTGCGGACTGGCGTGAAGGCGGGGCACCAGCAGGCGGTGGACGGGCTGATCCACGACGGGCTCTGGGATTCGTTCAGCGATCGGCACATGGGGAGCCTGGCGGAGTACACGGCGCACAAAGCCGAGATCACGCGCCAGGCGCAGGACGAATATGCGCTGGCAAGCCATCAGAAAGCGGTCGCGGCGATCGAGGCCTGCCGCTTCCAGGCCGAGACCGTGGCCGTGGAGGTCGCGAGCCGCAAGGGGACGCAGGTCGTGGCGCAAGACGAGGGCCCCCGCAAGGATACGTCACTCGAGGCACTGGGAGCGTTGAAACCAGCGTTCGAAGAGGGCGGGTCGGTGACAGCGGGCAACGCACCGGGCCTGAACGATGGTGCCAGCGCGTTAGTGGTGGCCTCGGAGGCGTTCGCCGAGACGCACGGGCTCACACCGGTCGCGCGCATCACGGCCTACGCGAGCGCCGGCGGCGAGCCGCGTGATCTCTTCTTCGCGCCGATCTGGGCGGTGCAGCGGCTCATGGAGCGTGCCGGCACGGCGATCAACGACTACGGTCTCATCGAGGCGAACGAAGCCTTTGCCGTGCAGGCGTTAGCCGATGGCCAGGGGCTTGGCTGGGATTGGGATCGCGTGAACGTCAACGGGGGCGCAATCGCCCTGGGGCACCCGATCGGCGCGAGTGGGGCGCGCATCCTCACCACGTTGCTGTATGCCATGCGCGACCGCGACGTGGAAACCGGCGTCGCCACGTTGTGTCTTGGAGGAGGGAATGCGGTGGCCTTGAGCGTTGAGCAAGTCGCATGAGCGAAGGCGTGGGGAAGGTCACCGCTGCGCGCGCGCAGCCTCTTGGCGCGCGGCGCGCACTCGCAGTGGCAGCGGGGGTCGCCGCCATCAGCGTGGCTTCACAGATCAGCGTGCCACTGGCGTTCACCCCGGTACCGTGGACCCTGCAGCCGCTCGCCGTGCTGTTGGTGGGCGGCTTGCTTGGCCCGAGGCTCGGTCCGGTGTCCGTGGCGACATACCTCGTGGTCGGCGCCCTTGGGCTTCCCGTCTTCACGCCGGGTGGCGCCGTGGGTCTCCTTCGCTTCGCCGGGCCGACGGGTGGCTATCTCCTCGCGTACCCGGTGGCGGCGATGGCGGTCGGGGCGTTGGCCGGACCGGCACCGCGTGTGGGGCGCGCGGCGATTGCCGCTGCCGTGGGGCTCGCCGTCGTGCATCTCGGCGGTCTGGCACAACTCGCACTTCTCACGGGAGACTGGGGGGTGGCCACCCGGCTCGGGTCGCTGCCCTTCCTGGTCGGCGACGGGGTGAAGATCGCGATCGCGGCTCTCCTCGTCGGGCGGTTCGCTGGTCCGTTGCGCGCGCGTCTTTGACCGCGCGCATTCTCTTTTTTGGCCCTGATCGGCGACTACGCGCCGGCTGGGCGGTCATGCTCTATTGGACGACGCTTGCCGCCGGCGTCGTCGGCTTGGGCGGGCTCGCCGCCTGGATCGTGGCGGAGCCAGTGTCGCTCACCAGCCGCGCCGCCTTGGCCGCGGGGGCGTGGGCAACCGCCGCTGCGGGCGCCATCGCCACGTGGGCAGCGGTCCGGTGGGATCGACGGAGTTGGAGCTACCCTGGGGTCGGTCCGGGTGCTGCCCGTGAGGTGGCGGCCGGCCTGGGCGAGGGGGGAGCGCTCGCGGCGCTAGCCGCAGCGGTGTGTTGGGGCGGGGGGGTGCGCTGGGAGATGGCGGACGCCTCGCCCGGTGTAGCCGCCACCAGCGCGCTCTGGCTGCTCGCGTTCTTCTCGGGCGCGGCGCTGTTCGAAGAGCTGGCGTTCCGCGGATATCCCTTGCGGCGCGCGCTCCAGAGCTGGCCACCAGGGGTGGCGCTCGGCGGGCTGGGCGGCATCTTCGCCGTGATGCACTTGGACAATCCCGGCGTGAGCGTGCTGGGCGTGGCCAACATCGCTCTCGCCGGCGTCTGGTTCGGGGCGGCCTTCTGGCGGAGCGGTAGCCTGGCGCGGACCGTGGGGCTCCACCTCGGATGGAACTGGGTCTCGGCGGTCGGTTTTGGCTTCGGTGTGAGCGGATTCGCGTTTGAGGGAGGAATCGTCAACGTGAGCGACGCGGGGCACGACTGGGTCACAGGCGGTGCATTCGGGCCCGAAGGGGGAGTGGCGGGCACCGTGATACTCACTCTGGGCATCGGGCGCTGGGTCGTCGGTGCCCGCCACCGAGCGAGGCCGGCATGAGCGACACCGTCGGCGTGATCGGTGCGGGCACCATGGGGAACGGCATCGCGCACGTCTTCGCGCTCGCCGGCTGGGAGGTACGGCTGGTCGAGGTGGATCGTGCGCAGCTCGATCGCGGGCTCGCCACGATCGGGAAGAACCTCGAGCGCCAAGTGAAGAAGGGCGCAG
>JBDHCY010000186.1:0-7745 GCA_039591795.1 Gemmatimonadota bacterium | reverse complement strand
CCATCGGTGAACGGGGCCGAGGCGTTGCTGCTTCGCATGCGGGGAGACCCGACGCGCGCGGCCGCGCCCGTGCGGTCGATCATCCGTGAGCTCGACCGAGAGCTTGCCGTCTTTGGGGTCGAGCCGCTCACGCGCACGGTGCAGCGCTCCGTCGGGCAACAACGGTTCACCATGGTGCTTCTCGCGCTCTTCGCCGGCGTCGCCCTCGTCCTCGCCGTCGTCGGCGTCCACGGCGTGCTCAGCTACATGGTCGCGCGGCGCGTTCGAGAATTGGGTATCCGGATGGCGCTCGGCGCGAAGCGCAGCGAGGTGGTGGGCCTCGTGCTGCGGCAAGGGATGATGCTCGCCGCCGTCGGGCTCGGGTCGGGCCTCGTCGTGGCACTCGTCGCGGGGCGCGTACTGCGGAGCCTTCTATTCGGCGTGACCGCGACCGACCCGTTGACCTTCGCGGCCGTCACCGTCGCCGTGTTCGGGGTCGCGCTGCTCGCGAGCTGGTTGCCGGCTCGCCGCGCCACGCGGATCGACCCGATGGAGGCGCTTCGGTATGAATGACCTTCGGTTCGGACTGCGGCAGTTCATCCGGAAGCCCGGTGTGACTGCCGTCGCTGTGGCCACGCTCGCCCTGGGCATCGGTGCGACCACCGCGATCTTCAGCGTCGTGGACCACCTCATGCTCCGCCCGTTGCCGTTCGATCACGCCGAGCGCTTGGTGACGGTGTGGCAGAACAATCATTCGGACGGGCTCCCACGCGACGACGTATCGCCGGCGAACTTCCTCGATTGGCGCGAGCGAAACGCCGCCTTCGACGGCATGGCCGCCGCGGAGCCCTACAGCATGGATCTGACCGGGCTCGGCACGCCGGAGGTGCTGTTCGGCGTACTGGCAACCGAGGGATTCTTCGACGTGCTGGGTGTGCGACCCGCACTCGGCCGACTCTTCCGACCGGAGGACTGGGGTGAGGGGGCCGGGCAGGTCGCCGTGCTCTCGCACCGACTCTGGCAACGACGATTCGGAGGGGATTCGTCGCTCGTTGGCCGTGCGCTCATGATCGACGGCGAGCCCCGAGTCGTGGTCGGCATTCTCCCGGCTGGTTTTGAGCTGGCGATGCTCACCACGGTGGACGAGCGCGGCCTGTGGGTGCCTCGCCTTTCACAGGGCTGGGAGCAGACCTCGCGGTCGAGCGCGTGGTGGAACGTGGTCGCCCGATTGAAACCCGGCGTGTCGTACGCACAGGCGCAGGCGGACATGGACCGCGTGGCGCGGGCGCTCGCCGTGGAATTCCCCGCGACGAACTCGGAGGTCGGGGCAACCGTCGTGCCGATTCGCGAGCACCTCGTTGGATCGGCTCGCTCGGCGCTGTTCGTGCTTCTCGGTGCCACGGTGCTCGTGCTCCTGATCGGGTGCGCCAACGTGGCGCACCTCCTCCTCGCGCGCGCCACCGAGCGCGAAGGGGAGTTCGCCGTCCGCGCGGCGCTCGGGGCACGGCGGACGCGCCTCGTCCGCCAGCTGCTCTCGGAGAGCCTCACCCTCGCCGCCGCGGGCGCCGGGCTCGGGTTCGTGGTCGCGTTCTGGAGCGTCGACCTGATCAAGGCGCTGGCACCCGGCAACATCGCCCGACTGGACTCGGTGCACGTCGACCTGCGCATCCTGGCATTCGCCATGATCACCGGTGTCGGCACGGCGCTCGTCTTCGGGCTCGCCCCGGCGCTCCAAGGGTCGCGACCCGACTTGCACCACACCCTCAAAGAAGCGCGCGGCAGCCAGAGCGGGCGCCGGCTTCGCGCAGGGCTCGTGGTCGGAGAAACCGCCATCGCGCTCACCCTGCTGATCGGCGCAGGGCTGCTGCTCAGGAGTTTCGTGACGCTGCTCGCGGTCGACCCGGGGTTCCAGACAGATCGGCTCCTCGCGCTCCAGATCTTCGCGTGGGAGGACGAGCAGACGAATACGCAGCGCGTGCAGTTCTTCGACCTGACGCTCGAGCGGATGCGCGCACTGCCTGGCGTGACCGCGGTCGGGGCCGTCTCGGCCGCCCCGTTCCTCGAAGCGAACCTCGACATCCGACGCGCCTTCTCCGTGGACGGCCAGCCGTCGCGGGTCGGCGAAGAGCGGCAGACGTACCTCTCGATTGCGACCACCGACTACTTCCGCGCGATGGGGATCCCACTGCTCGCCGGCCGTGACTTCACCGATGCCGACCGACTCGAAACGCCGAGCGTGGCCGTGATCAACGAGTCGCTGCGACGTCGCCATTGGCCCGACAGGGAGCCCGTGGGCGATCGCATCCGGATCGGCACCGGAGAGCAGGTCGTCGAGATCGTTGGCGTCGTCGGCGACGTGCGGCATACGGGTCTCGAGAGCGACCCACGTCCGGAGCTCTTCCTCCCGCACGGGCAGACCGGATACGGATCGATGACCTACTTCGTGCGAACCCGTGGCCGGCCCGATGCGACGCTCGATGCCGCCAAGCGCATCGTGTGGGACCTCGACCCGAGACAAACGTTCTATCGCACGGCGCCCGTGCGGATGCTCGTCGCCAAGACACTCGCGCCGCGCCGCTTCAACCTCGTCCTTCTCATCACGTTCGCGGGGATCGCGCTGCTCATGGCCGCGGTAGGCATCTACGGAGTGATCAGCTTCGCGATCAGCCGCCGGACTCATGAAGTGGGCATCCGCATGGCCTTGGGTGCCGACCGCGCGGGGCTCGTGGCGTTGTTGGTACGCGAAGGCGTTCGGCCCGCCGCGGCCGGTGTGGGCCTCGGCCTCGTCGGAGCGCTCGTCGTCTCGCGCGTGCTCTCGAGCCAGCTCTACGGCGTGCCCGCGCGCGACGTCGCGACGTTCGCTGCCGCCGGCATCACCCTGCTCGCCGTCGCCGCCGTCGCATCCTACCTCCCGGCGCGCCGTGCCGCGGGCGTCGATCCCACGGAGGCACTGCGTCATGAGTGAATTGCTTCGCGACATCCGCTTCGCAGCTCGAACACTGCGCGCGCGGCCCGGCTTCACCATCGCCGCGGCCGTCACACTCGCGCTCGGGATCGGTGCCACGAGTGCGATCGTGTCCATCGTCGACCGCGTGCTGCTCCGGCCGTTCCCCGGCCTCTCCGAGCCGGAGCGCGTGGTGGAAGTCGCGTCGCGGTCGGTCTCCCTCCCGGCCTACCGCGACATCAAGGCCGACGCGCAGCCAGTCGCCGATCTCGCGGCATATCGCAACCGCCCGTTCGCCATCGGGCACGGCGACCGATCCCGACTCGTGACCGGCCTCGTCGTCTCCGGCAACTACTTCCGCGTCCTCGGTGCCACGACCGTGCTGGGGCGCGGCCTCTCCGAAACGGACGACCGGCTCGACGTGCCTCCCACGGCCGTGATCAGCGATCGCGTGTGGCGCAGCTTCTTTGCCGGCGACAGTGGCGTCGTCGGACAGACGATTCGGCTCAACGACCGGCCGGTGACGGTGGTTGGCGTCGCGGCGCGCGACGTACGCGGCACGCGGGTGCTCTACACGCCGGACGTCTGGATTCCCGTCGCGCATTGGCCCGCGGTGGCGCCGAGCGCGTTTACCGGGCTCGACCCGGAGCGACGGACCTGGTCGTGGCTCACGATCGTGGGGCGCCTAACGCCGGGGGCCACCGTCGGGCAAGCCGACGCGCTCCTCGCGCGGACGGCCGCACGACAGATGGAGCTCTATCCCGACCAGACGCCGACGGGCTACGCGATCACGCTGACGCCCGTCGTGGAGGCGGCGACGGGACTCGCGGCGCGCGGGGCGGTCTCGGGGTTCCTCGGAATCCTCGCCGCGGTCGTCGGATTCGTGCTGCTCATCGCGTGTGCCAACGTCGCCAACCTGTTCATCGCGCGAGCGTGGAGCCGGCGGCACGAGACCGCGGTCCGACGCGCGCTCGGCGCGACACGCGCGCGACTCGCCCGCCAGCTCTTGACGGAGGCCGCCCTGCTCGGCGCGGTCGGTGGCCTGCTAGCTCTCCTCGTCGCCGAGGCCGCTCTGTCCGCTGCGACGTCGATCCGGTTGCCCGAGGGAACCTCGCTCGCCACCCTCGACCTCGGGCTCGATTGGCGCGTGACTGGCGCGACCGCGGTGCTCGCCGCGCTCTCGACCGTGATCTTCGGCCTCGTACCGGCCTGGCAGGGCTCCCGAACCGACGTCGGCGCCGACCTTCGGAGTCGGACCGGCGACGTGCACGGGCGGTACCTCGCTCGGAACGCGTTCCTGTTCGTCCAGGTGGCGCTCTGTCTCGTCCTCCTCATCGGAACCGGACTGTTCGTGCGGAGCCTGCAACAGGCGTTGCGGGCCGACCCCGGCTTCCGCCCCGAGGGGCTCGCGCTTGCGTCAGTCAATCTTGGGCTCGCGCGGTACGGCCAAGACGACGCCGGCCACTATTTCGAGGCGGCGAGACAGGCGGTGCTCACCCTCCCAGCCGTCGAGTCGGCGACCTGGGTCGCGCTCGTGCCCCTCACCGACAAATGGGCTTCCGAGTCGTTCACGGTGCCGGGGTACGTGCCCGCACCGGACGAACAGCTCGAGGCCGAGGTCAACGCCGTCGGACCCGAGTACTTCCGGACGATGGGCGTCCCGCTCCTCGGTGGTCGCGGGATCGACGTCAGCGACGGACCGACCGCGCCGCTCGTTGCCGTGATCAACGAGACCTTGGCGAACCGCTACTATGGCGACACCGATCCGGTGGGGCGGACGATCGAGCTCGTCGGGCAGCAGGCCACGGTCATTGGTGTGGCGAGCGATCACGTCTACCATCGCCTCGACGAAGAGCCCCGTCCCTACGTCTACGCCCCGCTCGCGCAGCTGCTCGCGTTCACCGGGCGCGGCGAGATGACCCTCGTCGCACGATCGCGGTCCCCTGGGCTGAAGCCCGGGCTCGGCCAAGGGGACGTCCTGAAGGACGCAGGATCGGCGGCTGTGGCATTGGCCTCGGTTCGCGACGCCCTCACGGGCATCGACCCTGACGTACCGGTCTACAATCTCGCGACGGCGGACGACCTCTACGCTGGTCTCCTCGTGCCCCAGCGCCTGGGAGCCGCGCTCCTCGGTGGGCTGAGCGCACTCGGGCTGCTGCTCGCCGCCGTCGGCGTCTACGGCGTCGTCGCCTACAGCGTGACGCATCGCACCCGGGAGATCGGCATTCGGATGGCCCTCGGCGCCCCCGGGTCGAGCGTGGTGAGTCACTTTCTCGCCCGTGGCATGGCGCCCGTCGCCGCCGGAACGATCGCCGGGCTCGGCATCGCGGCGCTCGGCAGTCGGTTCGCCATCCAGTTCCTCTACGGCGTGAGGCCGCTCGACCCGCCGACCTACGCGACGACCGCGCTCGTGTTGGTCATCGTCGCCGCCGTCGCCGGACTCGTACCGGCCTGGCGTGCGACGCGAGTGGATCCGATGACCGTGTTGCGGCAGGAGTAGTCGGCCCAGCGGCTGGGCACGCGAACACTCTGGGAGACGTGATGGACACGCTCTGGCAAGACGTGCGCTACGCGCTGCGCCAACTGATGAAGCGCCCGGTGTTCACCTTCGCCGTTGTGCTCACCCTCGCACTCGGCATCGGCGCCAATACCGCGATCTTCAGCGTGGTCGAGAACGTGTTGCTCACCCCCCTCCCCTACCCCGATGCCGATCGGCTCGTCGTCGTGTGGGAGCGAAACTTTCCTCGCCAGCAGAACCAGAACGTCGTCGCGTCCGCCAACTACTGGTCTTGGCGCGATCGCGCGACGGCGTTCGAGCGCCTCGTGCCGATTGGGCTCGGAGGTTTCGGCGGCATGACGCTGGCCGAGGGTGACACCCCGGAGCGAATCACTGCGGCGGTCGTCGATCCGGATTTCTTCGACCTCCTGCACGTCCCGTTCGCACACGGCCGCGCACTGAGACGAGACGAAGCCGTCCCGAACGCGGACGCGATCGTGTTGAGCCACGGATTGTGGCAGCGGCGCTTCGGCGGAGATGCCGAGATCGTCGGTCGCCGGGTGGTGCTCGACGGCCGTCCGCGCACGGTGGTTGGTGTCACCGCCGAGACCTTTCGGGCGCCCGAGCTCTGGTCGCTCGACGGCACGGAGGTCTGGTTGCCCCTGGCCCTGGGGGCTGACTCGCGCACCTACAGTGGGCGGTCGTTACTCGTCTTCGGTGCGCTCGAGCCCGGCCGGTCGCTCGCGAGCGCGCAGGCGGAGATGTCGGCACTCGCGGCGGAGCTCGCCGCCACGCACGAATACGACCGAGGCTGGGGTGTCAACATCGTGCCCCTCGACGAGCAAATCGTGGGTGACGTCCGCACCGCCCTGCTGGTCGTGTTCGCCGCCGTGGGGCTCGTCTTGCTCTTGGTCTGCGTCAATGTGGCGAACCTGCTCGTGGTGCACCTCTCGAGCCGCCGGCGCGAGCTGGCCGTTCGCACGGCGATGGGCGCGCATCCGAGTCGGCTGGTTCGACAACTCGTGACCGAGAGCTTCGTGCTCGCCGCCCTTGGGTGCCTCGCCGGCGTGCTCGTGGCGGTTCAGACCGTCGATGCGCTCGTGGCGCTCGCCCCGGCCGACCTCCCGGGGCTCGATCGCGTCGGCATCGATGCGACGGCACTCGCCTACGCCGCCGCACTCGCGGTCGTCACGGCCACAGCGGTGAGCCTCATGCCGGCACTCGGGCTGCTCGGTCGCCGGACTGCCCAAGACCTGCGCTACGGTGGTACGCGCACGACCGACCGCGGGCAGCGGGTGCGTAATGTGCTCGTGACCGCCCAGGTCGCACTCGCATTGGTGCTCGCCGTCTCCGCCGGAATCCTGGCAAAGAGCTTTACGCGCCTCCGCGGCGTCGAGCCGGGGTTCGATGCCTCCGGGGTTCTGGCCGCCCGTGTGAATCCACCGCGCGACGCCTACCCCGACGATCAATCCCGCGCGAGGTTCTACGACGAGGTCGTCGGCCGCCTTGCCACAGTGCCGGGCATCCGCGTGGCCGGGGCCACCGTTCGGCTGCCACTCGACGGGCTCTGGATCGGGACCAGCTTCCGACTCTTCGACAGGCCCGAGCCCACGCCCGAAGACCGACCCGTCGCCGATATCCGCAGCGTCACGCCGGGCTACTTCCGCACGATGGACATTCCGTTGCTCGACGGCCGCGATTTCGTGGCCGGCGACCGCGCCGAAGCGCCCAACGCGCTCGTCATCAACGAGACGATGGCGCGGACGTTTTGGCCCGACGGCTCACCCATCGGCCAAGAGGTCTCCATCAACCTGGGCGACCCCCGGTACGTGGGGCGTGTGGTCGGCGTCGTGGGCGATGTGAAGCATCAGGGTCTCGACTACGTGCCTCGCTCCATGATCTATCTCGCGCACAGCCAGTTCACGCCGGGCTCGATGCACTTCGTCGTGCGTACCGATGGAGACCCGACCCAACTCGCGGGCGCCGTGCGACGAGTGGTCCGCGACGTCGACCCGGCGCTGCCGGTCTACGGCATCACGACGGTAGGCGCGCTGGTCGACCGTGCGTTGGCCGCGGATCGTTTCAGTACGACCCTGCTCGGTGCGTTCGCCCTCCTGGCCCTGACGCTGGCGGCCGTCGGCATCTACGGCGTGATCGCCTATTCCGTTGCGCGGCGGACGGCGGAGCTCGGGATCAGGATCGCGCTTGGAGCCGCGCGCCAGCGGATTCTCAGGCTCGTGCTCCGGCAGGGTGTGCTGCTCGTCGCGTGGGGCACCGGCCTCGGGCTCCTCGGCGCCGCGCTCGTCACCCAGCCGCTTTCGGGAC
>JBDHCY010000185.1:0-7758 GCA_039591795.1 Gemmatimonadota bacterium | reverse complement strand
CGGTATATTCCGGCTGCCACTAACTTCGGAGACGATCATGCCCGAGAAGGCAGTGCTCGCGGGCATCAACGAGCAGATCGGCAAAGAGTTCGCCGCGGCATACCTCTACCTCGCCATGGCGGCCTATTTCGAGCGGAACAACCTCCCGGGATTCGCGCACTGGATGCGCATGCAACACCAGGAGGAAACCGGTCATGCCTTGCGGCTGTTCGACTACCTCCTCGATCGGGGCGCGCCGGTGGAGCTCGATGAGATCCCCAAACCACCTGCGAAGTTCAAGAGCCCGCTCGACGTCTTGGAGCGTGCCTTCTCTCACGAAGAGAAGGTGACCGCGTCGATCAACCACCTCTACGAGCTTGCAGTGAAGTCGAAGGACTATCCCACCCAGATCCAGCTGCAGTGGTTCATCGCGGAACAGGTGGAGGAAGAGAAGATGTTCAGCGAGCTCGTCGCCCGCGTGCGGATGGCCGGTGATAGTGGTAGCGCATTGTTCTTCGTTGACCGCGAGCTCGCCGGCCGCGCGACCCAAGAGCCCGGCTAGCCGGAGAGCGCCGAGACGGTCGCCTCGACCCCCTCGACGAGGTTCGACAGGTCGTACCCTCCCTCGAGGATGGCCACGACGGGCGCGCCCAACTCGATGAGCCGCGTCGTCACAACGGCGTAGTCCTGCGCGGCGAGCGTGAACCCTCCCAGCGGATCGCCCGCCATCGAGTCGAATCCGGCAGATACCAGCACGAGCTCCGGAGGCCAGCCGGTGCTCGCCTCGTCGATCGCGGCGAGCAGGTCGCCCACATAGTGTTCCCGCGCGAGCCCAGGAGCACGTGGCAGGTTCCACACGTTCCCGACGCCGCGTTCCGCCGCCGCGCCGGTGCCCGGATACCAGGGCCATTGGTGGAGTGAGATGAAGCGAATTGCCGGGTCCTGGTCGACGAGCGCCTGGGTCCCGTTGCCGTGATGCACGTCCCAGTCCACGATCAACACGCGCGCCACACCGGCGGACAGAGCGTGTCGGGCGCCCACCACGACGTTGTTCAGAAGACAGAAGCCCATTGCCCGCGATGCCTCCGCATGGTGCCCCGGCGGGCGCACCGCTGCGAACCCGTGGCCGGCTCCGTCGACCGCGAGATCGGTAGCTAGAACGGTCCCACCGGCCGCGCGAGCAGCCGCATCCCAGCTTGCCGCATTCGTCACCGTGTCGGGATCGAGCCGGGTACCACCGCGTTCGCTGGCCTTCGCGATACGGTCGACGTGCGTTGGGGGGTGGACCCGCAAGAGAGCCTCACGGGCGGCGGGAGGGGCTTCGTGCCACACGAGCCGATCTCGCCACCCCGGACCCCGCAGTGCGTCGAGAATCACGCGGAGTCGTTCAGGACGCTCCGGATGCCCGGGGCCCTGCTCGTGTGCCAGACAGTGCTCGTGGGACACGAAGTTCGCTGTCACGGGGGTCACTCGCGGGGCGATTGCCTCGTGGCCGCAGCGAGCTCGCGCACGTCGCGCGCGAGATCGTGCCCCGCTTCGCTCAGGTCACTCAGCCGCCGGCGGTACCATCGCCACGACCACGCGACGCCGACCGCGCAGACACCAGCCCCGAGTGCCACCAGCCAGAGCTGTCTGGACCCGGTCCACCACGCAGCAAGTCCGAGAAGCACCCCGTCGAGCGCCAGCACAGCCGTCGTGAAGAAGACGAGGCCGCGCACGCCTCACCGCACTGGCCGGCGCCGCGCCGGCAACACGATCAGGGCTGCTCCGGAAGGAACGCCGACCGTCTCGAGCGTTGCGTCCTCATCGACCACGAGCGCGCCACGGAACTTGACCTCGTACGCCCCGAGGTCGGGCTCCGCATGCAGCCCCCGACGCAGGGCCTCCTGCTTCACCTCCCGAACCGATGTCCCCGCCGCCACGACCAGATCCACGGTCTCCCATGTCTCGGTGACCGTCACGCGCAGGAGCATGTCCGCGCCCGCATCGGACGTCACGGTGTGCGCTCTCCAGCGAGCGTGGGCAGTGTCGAGATGAACCGCGCCACCGCTTGGTCGAAAAAGAGCGTCGAGGCCCGGACACGGGCCCCCCCCTCGAGCGAGGTCACCCGGAAGACGACCTCCTCACCCCCTTGCCCCCGGAGTGTGAGGAAGCCCGGACCCTCCACCTCGGGCGCTGCCGCGTGGGCCGGGACGCGCTCGGCGAAGAAGGCCTTCGCTCTCCGAACGACCTCGTGAGGCGGCACCGCCACATCGCACTCGTGGATCATCGCTCGTCTGTCACTCCGACAGGACGTTGTCAGGATTGCAGCAGTTTCTGGCCGATCCCGTGTCATGTTGACCGAGTTCGGGCGCTGAGAATCGGCACGTCGGTTGCCTTCCAGGAGCCACGGAGGCCTCGCTGGCGTGGGCCGGTGAATGGCCGACTCGACAAGCTAACTGTTCAACGCAATCGACAGGAGGGTGTCCGCCATGTTCTCTCTCACCACTCGCCAACATCGGCCCGTGCGACCAAACGGTGCCTGGGCATTTCACCACCGACTGAGCCGGATGCTCGACGACACCGTTGGCGCGCATCCGTTCTTCGCCCGCGAGGGGGGCGAGACGCTGACATCGGCCTGGCTCCCGCCGGTTGACATCCTCGAGGGCAACGACGAGTGGAAGATCGTCGCCGAGGTGGCGGGTGTCCGGCCCGAGGATGTGAAAATCTCGCTCGAAAACGATCTCCTCACGATCCGCGGCGAGAAGAAGCAGGTCGCCAACGAGCAAGGCGCTCAGCTCTACCGGTTTGAGCGGTCCTACGGCACGTTCGAGCGGGCGTTCACGCTCCCGACGACACTCGACGCCGAGAGGATCAAGGCAGCGTACGACAACGGCGTGCTGACGGTCACCTTGCCGAAGGCCGAGCGAGCTCGCCCGCACGAGATTCCCGTCACGACCGCCTGACACCCACTGCCGTACTAGGATCGCTCACGAGGCCGGATCGGGCGTGACCCGATCCGGCCCTCACGATTCGGAACGCGGTTCCTCCAATGGAGTCCGCCGCGCGAGCGCGGGCACCTCGAGCGGTGGCGACCGACGGCGGAAGAGGTCGCGAAGCCCCGATCGTCGACGTACCACGACGATCAGCTCGCCGGGTGGTGGTTCGTCCACGCCATCCACGACAACGAAGGTGACCGGCGCGATCGCAGTCGGAAGCGCGACGTCATACGACGCGCCGCGCCACGTGAAACGATAGTGCCGACCTGCGGCCGCTCGCCAGGCACGCCGCGAGAGCACATGATCGAGGAAGACATCATCGTCGATGCGGGTGACGGCCGGCGCCACGCGCTCGCCCGCCTCGAAGAAGAGCGGGTCGAAGGGCTCGCCGTCGTGCCGGTGGAAGTTCTGGTCGGCCGCCCAGTCGTACGCTTCGAGGTCGGGCGCTTCGGCGAGCCACTCCAGGTGATGTCGGAGCTCGTGCGTCAGTGTTTCCCAGGCCTCTTCCCGCCAGTCGAAATCCGACTGGTCCCGTGCAAGTGCGGCGAAGGAGCCGTGGTAGAGCACGAGGCGCGACTGCACGGGGTCGCCGTGGGGATCGATGGGAATGCACTCGCCCAGCGTCCACACGCCCGCGAGCGCGGGGTGAGGCACGGTCTTCGGGCTCACTCGGACCTCAGCGATCCCCTCGAGGTACTCCGCCGGTACTTCGCCGGCCATCCGCTCTACCATCGAACGGAAGTCGTCGAGGCGCACGGGCTAGGGGACGCTCTCCGGCGGGTGCGGTCCCGACGGCGCGGCGGCGGCCCGCGTGCGGCGAACGAGCCAGCGGTTCGCCAACACCAGGCCGGCCAGCACGACGCCCCATTGGAGGAGGATGGTGCCGACGTTCGACTCTTCGAAGGGCTTGAGCCACCCCTCGGGGTCCCACTGCCGCGCCTGGTAGAGCCACCACCCGAGCAGCACGAGCGCCTCGAGCGGCACGACGACGGCGAGGACGATGTCCCACCACCGCCCAATGCGGATGTCCGAATCGGCATGGTTCAGCTGTTCCGCGCGGAATCGACGGACGCCGTGCACGATCACGGCGACCGCGAAGAAGAAACCGGACACCATGAGTGCGACGCCCCACACCCAGTCCTGGTTGTGCAGCACGCGAAGGGAGTAGGCCGAGGGGAGGCCGAGGACGAACGCCGTCACGCCGACGACGCGGATCGCTCGGGCACGGGCCAGTCCGGCGTCGAGGAGCACGCGTGTGGCGAGCTCGACCATGGCAATGAGGCTCGTGAGCGCGGCGAAGAAGAGCGCCACGAAGAACAGGGACATGAAGAGCTGGCCGAGCGGCACTCGGGCAAAGAGTTGTGGCATCCAAATGAACGTGAGCCCTTCGTTGCCGGCGGCGAAGATCGTTCGCTGGATGAGATCGGCATTCAGGGGCTCGCCGGCGCGCACGGCTTCCGCGAGCGCCGGGTACGCCGCAAGTGCTCCAGGCTGAGTCGATAACCCGGCAACGAGGCTCGGTACCACCGAGAAGACCGTACAGAGCACCATGACGCCGGCCAAGAGGGAAACGGTGTTGTTCGCCGCCGGCAGGAGCAGTGCATTCAGCGCGGTGTCCTCGCGCTCGCGCAAGTAGGCCGCGTAACACAGGATGAGCCCCCAGCCCGCCCCGGTGTCCCACGCGTTCTGCGTCAGCGCCTGGAGCCAGATCTCCGCCCGACCGAGCTCGTGCCAATCGACGCCGAAGAGATAGGCCAAGCCGTCACCAGCGCCTGGCAGGGTCACGGCGCGCACGGCCAGTAGGATGACGAGCCCCAGCAGCGTAGGGATCAGGACCTTGGCAACCCGTTCGATGGCGCCGACGCCCCGAGCGACAACGGCAACCGCCACCGCGAGAGCCGCCCCATGCGTGACCACCGGCCACCATGATTGGGTGTAGTCCAACCAGAACGCCCCAGGCTCTGCTCGCGGGATCTCGCCCGTGATTGCCGCCCACGTGTAGCGCAGTGTCCAACCGCCAACGACGGAGTAGTAGAACATGATCGCCGTGGCCACGAACGCGATGAACGCGCCCATCCAGGCCCACTTCGGCCCCATCATCGCGAGGAAGGCACCGACCGGGCCCGTGCGCGTCTTCCGTCCCATCCCGAATTCCACGAGGATGAGTGGGATAGACCAGAGAGCCAGGAAGGCGATCCAAGCGACCAGGAACTCGCCGCCCCCGTTCTGGGCTGCGATGCGTGGGAACCGCCAGATGTTCCCCGTACCCACCGCCATGCCCAGCATGGCGAGCATCATGCCCCAGCGGGATGCAAAGCGCTCGGCGGTCATGTGAAGTGCGCCTCCAGTCGCCGTCGGACGGCGTCGAAGGTAAGCGGTGCGTCGGTGACCTGCGCGGCCAGGCGGTCGGCCGGATCGGCTTGGCCGCGTGCCAAGAGGGCACCGAGCTCGGGACCCGCCCGGGGGTTGCGATACCAGTCAGCGTCGTACCGATCGACGAACACCCGGTGCAGCGCGGCCTCGAGCTGCCAGGCGCGCAGATACCGCGCGGCGTAGAACCCGGGATCGACGTCCACCAGCGCGTCTTCCGGCCCGTAGCGGAACCCCGTGGCCCGTGTGAGGTGATCGGCATAGCAGGCACCCATGTCGGCGTCCACGCCGGCCCGATACAGCTCACACTCGTAGGCGATCTTTGCCGCGTAGCGCCGCACGAAGAACAGCTCTTCGACGAACGCGTCGCGGGCGAGCGTTTCGGCGTCCTCTCGTGACAGGCCGGCGTATCGCTTGAGCCACCCTTGGTCGAGCGTCAGGTGATCACAGAGCATTGCGTACGCCTCCGTGACCGAGTTGTCGCCCAACCACCGCTCCTCGTACACCCGATCCGCATCCACCGAAGCGAAATGCATGGCGTGCCCGAGCTCGTGCCAAAACGTCCGATAGTCGCCGTGACCACCCTGAGGACGCAACACGAGGTACACCTCGTCCGGAACTCGTACGGGGGCCATGAATGCTCGCGGGCTCTTGCCGGGACGCTCCACCGTGTCGAAACGAACACGCCCACCGCATTCGGCATCGAGCCCCATCTCTCCAACCTGAGCGCGCGCGATGGCGACCATCTGCGCTCCGTCGAACGCAGCATCGTATCGCTCGGCGCGAAAGAGATAGGCGATGTCGTAGCGCGCCAGATCAGTTGGAGACGCGTCGACGCGCCGGCTGGCGAAATCGAAGAGGACCTCGCGATACAGATCGTCGGTCTCGGCCAGGAACCGCGCGCCGGCTTCTGTCAGTCCATCGAGATCGATGCCACTCAGCGAGGCGCGTGCGGCCACCGCATCGGCCTCCGGCGTCACCTCGGCGAGGATGGCTCGCTCTCTCCGAAACCGTTCTCGGCACAGATCGGCGACCTCCGAGAGGCGAGCCGTCCGAGCGGCGTCGATGGCACGCCGACGGTCGCGGTTCGGTGTATTGGCCAGCTCGATCGGTACGCGCTGGTAGGACAGCGTCGAGCCATCGTCTAGCTCGACAACCGTCGTCTGCTCCCAGCGCTGTTGCGCTTCGTCGAGGTCTGCTACCGCTCGCCCAACCCGGAAGTCAGCCGCCCATTCGAGCAGCGACGTCGAGCCCGCCACACGCGCAGCCGCGACGGCGCTCGGCGCGCCGAGATGGGCAAATCGCTCGTAGATGGTGGCGAACTGGGGGTCGGTGGTCAGGCCGGCGCCGGCGCGATACCACTCGCCACCGAGCGCCTCCGAGAGGGCTTCGGCATCGCGCCGCAGCTCCTCCGGGGTCACCGCTCGAGTCGGCCGATGAGATACTCCACGAGCCGGTCCACTGACACACGCTCTTGGAGCAGGGTGTCCCGGTCTCGCACCGTGACGGTGCCGTCCGCGGTAGACTGGCCGTCGATCGTCACCCCGAATGGGGTGCCCGCCTCGTCTTGGCGGCGGTAGCGACGGCCGATCGCCCCAGAGTCGTCGTAGAACGCGGCGAGTCGAGGCCGCAGTTCGTCGTACACGCGGCGCGCGAGCTCGGGCATGCCGTCCTTCTTGACGAGCGGAAACACGCCAGCCTTGATGGGGGCCAGGGCAGGGTCGAAGCGAAGCACCACGCGCTTCTCCCCCTTCACTTCCTCCTCGTGGTACGCATCCGCCAACACGAGCAGGGCGAGCCGATCTGAACCGGTGGAGGTCTCGACGACGTACGGCACGTACCGCTCGTCGGCAGCAGCGTCGAAGTACTCGAGCTTCTTCCCCGAGTACTCTTGATGGCGCGAGAGATCGAAGTCGGTGCGATTGTGTATCCCCTCGAACTCCTTCCATCCAAACGGGAACTCGTACTCGATGTCGTACGCGTCCTTCGCATAGTGGGCCAACTCGTCTGGCCCGTGTCGGTGGAAGCGCAACTTCTCCGGCCGAATCCCGAGCGCCTGCACCCAGGCCAACCGCTCGTGGCGCCAGTACTCGAACCATTCATCGTCCGTACCCGGCCTGACGAAGTACTGCATTTCCATCTGCTCGAACTCGCGCGTGCGGAAGACGAAGTTGCCCGGGGTGATCTCGTTACGGAACGCCTTGCCGATCTGGGCAATGCCGAACGGGACCTTTTGACGCGAGGACTGTTGGACGTTCAGATAGTTGACGTAGATGCCCTGGGCAGTCTCAGGCCGCAGGTATACGACCGCCGCATCTTCCTCCACCGGCCCCATGAACGTCTTGAACATGAGATTGAACAGCCGCGGCGCAGTGAGACTTCCTTTGGTGCCACACACAGGACACTGACCGCTCTCTTCTCCGGGCGTCCC
>JBDHCY010000184.1:0-18444 GCA_039591795.1 Gemmatimonadota bacterium | reverse complement strand
CACGGGGCAGATCACCGCCCTGACGAGCGACGGCTCGACGACGATCATCAACGGCACCTTCGATTGGGTCTACGAGGAGGAGTTCGGACTCCGCGACGGCTTTCGCTGGAGCCCAGACGGAGCAACGATCGCCTATTGGCAGCTCGATGCGGAGGGCGTCCGCGATTTTCTCTTGATCAACAACACCGACTCGCTCTATTCGTACACCATTCCGATCCAGTACCCGAAAGCCGGTACGATGAACTCGTCGGCGCGCCTGGGTGTGGTCCCCGCCGCGGGCGGCCCCACGCGATGGTTCGAGATCGAGGGCGACCCCCGCAACACCTATATCGCGCGGATGGACTGGGCAGCGAGCAGTAACGAGGTCGTCATTCAACACTTGAACCGACTCCAGAACACGAATCGCGTCCTGTTCGGCGATGCAACGGCCGGTACGGTGCGCACCGTGTTCACCGACACCGACTCGGCGTGGCTCGACGTGGTGGACGATCTCGAGTGGCTCGACGGCGGAGCGCGTTTCACCTGGGTGAGCGACCGGGACGGGTGGCGGCGCGCGTACGTCATCGCGCGCGACGGGAGCGCCATTCGGCCGCTCACGCCGCCCGAGACGGACATCCTGAGCATCCAGCTCATCGACGAGGCGGGCGGATGGCTCTACTACATCGCCTCACCAGACAACCCGACAGAGCGGTATCTGTATCGGGTCCCGCTCGATGGGAGTCTCCAAGCCGAAATGTTGACCCCGCGAGACGCACCCGGCTGGAACAGCTACCGGCTGGCGCCCGACGGACAGTGGGCCTTCCATACGGTCTCGCGGTTCGACTCGCCGCCGGTGGTGGAGCTGGTCGAGCTCCCGAGTCATCGCGTCGTGCGGACGCTCGTTCAGAACGAACGCATCCGACAGCGAATCGCTTCCCTCTCTCCGGTCGCACAGGAGTTCTTTCGAGTCGACATCGGGAACGGCGTGATCCTCGACGCGTGGATGATGACGCCACCCGATTTCGATCCCGCGCTGAAGTATCCCGTTCTGTTCTACGTCTACGGCGAGCCGGCCGGCCAGACGGTCGTCGATCGATGGAGTGGCAGCCGGTTCTTGTGGCACCGGCTCCTCACGGAGCAGGGCTATGTCGTGATGAGTCTCGACAACCGCGGCACGCCAGCGCCCAGAGGACGGGACTGGCGCAAGATCATGTACGGGGAGATCGGCACCATCTCGTCCGCCGATCAGGCGGCGGGCGTGCGCCAGATCATCGATCAGTACCCCTTCGTCGACGCCGAGCGAATCGGTATCTGGGGCTGGAGCGGTGGCGGTTCACAGACATTGAACGCGCTGTTTCGCTACCCGGACGTCTACCGGATGGGGATGGCCGTCGCTCCCGTCCCCGATCAGCGCTACTACGACACGATCTACCAGGAGCGGTACATGGGGCTGCCCCAGGAGAACGCGGAGGGGTATCGCCTCGGCTCGCCGATCACCTACGCGGATCAACTCGAGGGCGACCTCCTCGTCGTCCATGGGACCGGCGACGACAACGTGCACTACCAAGGCACGGAAGCCCTCATCAATGAGCTGGTCAGACATGGCAAGCAGTTCACGATGATGGCCTATCCCAACCGGTCGCATGGGATCTTCGAGGGCCGCGGAACCACACGCCACGTCTACGGACTCCTGACGCGGTTTCTGGAAGAGCACTTGCCTGCCGGTGGGCGGGCGCGGAACGTCTCGCCCTAGCACGGCGTCTGCCTGTCAACGCGGCCGGCGTGACGATCCGCGCCGGCTGCGATCGCTTCTACGGTTCGACGCCGAAGCTGGCAAGCCGTCCGCGCGACGCCAGGTGGCGCATGGCACGTACGGTTCCGTACTCGAGGGTCACAGCAGCGATCACCGCGAGCAGGGCGCTCAGGTAGCTGAAAGGGCGGGTTGGCTCGTCCAGATAGAGGAAGTACCAAGACGAGAGCGACATCCGGAGCCCGGTCTCGCCGTGGGAGCCGTCCCACACGTGAAACGCGATCGGGAGGAGCTGGGGGGCCGTCGAACCGGCATCTCCCGTCGTCTCTCGGACGAGCGGCCGCCGAATCACCACGCTCCACCGACCGTCAGCCCAGACGCCAACACCGGTCGCCAACTGATCCTCGCGTGCGAGCTCCGTGGGAGGCTCGGCCCCATGGGCCCGCAGCTCCACAACCGCCTCCCCATCGGTCGATTGACGATCGGCGCGCCAGCGCCAGAGACGCACCGGCTTGCGCGCGTCGCCGTACACGAAGTGGGGAAGGATCGGCTCGTCGCCAACCTGGGCCGGGAACATGACCTCCATGGCATCGGCATACGTCCCCCGGATGCGCCTGCTCTCCGGTAGCAACACCGGGTAGGTGTCGTCCGCCAGCCAGCCATCGGTGTGCGCCCGCGCCGAATCGACGGGCAGCGAATCGGGTGATCGATCGTTCCAGGTGAGCAGCAGTGCCACCTCCGCGCCATCGTGAAGCGCTCGGACGGTGAGATCGGTGACTGCAGGTACCTGCCAGCGGGGCGCGAACGTCGCTTGCCCGGTCATGGGAATTCGGATTCCGCGGGCGGCTCCCCACCGTGGGTCGTCGAGACGCTCCGGGAGACGCCCGTCCACCCGGTCTGCAGTGATGACGGCCGACGCGTCCGTGCGACCGTCGCGCGTCCCCCCGAGCGATGCGACATACCGCGCCACCTGCCAGCGTTCCTCGTTGGTGAGCGACTCGACATACGAGGGCATGGGGGACCCGTCCATGCCGGTGGTCAATCTGACGTAGATGTCGCGGGCGGTGCTCCCACCCCTGAACTTCCACCCCAACTCGAGATCGGTCGCCCAGAGGGGATACCCCCAGTCGTCCTCGAGGTCGGGAGCCTTCTGCCCATCGCCGCGCCCAGCCATGCCGTGACATTCCCAACAGTCGGACTCCTCGAAGACGCGCTCGCCCGCAGCAATCTGCGACTCGCTCGACTCCCGAGGTGGCTGCCCGACCTCGACCACGGCCCGATACGGATCAAAGGTCTCGTCTTCGAACATGCCGTCGGCGAACGTTTTCACGTACGCGATGACCTGCCACCGCTCGAGCGCACTGAGCTTCGACTGCCACGCCGGCATCGCCGTTCCCGGCAGGCCGAGAGAAATGGTGCGGAAGAGGTCCTCGTCGATGGGCAGCTCGCCACTTCCCGTCGTGCGGAGCTTGAAGCTCCCGATCGTGAAATCGCGAGGCCGTGGCCAGAGATACGCGGCGATGGGACCGTTCCCGTCTCCCTCGTCGCCGTGGCAGTACCAGCAGTGCGACTCGTAGATCGACCGACCGGCGTCCACGGCAGACTCCGGCAGCACTGGTCGCTGGGGAACGTCGAGCTCGAGCCATTGCGCGTTGCCGCCCGACGCCGCCAGAGCCGTCAGCACGAGCATCGTGCCCGCTGCCCTCACCGGCCGCTCCCCTCGGGTCTCCGCGGCTCCGTGCCGGAAAGCTCGTACTCGATCTCGATGATGCGCCAGATTTGGTCATCCTGGAGCTGCTCTCCCCACAGGGGCATGGCGGAGTTCCACGGCGTCGCGATGTCGGGAAGCGCGAGGTGTCCCTCGCGGATGCGCCAGAAGGGATACGACTCCACCACCGACGCGATCGTGCCACCGTCGGTGAAGTCCACCGGCCGTAGCCGAAGGCCGCGGGCGAGAGGCCCGTCGCCAGCGGCCGCGGCGCCGTGACAGGGGCGACAGTTCTTCTGAAAGAGCACCATGGCCTCGCGGCGCGACTCGTCGGTCATCGCGGGGAGCAGGTTCCTCAGAGCGCCGTACTCTTCCGGAAGTGTGGGGTGCTGAAGCCGGATCACGGTCGGGATGTCGGGACGCGGAACCACGCGCTGCCACACCAGCCACCCGATCAGGAGCGGTGCGGCCCCAAGCACGGCGACGCGGATGCGCCATCCATCACCCGGCGCCACGACCAGCATGCGAACGATGGGTCCGAGAAAGAGCCGCCAACGCCGGTCGTCGCTGCTCACGTAGGCGAGGGCGCCGACCACCGCACAGATCATGTAGATCCCCATGGCGAATCGGGGGACCGGCACGGGGCGCACCGAGAGGCCCGTCCACGCGGCCACCTGGGGGAGGCCGAATCGCAGTGCGAGGTAGGCGACCATCGCGGTCACCGAAGCGTGCGCAGGTAGGCCAAGAGGTCGTGCAACTCGGTTACGGTGAGCAGTCCGGCCAGGTCTTCCGGCATGAGCGACGTCTCTTGCGTCCGGCGTCGCTGGATCTCCGCCGTGGCAAACGCCGATTCCTCTCCGGTGGAGGTCGCGAGCCATAGGGAGTCCGCCGTCTCACGGCGAACCACTCCGTCCACGAGTCGCCCGGTTGCCAACTCGATCAGCACGGTCTCGTAGCCATTGGCAATCGAGGCGCTGGGCTCGAGCAGCGACTCGACGATGAACGCCGCCGTTCTGGTTCCGGCCACACCCGTCAACTCGGGTCCCACCGCCCCACCCTCGTCACCCACCTGATGACAGGTGACGCACGCGGCCGGACCCGTGGGATCGAAGAAGAGCGCGTGCCCGCGTGCGGAGTCGCCATCGAGGTACGGCTCCCACGGAGCAGCGAGCTCCCTGCGCAGGCGATGAGCGCGCACCCCGGCTGGAATCGTGATGGCAGCCGGGTCGGGCTCACCTCCGATCGATTGGAGGTAGAGCACCACCGACGCGAGCTCGTCAGCGGTCATGGCAATGGGGGGCTCGTAGACGACGGGCATCTCGTCCTTGAATCCCTCCGTCACGAATGCGGCGGGCTCGGTCAGCGACTCGACCAGGTAGTCGGTTGGCGAGACCTCCCGGTCGAGCGCAGCGGAGCGCGCCCGGGCGCGCTCCGCTGCCCTGATCGCCATGGCCGGACCGTCGTCGGACTCCCCCAGATTGGGGCCGCGGACCGAGCGTCCTTGGCCGCCCACGGCGTGGCACGTATGGCACTTGCCTCGACCCCAGAAGATGCGCTCGCCATTCTCCAGCGACACACCCTCCCCCGGGGCCGCACGGCGTGTGGCGCCCGAGGCACGCGTTACGACTTCGCCGGCCCACACGAAGAGCGCGACCAGCGCGATCACGAAGAGCGGAATCTCAAGCAGCCGGCTTCGCATCGACCCGTTTTCCGAAGGTGCCGGCTAGCCAGAAGAGGAACGAGAGGGCAAGCAGGAACACGATCGTGATGCCGCCTACCATCCGCGTCATGACTGCGATGCTCGGCGTGTCCGACCACTGCGACGTGTCCTCCATGACACCGTAGATGTGCCAGTTCTCTCGGAGCCCCGACCGAACGTATGCCATCATCCCCATCGTCATGATGATGATCACGCACAGGGAGATGAGCGCATACTGGGACCGCGCCGTCACGTCGCCCCAGCGAATCCCGCCGATCTTGGTGGCGCCACGGTACAGAGCGAGGTCGATGGCCGTGATCACGAGGAGTGCGGTCATCAGGATGAGCCACTGCGCCGCGGCCAGCTGCCGCAGGAACGGATTCGCCGCAGTGGTCACGATGTAGCCGTACACGCCAAGCACGACGACCGACTCCACGGCCACGACGGTGAAGTAGATCCCCTGGGCGAGATGGCCCCGGCCCCGCAGCGTGAGCACGACACATACGCCCACCGCCGCGAGCGCCACGATGACGAGCGAGGCGGTGACCCGGAAGTAGACCACTTTGTCGGGGGTGAGGTCCAGTGCCTCGGGGCTCAGGGTCAGCAGCACCTTCGCGTACCAGCCGAGGATCGCGGCGCTTGCGACCCCGGCCGCGACCACGAGCGCCTTGGCGCCCAACCCCTGCTGCGACATCGGCACCACGTCGCTCTTGTTGGCGCGCCGGTAGAGCAAGAAGCTCAGAAACGTCGTGAGGATGATCAAGTTGATCACGGCGTTCTTGGTCGACATGAGCCCGAGCGCACCCAGCACCGGGTGGACCTGGCCACCGATGGCGAGCTCTTCAGCCGCACTCAACGGGAGGTTGCGCGGGGTGAGCCAGACCGCCACGCAGGCGATGAGAATCACGACGTAGTACTTGATGTACCGCTGGTATCGGTCGGCTCCGGGGATCCGCCGCATCCCTGCCCACAGGTAGTAGTTCCCGACGATGAACAGGAGCCCGACCAACATGGCCTGAATGATGAACGCCCACGAGAAGTCACCACCCATCATGTTGTTCCCCATGACCGGGCTGAAGCTGTACACCTCTCGCCCCAGGTAGTAGCCGGCGAAGGGCAGCGGGATGAGCCCCATGAGGCCGACGAAATTCCCCACGTAGCCCATCCAATCGTAGTGCGCCCGTTCATCAGTGGTGGTCGAGTTCAGGTATTTGACGGCGGCATAGGCGCAGACGACGAACCCGCCGAAGGTGAGATTGCCCAGGAGGCGATGTACGACCACCGGAATCCACAGCGGGTTGGCCACCGCCTGCCAGGTCGTGCCCACGAACGTCCCAGTCTCGTCGACGCCCGAGGGCGACATCATGTACGAAGACATGGAGCTACCGATGAAGACGATCCCCGTCCCGACCGCGACGAGGAACATCCCCAACCCAATGTGGAGGAGCTTCTTGTCCTGGAGTCGCTCCCACGTGTTGTAGTAGAGGTAGAGCGCAGCCGTCTCGAAGAGAAAGACGCCCCCGTACACGTAGAGCACCGGGGAGAAGATGCCGAAGAAGTAGTTCGAGAACCGGGGGTAGAGGCCGAACAGGGTGAAGGTGAGCAGTCCGCCCAGGGCTGCCGTCGTGGCGAATGCGGCGGCGAACAGCTTGGTGAATTCGTGGGCGAGTCGATCGTAGCGCGCATCGCCCAGGCGCCACCCAACGATCTCGACGATCACCGTGAACCAGGGCACGCCCACCACGAATGCCGCGAACAGGAGGTGGAGCTGTGCAACGACCCAGATCGTGCTTCGGGGGCTGAAACCGAAGAACGTCCGGACGTCGTCGACTCTGGTGAGCGGATCGCCCTGGGTCCAGAGCGGGTCTGTGAGGAGAACGGAGAGTCCAACCGCCACCACGCCCACGAAGGCGAGGCGTACGGCCACCGCGCGTCGGTCGGAGGGAGAGTGCCGCCCGCGCATCACACGGTCAGCGCGGCATGGCTAGCTCGATGCGCACGACCGCCGTGTCGTTGGCCACAACGGTCACCGTCTGCGTACTCGTGCCCACCGCTTCGTGCCAGATCTCCATGGTGTACGTGCCCGGGGGAACGTTCGAGAGCACGAAGGTACCCGTCGGGTCGGTGATCGCATAGTAGGGGTGTTCCGTCACGATGACCCACGCGCTCATCCAGGGGTGCAGGTCGCACCGGACCCTCACCCGCTCGGGTGCCGTGAAGCTCAGCTCGATCTCACCCCCGCCAACCGGCTGCGTTCGGTTGATCGATCGATTCTCGAAAGACGCAGTGTGCAGGTTGTGCGTCAATGGATCGCTGTTGAGGACCCGGATCGACTCTCCGGGCGCCACCAACAGCATGTGAGGAACGAACTCGCACCCTCGTTGATCCAGGGTCTTGGCAACCGCCCCAGGCTCTGGCGCTTTGCCGCGTGCGATGTCTGCCAGGGACACGACCGCGTGTCGCAGCTCCCCGCCCCCGCCTACCTGAACCGCCTGGATCTCGCGTTCCGGACCGCACGTCTCGATGCCCTCGGTGACGGCGACAGTCCGCGGCGGCGGTAGGACACCCGTCATGAAGACGGTGCCCCGGATGCTGCCGCCTCCCTCCACGCCGGTCGCGGTGTAGGTGCCTGCTACCGCGGGATCGGCGACAGTCGCAGGTGGCGCGCCAAGCTCTCGGTCGGGTGGAGGAGCGTCGTCCGTAGGGGCGCAGGCCGATAGCACGGCGACGAGCACCACCATGAGACCTGAGGCACCGGACGCCACCAATCTTCGCGCTGCGCTACCCGAACCACGAGACGGGCCGGAGCGTGACACGGCCAACCTTAGTTGGAGGAGAACTCGAAGACGGTATCGGACCGCCCGTCCGGCGCAAGCGTGACCTCCTGCTCCAGCGTCCCCAGATACGGATGCCACGCGCGGATCGTGTAGGTGCCGGGCGGGATCCCGTCGATCACGAACCGCCCGCTCTCGTCCACGACGACGGTGTACGGGCTCTCCGCGGCGTAGATCCATCCGAGCATGAAGTCGTGCGCATCGCACTCCAATCTGATCTGGTTTCCACGCCGCGGCCGCAGTCGATGCGTGATCGTTTCCTTCTCTGGCGGCTGGCCGAAGTTGAAGAGTGTGCGCCACGAGCTCCCGATTGCCTCAAAGCTGTGGATGTTGTGCAGGATCGGGTCGGGGTTCAGAATATCGAGTTCGGCGCCTTTGGGAACCACCTGGACGTGCGGGGCGAACACACAGTGCTCTTGGTTGAGGACGTAGCGCGCGGACCCATCGGCCCACGGCTTCCCCACCTCGATCCCCTCGACGATCACGACCACGTTCATGAGACCGCGTCCGTCCGAGACTTCCACTTCCGCGCGCTCTCGGTAGCCCAACCCGCAGACCTCGACGTCCTTGGTGATCATGAACCGCCGCGCCCGGGGCACGTCACCCGCGAATAGGGCTCGCCCGCTAAGCGTTGCGGGGTTGGGCACCGTCGCAACGCGATACGCACTCGACCCCTGAGCCGACCCGGACGTCGTCAGACCGAGTGCGAGGAGCGCGAGCGTGAGGCCGAAGCCCTTCGCGGGGTGGCCACGCGGGGTGGGGCAGTCAGGGCGGTCACGGGCGGTCAGGGGCGGTGGGGAGCCCCGTCCCCCTCCGGCCCTCACGGCTGCCTCGCCGCGGTGCCGAGCCCCGACCCGTAGTCGGGAATCTCGATCACGCGCACGATCTCGTGCGTGTCCGTGTCGATGACGATCACCGTTCCAGCGGTCTGGTTGTCACCCAGGTCGTAGCGCGGAGCATACCGGTGCGCTGCCTTGCTGTGTCCCTCGGGCATCTCGAGGTTTCGGCTGGAGATGTAGGCGTAGCGCCCATCGGGCGAGACGGCGCTGCCGTGGGGTTGAGCGATTCCGGTTCCCTCGATGACCGTCTCGACCTGCCGGTCTTCCATGTCGATCACCGTGACGCTGTTCCCCCAGTTGTTGCCCACATAGACCCAGCGGCCGTCCGGCGTGAAGACCGGATGCCAGGGTGCCGGGTTGACGTCGATCGTGTCGACCGGGGTCATGTCGGGCAGGTGGGTCAGGTCGAACACGAACACCTTCGAGGTGAGCTCGGTCGTTCCCACCATCCAACGGCCGTCGGGTGAGACAGCGAGCCCGATGAACGTGTGGGGGCGGTCGTCCGACAGCGTGGCGAGCTCGACCGTCTCCTCCTCGGGATCGATCACGGCGATCTGGTTCACGGCGAGGCTCGCGGTGAAGACGGCCTGCCCCCCCGGTCTGACAGCGAGCGCGTGCGGCCGCGGGACGAACGTCTCCAACTCTTCGAGATTCATGTCGCTGCGGCGTACGACGCCAACCGACGACGGTGGGTTCACCGCCACCATCGATCGAGCCACGAACAGTTTATCGCTAGAAGGATCGAGTGCCACCAACCCTGGGCGCTCGATCTCCACGTGCCCGACCAGGCGGTTTGTCCGGTCGAACTTCAGCACAGCGTTGGCGGCGATGAGGGACAGGTACCAGTACGAGCCATCCGGCTCCACGGCGATGTGGTGCGGCATGGCGTTGGGGGGAAAACCGAGCGCTTGGAGATCGACGGTGCGGATCAAGCGGTTCGTCTCCATGTCGATCACCGACGCCATGGCCACGGCCTGGTTCGCCACGTAGAGCAACTGTCGCGCGTCGGCGTACGGGACGGCTCCGTCCGCCGAGCGCGCTCCCTGCTCGACCCACGTCGAGAGCAACGTCGCCTCGGCCTCCGTCAGCTCGTCTCCACCGGCCTCTTTCGGGTGCGGTCCGCCTGCCAGTCGCGTCGCCATGCCAACGAGGAGACTGTGACTCGGATCGAAAGGAACGACCGCCGTTTGCTCATCGGACCCGGCCACGACGCCGTCCCAGGAATCGAGTCGGAGTCCCTGGGGCGCCGCGGGCCCCGCGTGACAGCTCGCGCACTTGGCGTCCAGCACGAGCTGAACGGCGGAGTAGGCGACCGAGTCTTCACCGTGGGTCACGGCGTGGGATTCGATCTCTCTCGAACCCGTTTCGGTGACGAGCCAGGCCGCCAGTGGGAGTGCGGCGAGCAGCATGGGGCGGAACGGGATCATGCGAACTCCTTCTACTGCGAATCGCGTGACGGAAGCCGTCGCATCACTTCGGCGACCAGCGTGCGGAGTGCCGCCACATCCTCTTCGGTTGGCTCCGATGGAGTCGACACCCAGTTCGGCGCCTCGTCCTCGACCGGCTCGGGGCCCTCCGTCTGCCAAGAAGTACCCTGAAACGTGCCGTCGGGTTCGAAGCGACCACCGATGCTCTGCTGGCGCATGAAGGCTGACGAAGGCTCTGGTGAATCGGTGACCGGGCTGGGCGCAGAGCGGTAGAGGACCATGTCCGAGGCACTGATCACCTGCCCGGCCTCGTCGAGCACGACGAGGATGGCGCGCAAGCCGGCGGGTCCAGCCGAGAGGAGGAGCGTGAGCTGCTCCCACCCGGCGATCGCTGCCCCCTCGGGTGCCGCGAGCACCTCGGGAGATCCCACAGGTGTGCGCTGAGCGCCACGAGTGACACGTCCGGCTCAACGCTCGACACCGGCGTAGCCCGGCAGATGCTGCAGCGCTACTAGAAGTGCTCCACCGCACGGTCTATCTTTGTCCTGACGAGCGGTTGAGTGTTCTCGCGGTGAGCTTCCGGTGACATCGCGAGGACGTTCGAGGCGCTCGCGCCGTCGGGAGCCTTCCTTTGATGTGTCAGGACCACCTCTTCACGCGCCGCCTCGTTGCGGTCGCGCTCCTCGCGCTTGTCTTGGCGACCTGCCGCGACGCCGGGCCTCAGGTCACGAATCCGGTTTCGCTCCACGTCCTCTCACCCAACGGACCCGAAGGCGCCGCCCTCGTGCGGCTCGAAGGTGGGATCGACCGCGTCGAAGCGACGGCCACCGGTTGGCTCTTGACCGACGTCATCGCCGATACGACGTGGGTCATGGTGGCACGCGATACGCCGGGGGAGTTGAGCTTCCGGATTCACGTTCGGGCCGGCGGGCAGCTGCGCGACGCTCAGCTCATCGAGGTCTCGGGACCCGATGACACGATGCGGTCACAGACGGCTGGCTATCACGTGGAGATTCGATGATCTCCGACACGGTTGGCGTCACGCGTGGCATGCGACGCGGCGGGGATTCACGAGGGCGTCGACACAGCAAAGCGTGGACGGCTTGCCTCGCTCTCGTCCTCATCGTGCTGGCACCGGCGGCGCAAGGGCAGCACGTGGAGGATCTCGACTCGTTGCGTGCCCGCCTGGGATTGGCACCGCTCGGGCCGGCGCCATCGCCCGGCGCGGGCGCATGGGCCCGCCGTGCGGCAGAGGCGGCACAGCACGGCCAAGCGGTGTCGGGCGTCTTGACGATGATGATCGTTCCCGCGCTCTTCGCCGACTCGCCCGAGCCGCAGACCGCCGCGGATCACGTGCAGCAGGTCTTCTTTGGCGCGGGCAATCCAACCTCACTCTCGGCCTTCTTCGAGGAGGCATCTGGTGGGGCGCTCACGGTGACCGGCGCGGCAGGGCCGTGGAGCCGCTCATCGGTCACCCTGGGAGACGGCACGGGCGGCGATGCGTCGGTCCTGGGCATTGGGCCGGCCTTTGGTGATTACCTGCTCCAGGCGCTCGCAGCCACCGACACCGCGCTCGATTTCCGGCTGTTCGACAACGACGGACCGGATGGAATCGCCAACAGCGGTGATGACGACGGACAGGTGGACGCACTCACGTTCATGTTCGCCGAGGTGGCTCGATCGTGCGGGGGGCCGGGCGTGTGGCCCCACAAGTCGGGCCTGGCGGGCAGGAACGGTGGCCTGCCCTGGGCCTCGTCCGACACCGGCGTGGCAGGCCTGCCCATCACCGCCAATTCCTACGTCATCGTGAGCGCCTCCGATTGCGACGGCCAACCGGTCACGCGTGTCGCCACCATCGCTCACGAGTTGGGACACGAGTTGGGCCAGCCCGACATCTACCACGTCACGACTTCCGACCTCAGCGGCATTCTGCCGGAGAATCGACGCTGGGTGCTGGGGTGTTTCGGGCTCATGGCCGGCGGCGCCTGGAGCTGCGGGCCGGTCGGTCAGCGCGAGCCCTTCGGGCCCACGCATTTCTCCCCATGGACGCGAGAGCGGCTCGGCTGGATCACGCTCGAAGCGGTGGGCGACGTGCGGTATGAGGAGTTCACTCTCCAACCCGTGCAGACGTCGCTCCGAGGGCTCGAGATCTTTCTCGACGATGCCGGTCAGGAGTCGTTCCTCATCGAGCACCGGCCGACGAGCGGGTTCGACGTCGACCTGCCGGCCTCTGGGGTGTTGATCTACCGGCACGATCGCACGGCTTCGCTGCGCCCCGATCCGGCAGGGCCACGGCACTATCGAATCGGTCTCATCGAGGCCGACTCCGACTCGACCCTGGTGCGCTCACACCTCGAGGGCGGGAACAGAGGCACGGCGTCGGACATCTTCGCGGTCGGGGGAGTGGTCGGGCGTCTATCGAACCTGACGACACCCTCGAGCCGGCGGGCCGACGGCACGCCATCCACGGTGACCATTCACTCGATGGAGTTGCTTGATGGTGCGGCTCGGCTCGTGATTTCGACCGCTGAAACACCGCTCGTCGTGCGGTCGGACGCACCGGACACGGTGGTGGCTGGCGACTCGTTGCAGCTCGCTTACCCAGTCGGGGGCGGTGCCATGCCGTATGTCGGAGGGCTCGAGGTAGGTGGCCGACCGACGGGCGTGGTGGCGCGGATCGAGGGCGACCAGCTCTTCCTCGAGGGGGCGGCCCTCGAGAGCGGCGCGTTCGACCTGCGGGTGCGCATCACGGACGCTCGCCAGATCGCCGCGACATCCACGATTCCCCTCGCGATCACGTTACCGGTGTTCGCCGACCGTGATTTGATGGCCGGGTTGGTGCGCGGGGCGAATCTCACCGCAACCCAGCGCCAGCTGCTCGACAACGAAGGGAACCGCAACGGGCGGCTGGACGTGGGAGATCTTCGAGCGTACCTGCGGCGGTGACGTCGTCGTTCAAGCGGTAGCGTCCCCTTCTTGCATACTGGCAACGATATCGCCATTTTGAGTCCCATAATGGCGGCGATACCACGATTCCTCGCTGTCCCTGGACAGAGCTGCTTCCTCTTCGGTCCGCGCGGAACGGGCAAGACCACGTGGCTCAAGCACGAGCTTCCGGATGCCCTGTTGGTCAATCTCCTCCGCCCCGAGGTCTTCCGGGAGCTTCAGGCGCGCCCGGAGCGACTGCGTGAACTGGTGCTCGGTAATCCGGACCGAGCCGATGTCGTGCTCGACGAAGTGCAGCGCGTGCCCGAGCTCTTGACCGTGGTGCATGACATCCTCGAGTCGGGGCACGCACGCCGATTCGTGCTTACCGGCTCGAGCGCGCGGAAGCTCCGGCGTGGTGGCATCGACCTGCTCGCCGGGCGTGCGGTACTCCGCACGATGCACCCCTTCATGGCATCGGAGCTGCCCGGGTTCGATCTGGAACGAGCTCTACGCGAAGGCCTCGTCCCGCTGGTGGTGATGGCTGATGAGCCGACGGACGTGTTGGGCGCGTACGCCGGCCTGTATCTCGAGCAGGAGGTGCAGGCGGAAGGAATGGTGCGAACCCTCGGCAGCTTCGCGCGCTTCCTCGAAGCGGTGAGCTTCTCCCACGCCGGCGTGCTCAACGTGAGCAACGTGGCCCGCGAGGCGCAGGTGAGCCGCAAGACAGTGGAAGGCTACCTCGAGATTCTCCAGGATCTCCTGCTCGCGTTCCGCCTACCTGTGTTCGCAAAGCGCGCGCAGCGTGCAACCGCCGCTCACCCCAAGTTCTACTTCTTCGACGCAGGCGTCTTCCGATCACTCCGGCCACACGGCCCTCTCGACCGGCCGCAGGAAATCGAAGGCGCGGCCCTCGAGGGGCTCGTAGCCCAGCATCTTCGCGCATGGGCCGCGTGCTCCCGCTCGGAGGTCGAGCTCGCGTACTGGCGTACCCGCTCTGGCGTCGAAGTGGACTTCGTGCTCTACGGAGCGGACGGCTTCTGGGCTGTGGAAGTGAAGAACGGGGCGACGGTTCGGCGTTCGGATGTGCGCTCGCTGCGGGCGTTCGTTGCCGACTGGCCGGAGTCTGAGCCGATCCTGCTTTATCGAGGCGCCGATCGCATACTGATCGATGGCATACGCTGCGTCCCGGTGCACGAGTTCCTCGCGCAGCTCGAACCAAGCCGAGGAGTGACGGCAGGCTTTTGAGGGTTCACTGCCGCGCTGTCGATGGGATCGTCACGCCAGCCCCCGAAGCACCCTCCCCACGTGCACTCGCACCATCTCCTTGCGCCAGGAGAGGAGATGATCGGTGTTGTCCATCGGCTTCGCAGGGCGCCACGCCGCCTCGGCTGCGTCGTGGATCGATTCGTCGGTCAGCGGGCGGCCCAGCAGCGCCTCAGCCGCCGCAGGCACCGGCATCGGGTAGGACGCCACCGCGCCCAACACGATCCGCGCATCGACCACCGGGGCGTCTGCGGCTTTTCCGTCTCGCTTGACCCACGCCGCCACGCCGAGCACCGGAAAGTCGAAGCTCCCGCGCCGGCGAAGCTTCACATAGCTCGCCGTCCAGCCATCGGGTTCCGGGAGCCAGGCACCGGCCACGAGCTCGTCCGGCTGCTTTCCGAGATAGTCGATGCCGTCGTTCTTGTAGAGCGCGTGGGCGGGGATGGTTCGCTCGCCCTCGGGGCCGACCAGCTCGATCTCTACGCCGAGTGCGACCGCGACCGGAGCAGTGTCACTCGAGTTCACGGCCCAACATTTGGGGGAGGACGGTGCCACCCAACAGATCGCTCCGTCTTTCTTCATGCAGAAGTCGATTGCCTTCCGCCACTCGTATGTCTGATCGTAGTAGTTGCACCGCGTGTCGAGGCAGAGGTTGCCGCCGAAGGTGCCCATGTTTCTGAGCAAGGGCGTCGAGACCTCGGCAGCCGCATGTGCCAGCGCGCCGTAACGGCGGCGCAGCCGGGGATGCCGGTCCAGTGCCGTGAGGGTCTCGCCGGCCCCGACCCTGAGGCCCCGGCCCTTGCTCGCCCGCATGCCGCGCAGCTTGCTGAGATGCGCGACTTGAATCACGACTGAGGGCGTCTGCTGCCGCCGCTTCATGTTGGGGTAGAGATCGGTGCCGCCCGCCACGTACATCGCCTCGGGCCCGTGCTCCGCTTTGATCCGCACTGCCTCCTTGACCGTCCGCGGGACGACGTACCGGAAATCGGGTAGCCGCAGCATCAGTCGTCTCCCGCCGCGGCCTCGATCTCGAGTGCGCGCCCGGTGCCTCCCGCCCAGGGCGGCGGCACGCGGATCGGGTCCGGCCAGGAGACCTCGGGAAAGGCCGCCGGCCCATACCGGCCCTCGTCGCCCTTGAGCTTGGCCTTGAGCGCCTTGAGCACCTTCTCGGGGGTCACCGGCACCTCGTCCACCCGGACGCCTACCGCGTCGTAGACGGCGTTCGCCACGGCCGGGGGTACCGGGAGCAACGGGCCCTGCCCCACTTCTTTCGCGCCGTACGGCCCGTTCGGGTCGGGGTCTTCGATGAGCACGGTCTCGACGTCGCACATCTCGAACGTGGTCGGGCTCTTGTACTCGAGCATGCTCGGGAACTTATGCACCACGTTCCGGTTGGCCCGGTAGGCCATCTCTTCCATCAATGCCTCGCCGAGCCCCATGTAGACTGACCCTTCGACCTGGCCCACGACGAGCATGGGGTTGATGCACTGCCCCACGTCGTGCGCGATCCAGACCTTCTCGACCACCACGATGCCGGTTTCGGGATCGACATCGACCTCGGCGACCGCAGTGGAGTAGCTGTACGCGGGCGACGGCCCCACGCCAGCTCCCTTGTAGCGGCCCGGCGAGCGCGGCGGTGTGTAGCTCCCCACCGTCGCCACCGTGCCGAACTTCGCTTCGGCGAGTACCACGGCGTCGGCAAACCTCAGCGCCCGCGCGGGGTCGGCGGCGTGGAAGACTCTCCCGTCGGCGAACACCAGCTCGGTGGCCGGGGCCTCGAGCGTCTCCGCGACTGCCTTTGCCACGATCTCGCGCGCCCGCTCGGCAGCCTGTAGCGCCGCGTTCCCGGTCATGAGCGTCACACGACTCGAGTAGCTGCCAAGGTCGACCGGCGTGAGGTCGGTGTCGGCGGTCACGACGCGAATGTCGAACGGATCGACACCGAGCACTTCGGCGACGACGTAGGCGAGGACGGAGTCGGACCCCTGGCCGATATCGGTCGAGCCGCAGAAGACGGCCACGCCGCCGCCCCGGTCGAGCTTCAGCGTCACGCCCGAGTGCGGCATGTTGTTCCAGTAGATCGGCAACCCCGCACCCGAGATGTAACTCGAGCACGCGATGCCCACGCCCCGACCGAAGGGGAGCTTCCGGAATTTGTCGCGCCAGCCGCTCCGCTCCACGGCTGCTTCGATGCACGCGCCGAGCCCCATGGAGCCAACGCGCAGGTAATTGGCGGTCACCGAGTGCGGCGGAACGAGGTGCCTGAGGCGGAGCTCTGCCGGATCGTGCCCGATCGCTTCGGCGATCTTGTCGAGGTGCACTTCGACGGCGAAGCGGGGCTGCGGCGTCCCGTGCCCACGCTTGGGTCCGCAGGCGGGCTTGTTGGTGAACACGCGCACGCCCTCGAACTTGTAGCGCTTGATGTCGTAGGTGACGGTCTGCAGCGCGCCCGTGTAATAGGTGCTGGCGACACCGTAGGAGCCGTATCCACCACCGTCGAGCGCCGAACGGAAGTGCATTGCCGTGATGGCACCGTCCTGGGTGACCCCGGTCTTCACCCACATGAGTGTGGGATGGCGTCCGCGGTGGCAGTAGAAAACCTCCTCACGCGTGAGCGTGATCTTCACCGGCCGGCCGGTGAGCGTGGCGAGCTTCCCGACGACGATCTCGTGGCTGAACGGATCGCTCTTGCCGCCGAAGCCGCCCCCGTTGGGCGTCGCGATCACGCGGACGCGTGCGGGCGCAAGCCCGAGCACCTTCGCTGCCGCGCGATGCACGTAGTGCGGCGTCTGCGTGCTCGACCACAGCGTGAGCCTGCCGTCGGCCGACCACTCGGCAACGGCCGCGTGCTGCTCCATCGGGAGATGCGTGTTCCCCTCGTAGAAGAGCAGGTCTTCTTGGATGTGATCGGCTTCCTGAAAGCCCTCGTCCACGTCACCGAACTCGAGCGCGACGTACTTGTGGACGTTCCCTTCCTCGCCGTAGTCGTGGATCCGCGGCTCGGGTTTGGTCAGCGCGTCGTCGATCGAAGCAATGGACGGAAGCGCCTCGAGCTCGACGTCGATCAGGTCGAGTGCTGCGGTCGCCGTCTCTTCATCGAGCGCTGCGACAGCGGCGATGGGGTCGCCGACGTAGCGCACGACGTCCGGGCAGAGGGCGTGCTCGTCCTGGCTCACCGGTAGGATCCCGAACGGAATGGGGAAGTCCTTTCCGGTCAGCGCGGCAACGACGCCGGGCACTGCCAGCGCCTTCCCCACGTCGACTTTGACGATCCGCGCGTGAGGCAGGTGGCTGCGGAGCAGCTTGCAGTAGAGCATACGAGGCAGGTCGATGTCGTCGGCGAAGATCGTCTTGCCGGTGACCTTGTCGGTCGCGTCGACCTTTCTGAGCGGCCGTCCGACGACCTTGTGCGCCGACATCAGCGCTCGCCCCGCATGCGGGCCGCCGCCAACTCGACGGCTTCGTAGATCTTCAAGTAGCCGGTGCAGCGACAGAGATTGCCGGCCAGCGCCGACTTGATCTCGTCACGCGTGGGGTTCGGCCGTTCGTTCAGCAGCGCCTGCGCGGTCAGCAGGAACCCCGGCGTGCAGTAGCCGCACTGCGCGGCACCAAGCTCCGCGAATGTATCCTGCAACGGATGAAGCGTCGGGCCGTCGGCCATCCCTTCGACGGTGGCGACCGACCGTCCCTGACATGCGACACCGAGCACGAGACACGACAGGACGGGCTCGCCATCGAGGAGAACGGCGCAGGTGCCGCACTCACCCAGTTCACAGCCGTGCTTGGTCCCGGTGAGCCCCAAATCCTCACGCAGCACTTCGAGCAGCGTCTTGTGAGGTCGAACCGCCAACTCGACCGCGTCGCCGTTGACGGTCAGAGCGAGGGGGGCGGTAGTCGTCAGGGGTGCGGCTGTCGTGGAGCTCCGGGGCATGCGGCGTCCGATGAGCTAAGTTACTGTTCGACAGAAACTTAACGCTATCGCCCGGGCTTTGGAACCGTCAAGAAGGGTAGAGTCGA
>JBDHCY010000183.1:0-7784 GCA_039591795.1 Gemmatimonadota bacterium | reverse complement strand
GCCGCACCCTGCCGAAGAGATCGATCTCCCAGAACGACGACGCGCTCGTCTCCCACTGCTCCTGGGGCTCGATCTCGGCACCGGACCCGGTGATGATCTGCCCGGTGGGGCTGTTCTCGCTGATCTTCGCGTAGGAATAGGCACCCGTCAGGACGAGATCTGGATAGAGATCGCCTTTGGCGATCCCCCGGGTGGCTCTTGCTTCGGCAACTCGGGCGACGGCGATCCGGAGACTGAGGTTTTGGAGCTCGGCTCGCCGCACCAGATCGGTGAGCAGCGGGTCGTCGAACTGCTCCCACCAGACGACGATGTCCGGCTCGTCCGGCGCCATCTCCATTGCTACGGCGGACTGCCACTCGTCGGCGACGGGGGTGACCGGCGTCTCGTAGTCCGGGCCGACCGCGCAGGCCGCTCCAGCGACGAGGGCTAGCAGCGGCGCGAAACGTCTCGAGGGCGCTCTCATGAGCTTCACCAACCTCCAGTGATGCGATACTCGTCTGGCTCGAGCGACGGCGAATCGTCGCAGTAGTTATCCCACTTCCCAAGGGGTGGCAAGGACGACCGCAGTCGCTCTCGTGCGGCAGGGTTGACCGCGATCGGTCGCGCTCGCCATGTTGAATCGAGGAGCTGTTGCCCCACCAGTGGAGGACGTCATGTCCGCCCGATCCCTGCTCGCGCTCGCCGCGCTGTGTGCTGTCGCGAGCCCTGCTGCGCCACAGACCCGCACCATTGCCGGAGTGGTCGTCGATCGCATCACGGGCCTGTCCATCCCCGCCGGTGAGGTGGTGCTCGAGGGGACACGCACGCGCGACAAGATCCGTCCTGACGGCGTCTTCGTGCTACACGTTCCGGTAGACGGGGAGGTGAAGCTCACGTTCCGCTGTCCGGGGTATGCCGCGCACACGCTTACGCTGGCTCAAGGGACCGAGGTCGTTGGAATCGCCTTGGAGCCGCGGGCAGTGTCGCTCGAGGGCGTCTCAGCAGACGCGCAGCGCCCAGGAGGGTCCGTCGCCGCGATGCAGGCGGGGGAGCTCGAGCGAGTGCCGGCGGCGGGGATCCCCGAGGCGCTGGCGGGGAAGCAGGTGGGCGCCGACATCCAACGCAACTCCGGCGTCCCCGGTGGAGCGTGGCAGGTGCGCCTCAGGGGCGTCACGTCGCTCACGCTGCCGAACACGCCGCTCTACATCGTGGACGGCATCTTGGTGAGCGATGCCAGCATTCCCTCAGGCGTCGCGAGCGTTACGGGCGGGCAGGTGGACGCGACCAACCGCATCATCGATCTCGTCGCCGGCGACGTCGAGAGCATCGAGGTGTTACGCGGGGCGGCGGCGGCGTCGCTGTATGGCTCCCGCGGCGCGGGCGGCGTGGTGGTGATCCGTACGAAGCGGGGGCGGTCGCCTTTCGATCGGTGAAGCTGCGGTTCAGGAACTCCTCAGGCGCGGCCCTTCCGTACCAGTTCCGCCACCGCCTCCACGACCTCGTTGACCTCGTCCTCGGTGTTGTAATAGTGCGGCGACAGACGAATCGCCCACTCGACCCCCTTGGCGTCGAAGTCGATGACGGCGTAGGCGCGCGTGCTCACGGTCGAGTTGATGCCGCGTGCCTCGAGTTCGGCGTGGAACGCTCCCGGCCTCCATCCCGGAATCTGCAGGGTCACGATGGCGCAGCGATCGGCCCCATGGTCGAGCACACGAAGCCCTTCGGCCGTCGCTCGCTCGCGAAGCTGCTCGCCGAGGGCGGTCGTCCGCTCCGCAATGTCCTCCACGCCCACGCGCTGCGCGTACTTGGCCGCCGCGCCCGTGCCTAGCACCAGAGCGTAGGCGAACTCCCAGTTCTCGAAGCGCCGCGCCGATGGCACGAGCGCGTACTCATCGGGCGCGATCCACAGGGCACCGCGCATGTCGACGAGCAGCGGCTCGAGCCCCAGCTCCAGCACCCGATCGGACGCGAACAGGAACCCGGCGCCGCGCGGTCCTCGAAGAAACTTGCGACTCGTCGCGCTGAAGAAGTCACACCCGATCGCCCCCACGTCGATCGCTCGTTGTCCGACCGATTGACACCCGTCCACCAGATACAGCGTCTCGAACTCCCGGCACACCGTGCCGATCGCCTCGATCGGCTGCACGAGACCCGAGTTCGTCGGAACGTGCGTCACCGCCACGAGTCGTGGTCGCTTGCGCGCCAGGGACGAGCGCAACCCGGCGACGTCCACCTCGCCGGCTGCGGTGTTCGGAGTCCGCACGACCTCGACGCCAAGCCGCTTGTGAAGCGACAAGAACATGAGCTGGTTCGAGATGTAGTCGTTGGTCGTGGTGACCACGACGTCGCCACGTTCGAAGGGAATGGACGATAGCACTTGCGCGTACGCAACGGTTGCGTTCTCGACGAATGCGACGTTGCGCGGCGCCGCGCTCACGAGGTCGGCCACGGCGCGGTATGCTTCTTCGATCTCGTGCGCTCGCGCGTGAGCGGCCTCGTAGCCCCCGATCCGCGCCTCGAGATCGATGTGGTCCTTGATCGAGTCGATCACCGGCTGCGGCATCAAGCCGGCACCGGCATTGTTGAAGTGGATGCGGTTGGCACACCCAGGAGTCTCGACCCGGAGGGACGCGACTCGTGACGCCGGCCAGGAGGTCATGCTCCGAAGGCTCCTCGCTTCACGCAGCCGTGGTTACGCCTTCGGAATCTCCTTCTTCGGATCCACGAACGGCTTCGGAACCACGGTGGCCGCGCGGTCGTCGTCTGCAGCAATCGAAACGGTGAGCTCCGTCCTGAGCTCGGTGTGCTCCACGGGTACCATCGCGTAGCCGATGTTCTTCTCGAGCCGCGGCGAATAGATCGCCGAGGTCACGCGGCCGACCGTCTGACCGCTCGCCGCTACGGGCCACTTGGTGTAGTTGAACTCGATGCGCGGGCCGTGGATCTCGAGACCGACGAGCTTCCGGGCCACGCCACGCGCCTTCACGGCTTGGAGTGCCGTGCGGCCGAGATAGTCCGCCGGCTTGTCGGCATCCACGAGCCAGCCGAGACCCACGTGATAGGGCGTGTCGTCGAGGCCGATGTCGGCACCCCAGTTCAAGATCCCCGCCTCGATACGACGAATGTCTGACGGGCCGGTGGGGCGGATCTGGTGTGGCTTACCCGCTTCCATGATCCGCTCCCACAGCTCGTCGCCCCTGCTCCCGTCTCGCAGATAGACCTCGTAGCCAACCTCGCCCGACCATCCTGTCCGCGTGACGACGACCGGAATGCCGTCGAGCGACGTCTCGAGGAAGTAGTAATAGCCCAGGTCGAGCACCCGATCGCCGAAGAGGGTCTGCACGACGGCCTTCGCCTTCGGGCCCTGCACCTGGAGCGGGGAGACGTCGGGTTCGGTGATCTCGACATCGAGCCCCGCATGCTTGGCGAGCCCGCGTGCCCAGAGGAGCACGTCGCTGTCTGCGAGTGCCAGCCAGAAGTGGTTCTCTCCGAGCCGGAGGAGGACCGGATCGTTGATGATGCCGCCGTCGTCGCCGGTGATCACGACGTACTTGCCCTGACCGACGGCGCAGCGCGACAGATCGCGCGGCGTGAGCATGTTGGTGAACGTGAATGCGTCGGGCCCGGTGATCTCCACCTGCCGCTCGACGGCGACGTCCCAGAGCGTTACGTGGTTGAGCAGGTGCCAGTACTCGTCGTCCAGATCGCCGAAACCGATCGGGAAGAGCATGTGGTTGTAGACCGTGTACCCGATCGCACCGTAGCGCTGGGTCGCGTCGAAGAACGGCGTGCGGCGCAGCCGGGCGCCGCGCTGGACGAGCGACATGTCGAACGGCTTCACGGCTTGAGCTCGGCGCTCCACTGCCCCTCGACGGCGGCCTCCAGGACGAGGTTCATGTCCGGTATCGAGATCGAACCTGAGGCGTCGTCGATGGCACGGCCGGCGAGCATGACGCCGCGCGCCGGATCCCACACGTAGCGACGAGCCGAGGTGCCGCTCAACGCCAGCTCCATCTCGGCAGGTGCGCCAGCGGGCATCCCGCTCCCGCTGAGCTGCACCGCTGCCTCGAATTGAATGATCTTCGCCGGCGTGCCATTCCACACCGTGTCTCCCACGATCTGGGCGGTCCCCTCGTAGACGCCGGTGACGCTCAGGGCCGTCTCCCACTTCGACTCTACGCGAACCGCCCATGGCGCGTCCGTGTTGCCGTCGGCGGGCATCCGCAGCATGAGATCGGTCAGGAAGCCGGATGGATCGAACACGTCGGACAGACTGGTTTCCAGCGAGGGCCGCTCGTCGAGATCGATGCTGCCGGTGAGGTGAAGCGTTCCCGGGAGACGCTGGCCGATCAGTGCGCCACCGTCGGCGCGCTGGACTCCACCGGGGCTGTGGCTGCGGAGGTCGATCGCGTCGAACGACGCGATTAACCGGTGGCCGCCCTCCGTGGCCTCACCGACCGATAGTGCCACCGTGACGTCCACCGTGTCGTAGTTCTCTTGAGGGCCCATCGGTGTCTCCACGGAGATCATCTGGCTGCTCCTGACCTCGTATTGCAGCGGGCTCTCCACCGGGCCGAACGTGAACCGTGCCCCCCCTCCGCCCGACGCACAGCCGAGTGCGAGTAGGGTGATCGCTATCGCGCCGAACCGCATGATGCCTCCCTGGAAACAGACCGCCCTGTATCTGGCCCCGGGAACCGCCCCGGAGCCCACGCACAAGATACACTCGCCCGCGCACGGCACGCAGCACGGCACGCTTCCCCGTCCGGGCTCCGGCCCCTAATCTTGACCTCGCGATGCTCCAGACCACGCCATTCCACCCCCGAACGGCCGCACTGTGCACGAGCCACGACTGGCGGCGATGGGCGGGATACGTGGTCGCGAGCGCCTACGAGCTACACCACGAGCGCGAGTACCACGCCATCCGCAGCTCCGCCGCGCTGATCGACGTCTCACCGCTCTACAAGTACCTGATCCGAGGGCCCGACGCGGCGCACCTGCTCGATCGGGTAGTCACACGCAACGTGAGCCGGGCCAAGATGGGCCAAGTGCTCTACACGCCTTGGTGTGACGCCGCCGGCAAAGTGCTCGACGACGGGACGATCGCTCGGCTCGACGAGACGACGTTCCGTCTGACCTCCGCCGACCCCAACCTGCGCTGGCTCCACGACAACGCACTGGGCCTCGATGCGGCGATCGAAGACGTGTCCGAGTCTACGGCGGCCCTGGCACTCCAAGGCCCCGCGTCGCGCGCGATCCTCGAGCGGTTGTGTGGCGCTACGCTGGCCGACCTCGGGTACTTTCGCGCGACCACGGCCGTAGCCCGCGGCATCGCGCTCACCATCACCCGGACGGGTTACACCGGCGACCTGGGGTACGAGCTGTGGCTGGACGCCGAGCACGCGCTCGGGTTGTGGGACGCGCTCATCGAGGTCGGCACACCGTACGGGATAACGCCCGCCGGCATCCTGGCGCTCGACATCGCGCGCATCGAGGCCGGGCTGGTGCTGATCGACGTGGACTACGTCCCCGCGCGAAAAGCGCTCATCGACCGCCAGCTCTCGTCACCGTTCGAGCTCGGTCTGGGCTGGGCGGTTCGACTCGAGAAGGAGCACTTCGTTGGACGAGCCGCCCTCGCGAGCGAAGCCGCACACTCACCCGCCTGGCAGTTCGTGGGCCTGGAAGTGGAATGGGATGCGCTCGAACGGCTCTTCACGGAGATCGGACTGGCGCCCCGGCTCCCAACGGCCGCCTGGCGAACGAGCGTGCCGGTCTACGCCGGCCGGCAGCAGATCGGCTATGCGACGAGCGGGTGTTGGTCGCCCCTTCTCAAGAAGTCGATCGCGCTCGCGCACCTGCGTGCGGCGTGGGCGCGCCCCGGTACGGAGATCGACATGGAAGTGACCGTGGAACACCACCGCCGCCGCGCCCCCGCACGGATCGTCGAGAGGCCGTTTTTCGACCCTCCGCGAAAGCGCGCGTGAGCCGTGGCCCCATTGCCGCGGGAATCGAGGCGGGGGCGAGGCCGGTGACGGCGAAGCCCTACGACGCCGTCGTCATCGGCGGAGGCCACAACGGCCTCGTCGCCGGGGCCTACCTCGCTCGTGCGGGGCGACGCGTCGTCGTGCTCGAGAGCCGCGAGCGCGTCGGTGGCGCAGCGGTGAGCGAAGAAGTGTTCCCCGGGTTCACCTTCTCGGTGTTCTCGTATGTCGTGAGCCTGCTGCGGCCCGAGATCATTCGTGATCTGGACCTCCCGCGCCACGGGCTCCACATCCTTCCCCTCGAGAGCACGCTCACTCCGCTCCCCCACGGCGACCATCTGGCCCAGTGGAGCGACCACGACCAGAACCGTCGGGAACTGATGCGTCACTCTCGTAGGGACGCCGAAGCCTACGACGAGTTCGGGCGCGTGCTGCACCACATGGCGCGGGCGGTCAAGCCGATCCTCGGCATGGTGCCTCCCGATCCGACCTCGCTCGATCCGCGGGACCTCGCCGCAGTCGCCCGGCTGGGCCGGCACGCTCGAAGCCTCGGCCCCGGGCAGCTCCACGCGCTGTGGAAGCTCATGACGATGAGCGCGGCGGACTTCCTCGACGAATGGTTCGAGACCGAGGCCCTCAAGGCCACCAAAGCGGCCAGCGGCATCATCGGTACCTTCCTCGGCCCGCGCTCACCCGGGACGGCCTACGTGCTGTTGCACCACTACATGGGCGAGCTGGACGGCGTCTTCCGAGCATGGGGATTCGCCAAGGGTGGCACGGGGTCTGTGAGCGAGGCGATTGCCGGGGCGGCCCGACGCTTCGGCGCCGAGATCCGTACCGAAGCCCCCGTGGAGCGGGTGCTCGTCGAGCGTGATGGCGCGGTGGGTGTTGCGCTCGCCAGCGGTGAAGAGCTGCGGGCCCGTGCCGTCGTCTCCGGCGTCGATCCGCGTCGCACCTTTCTGGGCCTCCTCGGGGCCGAGCACCTGCCCGACGAGTTCGTGGACGACATCCGCCGATTCAAGTTCCGCGGCTCCTCGGGCAAGGTGAACCTTGCGCTGGATGGGGTGCCCGAGTTCACGTGCCTGCCCGGTATCGGGCCGCATCTCAGGGGCGCCGTCTCGATCAGCCCGAGCGTCGACTACCTCGAGCGCGCGTACGATGACGCCAAACACGGGGAGTTCTCGCGTCGTCCCTATATGGACGTCGTGATCCCTTCGATGATCGACCCCGAGATGGCCCCGCCGGGGAAGCACGTGATGTCGATCTTCGTGCAGTACGCGCCCTATCATTTGAATGGTGGGTGGACTGATGCGCGGCGCGAGGCGTTCGGCGATGCCGTGATCGACACGCTCGCCGAGCACGCACCCAACCTCAAGTCCCTCATCTTGCACCGGCAGGTGATCACGCCCGCCGACGTCGAACGCATGGCCGGTCTGACCGAAGGCAACATCTTCCACGGCGAGCTCACGCTCCAACAGCTGTTCTTTCTCCGGCCGGCACCCGCATGGGCGAAGTACACGACGCCCGTCCGGGGGCTCTACCAGTGCGGCTCGGGGACGCATCCCGGTGGTGGGATCATGGGGGGATCGGGGCGGCTTGCCGCACTCGCGATCCTCGGGAACGGCGCGACTTCTCGATGACTCACGCAGTGGTCCTCGGCGCAGGCGTCGACGGTCTCGTGGCGGCGCATTTGCTCGCGCGCGCAGGGCACGATGTCGTCGTCGTCGGCTCAGACCGTCGAAATGGACCACTGGACGCCGGCTGGGTCCCACCGCAGATCGTTCGCGCCTTGTCGCTCGACCGACATGGTCTCCGGATGCTCCA
>JBDHCY010000182.1:0-7785 GCA_039591795.1 Gemmatimonadota bacterium | reverse complement strand
GAGTACCTTCACCCCGTGCGCGTCCAGGGCCCGCTCGAGCAAGGTCGGTGCGGCCTGATGGCTCGGCGGAAGAAACACGAGCCCGACGGCGAGCGGTTGATCGGCACCCAGGTCGTAGCCGAGCCGAGCGACTTCTCGCGTGAAGAGGCGTCGGGGGACTTCGGTCAGAACCCCGGTCCCGTCACCACTGATACCGTCGGCTGCGATCGCGCCGCGATGTTCGAGGCGGCCCACGGCCTTCAGCGCCAGGTCCAGGATCTCGTGGCTCGGTTCCCCCGAGGTCCGGGCGATGAAACCCGTGCCGCAGGCGTCGGACTCGAACCGGGGGTCGTAGAGTGGGAAGTCCCCGGACGTGTTGAATCTTTTCTGTGGCGGAAGACGACGCACTGTACACCTCCCCCCAGCGCGGCACTGCCGCACTGCTTCCACGTCTCAGAAAGAAAGCTCGAGTCTGGCGGCCGGTTCAGCCTGGGACCGCGCTGAGAGCTGAACCGGCAAGTGGCCGACGGCAGAAACGTCGGACTGAATAATCTTACATCAGTGTGAATGAGTATGCAGCCCGTCAGACGGCGTCAACCCCGGCCGGTTGACGGTCCACCACCAGCGTTCCTTTTCGCTCCCGCAGGTGTACTCTGAGCGAGAGCCACCAACTCGGAGGACCACGTGGACCGTCGCGAGTTCCTGGCGGTTGGGGTAGGAGGCACGGTTGGGGTTCCGACCCTGATCCAACCAGTCCCGTTCCCCGTTCCACAGCAGAGCACGCTCCGCGCCACCTTCCCGCGGGTCGCGAACGAGACGTTCGTCAGTGCGGCTGCGGGGACGCCGCTCGGCTCTTTTGCCGAGTCAGGGCTCCAGCGCTACATGGCGTTTCAACGGCTCGGCCCGGGCGAGGAGCGCGGTGAGTACGTCGCGGAAATGAGGGCGAACATCCGCGAGCTCTTTGCGCAGTTCGTCGGAGCGCGTGCGTCGGAGATCGCACTCGTCCACTCGACCAAGGCCGGGGAGCAGATTGTCATCGATGGTCTCGACCCGATGCGTCACGGGAAGAACATCGTGACCAACGACATGCACTTCAGCGGGTCGCTCCACAACCTGATCGGGCTCCGTCAGGCCGGCGCCGACGTCCGCATCGTGCGTGGCACGAACTGGGACGTGTCGCTCGAGGCGATGGAGGCGGCCATCGACGGCAACACGGCCCTCGTCGCCGTCACCCTCGTGTCGAATGTCACGGGAAGGATCGAGCCCGTACGTGAGCTGGCGGAGATCGCTCACGCGCATGGCGCCCTCGTCTACGCCGACGTCATCCAAGCAGCCGGCATCGTGCCGTTCGACGTGCGCGAGCTGGGGATCGACTTCGCCGCCGCCAACGGATACAAGTGGCTGTTCGGCGTCCACGGATCGGGGTTTCTCTACGTGCGTGAGGAGCTCCAGGGTGCGGGACTGCCCGATCGCCTGTTCCCGGGACACGTGCAGTACAACTACGCGCCTTGGGTCGACCGCCCAGATCCCGAGGCCGACGACTACTTCTATGCGGCGCCCACGGATGCCGCTCGCTACGAACCGGGACACGTGAGCTATCTCGGCTACTGCGCTGTCTACGAGGGCCTCAAGTTCCTCGAGCGAATCGGCGTTCCACGCGCGCTGGCGCACTCGCTGCGCCTCAACGAGCGTCTGAGAGAGGGGCTCGATCCCGACCGATATTCCTGCATCTCTCCGCACGTGGATCGATCCCCCATCATCACGTTCATCACGGGAGACGTGTCGGGTTTGGAGCAGCGGTTGCGCGCTGCCAACGTCGTCGTGACGCTCGCGGGGAATCGGGTACGCGTCTCACCGGCAGTGTACAACGACGATCGCGATATCGATCTACTGCTCGATGTGATGAACGGGTGATGGCCTCGCTCCGCGCGATTGGCAGCGGGTCGCCATCTCGCGTCTTAGGGAGCTGCTGCGACGTGCATGCCGTGATCACAACCGAAGACATAGTGACAGATCGGCACGATATCGTGGAAGAGGCAGGATACGGCCAGCAAGACGATCACGGCCCCGAGCACCGCGATGATAGGTTTGTGGTGCCGCTCGATCGACGCCCGTATTGCGGTCATGGTACAAACCCCCGAACGCTGTGAGACGAGCTGAATACGCCGGATGATGACGCAATGAGTGACCTGGACGATGAAGACCGGATGAATGTGCCGTGAGATCTCACTCATCTGATGTGAAGGTTCGACCCAACCGCAAGCGTGGACGTCCAACTGTGCCAGCCTCATTCTGCGCCGGCGAACGCAGTGGAGTGAACAACCGATGACCGAGCTGTTGGATCGCCTGAGTGCCGCGCTTGCCGGGCGATACCGCGTTGCCCGGGAGCTTGGCCGTGGCGGAATGGCTCGGGTATACCTCGCCGAAGAAGAACACCCCCAACGCCACGTCGCCATCAAGGTGCTCGATCCCGACATCTCGTCGATTGTGGGGCCCGAGCGATTCCTGCGCGAGGTCAATGTCGCCGCCAAGCTCCGGCACCCCCACATCCTCACGATTCACTCGGCGGGTGAGGCAGGCGATCTCCTGTACTACGTCATGCCCTACGTCGAAGGCGGGTCGCTGCGGGACCGGCTCAACGCCGAGAAGCAGCTTCCTCTCGACGACGTGCTGCGGATCGCGGGAGAGGTGGCGGACGCGCTGAGCTACGCCCACAGTTGCGATGTCGTCCATCGTGACATCAAGCCGGAAAACATCCTGCTGGACGCAGGACACGCCATCGTGGCGGACTTCGGCATTGCTCGCGCGATCACCGCATCAGGTGGCGAGAAGCTGACCGAGACGGGGCTTGCCGTCGGCACGCCTGCCTACGCGAGCCCCGAGCAGGGGTCGGGCAGTCTCGACCTCGATGGCCGGAGTGACCTCTACAGCCTGGGCTGCGTGCTCTACGAGATGCTGGCAGGGCACCCACCATTCACCGGTACCACGGTCCGTGAAGTCCTGGCGCGTCATTCCATCGACGCGGTACCCCCGCTGCGCCCGGCACGCCCATCGATTCCCGAGTGGCTGAATGCAATCGTCGTCCGTGTGCTGGCGAAGGTCCCGGCAGATCGCTTCGCAACGGCCGAGCAGTTCGCTGAAACGCTCTCTGCCGCGGGCCGTGGCGATGCCATATCACTCCCGAAATCCGTTGCCGTCCTTCCCTTCGTCAACATGAGTGCTGAGGCCGAGAACGAGTACTTCAGCGACGGCGTGACGGAAGACATCATTGCACAGCTCGCCAAGATCGGTGGGCTCAAGGTCATCTCGCGTACGTCGGCCATGCGATACAAAGGCACCGAGAAGGGCATGAGCGAGATCGCACGGGAGCTTGGCGTATCGACCATTCTCGAGGGGAGCGTGCGTAGAGCCGGTGAGCGAGTGCGAATCGTGGCCCAGTTGATCGATACCGAGACAGACGAGCACCTCTGGGCCGACACCTACGACCGCGAGTTCACGGATATCTTCGCCATCCAGAGCGACGTGGCCTTGCAGATAGCCGAAGCGCTGAAGACTACGCTCTCGCCGGGTGAGAAGGCTCGGATCGTGGCGAAGCCGACGGACAGCGTCCTCGCCTACAATGCCTATCTGCTTGGACGATTCTACTGGAACAAGCGGACCGAGCCCGGTATGCAGCGCGCGCTCGAGCATTTCCGCGACGCGATCGATGCCGACAGTGAGTACGCGTTGGCGTATGTGGGCGTCGCAGACTGCTACAACCTTCTGCCCTTCTACGGCGACCGGTTCCCGGGGGAGACGTACCCCAAGGCCCAGGCGGCGGCGCTCCGCGCCCTCGAGCTGAACAGCTCGCTGGCGGAGGCGCACGCGTCCCTTGCCGGTGTGAAACAGTGGTTCGAGTGGGATTGGCCTGGTGCCCGGCGAGAGTTCGAACGGGCGATCGAGCTGAGCCCGGGGTACGCACTGGCCTACCTCTGGTACGCGTGGTTTTGGATCGCGCAGGGCAACCCCGAACGGGCCCTTGCCGAGGGTCGTCGAGTGGAGGAGCTCGATCCGCTGTCGCTCATTGCGAGCACCGATCTCGGGGAGTTGCTCTACTATGCGCGCCAATACGAGGATGCCATCGCACAGCATCGCAAGACGCTCGAGATGGATCCTCGTTTTTGGGTGAGCCATCTCAATCTCGCGAGGGCGTACGTCCAAGTCAGTGCGTTCGACGAGGCGTTGAAGGAGCTGCAGGAGGCCGCCACGCTCTCGGAAGACTATCCGAGCTGCGAAGCGTTCCGCGGCTACACCTATGCGATGATGGGGAAGAGAGACGACGCGCTCGGCGCGCTCGAGCGATTGCTGAAGATGTCGAGGGAGCGGAACGTGCCGTCGTACCTCATCGCGCTGGTCCATGCGGGGCTCGGCGATCTCGACGAAGCCTTCTCGTGGCTCGATCGTGCCCTCGCCCGGCGGGATTCCGCGTGGCTCCTCTACTACGTGAGCGCGGATCCGTGGGCGGATGCCTTGAGGCCCGACTCGCGGTTCGCCGGCATCCTCCGGGCGTTCAACCTCGAGGGATAGACCGATGCCTTCATCTCGCTTCAGCCGCCGCGAGTTCCTGCACGCGGGCTCGTTCACCCTCGCCGGCGCATCGCTCGGCGCCCAACAACAGGGTGTACCATCGCGCCCGCGGTATCGCCTCACCACGAGCGAGTCGTTCGACGCTGCCACGATCCCCAGCTATTCCGGCAGCCACGATCGAGTGTATCGCTACATCGACCAGCACGTTGCCGACCACCTCGTTGCAATCCAGCGGTGGCTGCGCCAGCCGTCCATCAGCGCCCAAAACGTGGGCATTGCCGAGATGGCGCAGCTCCTCCGCGGCGACCTCGCCGGGATGGGATTCCAAGAGGCCGAGGTTGTGCCCACCGGGGGACACCCCGGTGTGTGGGGCTTCTACGACGCCGGAGCGCCGAAGACACTCCTCGTCTACCTGATGTACGACGTGCAACCCGTCAATCCCGACGATTGGCGTACGCCGCCCTTCGAAGCCAACGTCGTGGAGACGGAGCACGGCCGGGTGCTCATGGCGCGGGGCGCGACGAATCAAAAGGGACCGGAGCGCGCCTTCTTCAACGCCCTGGAGTCGATCATCGCCACCGAGGGCACCCTTCCCGTCAACCTCATGGTGACGGCTGAGGGCGAAGAGGAAATCGGCTCGGTCCACTACCACGAGATTGTCGACCGTTTCGAAGATCGCCTGCGCACCTGTGCCGGCGCCTTCTTTCCGTTCAATGCGCAGAATCCGACGGGATCGGCCCAGCTCGCACTGGGCGTCAAGGGCATCGTCTACTTCGAGGCCGAGGCGACGGGTGGGCCGCACGGCGGCCCGAAAGACGCCGAGATCCACGGATCGTACAAGGCGATCGTCGACGCGCCTGTGTGGCGCCTGGTCCAAGCCCTCTCGACATTGACGACGCCGGACGGCAATACGATCGTCGTGCCCGGCTACTACGACGACGTGCGACCGCCGACCGACGAAGAGCAGCGGCTCATCAACGGGCTGCTCGAGGGCTGGGGAGACGAGGCGCTCCGGGAGTCGCTGGGTGTCGACCGATGGATCGACGGGCTGTCCGGCGCCGACGCGATCTTGAGTTACTTGTACCATCCCACGCTGAACATCGACGGAATCTGGGGCGGGTACATCGACGAGGGAGCGAAGACAATCCTCCCCCACATGGCGACCGCCAAGGTCGATTCTCGACTCCCGCCCCACGTGGATCCTGACGAGGCCCTTGGGAAGATCCGGGCGCATCTCGACCGACACGGCTTCGAAGACATCGTCATCCGCAAGCTCGAGGGGTACCCGGCGGCGCAGACGTCTATCGAAGCCACGCTCGTGCAGGCGGCGATTGGCGTCTTCAACAAGTACGGTCACACTCCCGTCGTGTGGCCGCGGCTGGCCGGGAGCGCCCCGTTCTACGAGTTCACCGACCGGCTCCAGCTGCCGATGGTCTTCGGCGGGCTCGGGCACGGCTCCGGCGCCCATGCCCCGAACGAGTACATGGTGATCGAGCCCAGCAACCCGCGCGTTGCCGGACTGGCCGAGGTCGAGAAGGGCTATGTCGATCTGCTGTACGCCCTGGCCACCGCCTAGACGCGTGCCACCGTCTTAGCCCGTCTTCGACCCTCACACCGGCCCGCCGATCCATTAGAATTGAGGCCGAGCCCAACGCATGCGACGCGTCTACCTCGAAACCTACGGCTGCCAGATGAACGTGCAGGACTCCGAGCTGTTGCTCGGAATCCTCGCGGGCGACGACTACGAGCAGACTGCCGAGCCGCATGATGCCGACGTGATGCTCGTGAACACCTGCGCCGTGCGCGACAACGCCGAGCAACGCGTGTTGGGTAGGGTCGGCTGGCTGAAGCAGTACAAGCGGCCCGGCACGGTGCTGGGCGTGCTGGGCTGCATGGCCCAGCGTCTGGGTCCGCGCCTGCTCGAGGAAACCCCGTACGTCGATCTCGTGGTTGGCCCCGACGCGTACCGCTCGCTGCCCGAGTTGATTTCGCGCGCGCGCGACGGTGCGCGTGCCGCGGAGACGAGCCTCCGCGGGTGGGAGCACTACGAGGACGTGCCCGCCGTGCGCGCACCTGGCCCACGGGCCTTCGTCACCGTGCAGCGGGGCTGCGATTATCGATGCACCTTCTGCATCGTTCCGATGACGCGTGGCCCGGAGCGCAGCCGCAGTTTGGCACAGGTGGTCGATGAAGTACGCCGCCTCGCCGACGCCGGCACGACGGAGGTCACGCTCCTTGGGCAAACGGTCAACAGCTATCACGACGGCACGCACGACTTTGCCGATCTCCTGCGCGCGGTGGGTGCGGTGGGCGGCATCCGTCGAATGCGATTCACGAGCCCACACCCCAACGACTTTTCCGAGCGCGTCATCGCAGCGCTGGCCGAGGTGCCGGCGGCCTGCGAGCACGTGCACCTTCCGGCGCAGTCCGGCTCGAACGCCGTGCTCCGCCGCATGCTGCGGCGTTTCGACCGCTTCGCCTATCTCGACGTGGTGCGGCGTCTGCGCGAAGCTGTTCCAAACCTGGCGATCACCACGGACCTCATCGTGGGCTTTCCCGGCGAGACCGATGGCGACTTCGCCGCGACCCTTTCGCTCGTGCGCGAGGTGGGCTTCGACGACGCCTTCACGTTCCGCTTCTCGCCGCGGGAAGGCACGCCGGCCACCCGGCTGCGCGATGCGGTGCCGAGCGCGGTGGCGGCCCAGCGCCTCGAGACGCTCATCGAGGTGGTCCGCGAAGTGGCTCGTGCCCGGAACGCGGCACTCGTCGGGTCCACCCACGAGGTCCTCCTCGAAGAGCCCGCTCGTCGTGGCGAGCTCGTGCTGGGGCGCACCCGGACCAACAAGGTGGTCCTCCTCTGTCTCCCTCAAGACCGGATCGGCCGCTACGAGCAGGTCTTGCTCACAGGCACCACTGGCTCCACATTCACGGGAACGGTCGTCAGCGGAGGGCTTGCCGTCGTGGGGTAAGGAACGTCACCGAAGCAGCGGTGCGCCGAGAATTCGACCGGCTGCGCCCGCAGTTCCCCGATTTCTGCGGGTGCCGCGTGTGTACCGACGATGTGCTCGTCTACGCGCTGAATCGCCTCCCGCCGCGTTACGTCATCTCACCGGCGGGCGGTGCCCTCACCGAGGTCAGCTTCGACAAAGACCAGTCGAAAGCGGCCGTCAACGTCATCTTGCTCGAAGCACTTGGGCGAGTGACCGCGGCACCACGCTGCGGACGCCCGCCACCCCCAAG
>JBDHCY010000181.1:0-8815 GCA_039591795.1 Gemmatimonadota bacterium | reverse complement strand
GTTTTCTGGAGGCCCCAGGCCATCATCGAACCGTGCTGGATGCCCTTCCCGCCCCCGTCGAAGGCGCGCTCGTGCAAGCGATGGCGATCCGGATGGAGGACCGACCCGCCACCCCAGCCGCATTCATGGCGGCACTGCGGGCGACCACAGCGTATCCCGCACGGCGTCGCGACCGCGATACCGAGGTCGACCGGATCCTCTCACACGCCGCGGAGTTGGAAAACGCGGCGCCGACCGACGCCGGCCTCACACTTGGCGGCGTCCAAGACGCCGCGGCTCAAGCCGGCATTCCCGAACGGCACGTGCGCCAGGCGGCACAGGCTCTCGACGCCCCGGCCGACGCCGAACCGGTGAACTGGTTCCTCGGGAGCCCCACCACGATACGGATTCGCCGCGTCGTCGAGGGCGAGGTGCCCGAGAGCGAATACGAGGCCGTGGCGGAGGAAATCCGGCTGACGCTCGGGGTCGAAGGCCATTTGAAGGCCCTGGGTCGGTCCATGACCTGGCGCGCCCGGGCTCCGAAGGACAATCGCGACTGGACGATGGAGAGCTGGGTCAACGAGATGCTGCGCGATTCCATGACGGAGGAAGCCCCGGACACGCGGGTCCGCATCGTCCGGCGGGGCGGCCGCACGCACATCGACATCGAACAACACACGGGGGAGCTCGCGGGGGGCTGGTTCGGCGGCATCATCGGGGGCGTGGGGGGCGGCGGGAGCGCCGGTGCCGTCGTGCTCGCCGCAACCGCCGTGATCTCACCGGTCCTCGCCGTGGCCGCGGGGGTGGTGGCCCTCGCCGGATCCTACGGCATGTCGCGGGCTTTCTATCGCGCCTCGCTACGGAAGCGAACGCGCAAGTTGACCGACCTGGCCGACCGCCTCGCCGAATACGTGCGGGACGCGGTGACCGGAGGAATCGACGAGCGCTAGCGTGCGGCGGCCCCCACGCCAGGGCACCTCTTCGTCGATGTCACGAAGCCTGATGAATCTGGATCAGATTACCGCAGGTGTCGTCGAACGTCCGTCTGCCGGCTCGGCGGTGAAGACCACCCCGAGGGCGGTCAATCGCCGGTGTTCCTCATCGACGTCATCAACGGCGAACGAAGTCAGTGGAATGCCGGCTTCGAACAACGCGCGCTGATAGGTCGCGGCGGCGGGGTTGGCGTTCGGCTCCAGCACGAGCTGCGGGCCTTCGGGCGCCTCCGGTGAGACCACCGTCAGCCACCGATATTCGCCCGCGGGCAGGTCGGTCTTCGTCACGAATCCCAACACCCCCGTGTAGAAGGCAAGGGCCGCGGCTTGGTCGTTGACCAGTACGCTACACAAGTCGATTCGCATACGCGCCTCCTTCGGTGCGCTCGTGACGGCCCGCCGTGTACTCCCAGAACCTCCTCGATTCGTAACCCGATCTGACCGCCGCGTCGAGTGCCGTACAGAGTGCGTTTCCCGCTACCCACGGCAGTCCGAGGCCGGCCAGCCCGGCAGCGGAAACGAGATCACCCAATCCGCCTGCCCCGACACTCCGGCTCGCCCGCGCGTGGTGCGCAATTCGTGCGGAATCCGATAGGTTAGTAGGCAAGCCACCTGGTCACCCGTCCGGGCGGGCGACGGGCATCCGGATCCCTTCCGAGAGTCGGAGAGGCGCGACCATGCCGTCTGTCACATTCTCGCTCAATGGCCGAGCGACCACCGCCAGCTTCGAGGCGGGTATGCACTTCCTGGAAGTGCTGCGGGAGGAATGCGGCATCACGTCACCGAAAGACGGCTGCGCTCCTCAGGGTGGCTGCGGTTGTTGCGCCGTGTTGGTGGACGAACGCCCCGTGCTGGCCTGCCTGCGAAAGCCGGAGCAGATGGAGGGGCGAGAGATTGTGACGCTCGAAGGCGTTCCAGCGGATCAACGAAAGGTGCTCTCGGAGGCTTTCGTTCGCGAGGGCGCTATCCAGTGCGGTTACTGCATTCCCGGGATCGTCGTGCGGGCATCCTCCCTGCTGTCGAGCGGCAAGGCCACCGACCGCGACGCGGCAGCGAAAGCTCTCTCTGGTCACCTCTGCCGGTGCACGGGGTATCAACGGATCCTCGATGCGATCCAGACGGCGGGCGAAGCTTGGAACAACAAAGGCGCCTTCCCGCGCACGGATCCGCGTCGCCCGGACTTCTTCGGCGAAGCCTTCGGGCTGAGCCGAGAGATTGGTCCAAGCGAGGAACGGAATGGGAATGGCGTCGGTAGCGCCAGCCACCGCTACCGCGGGGTCGAGCACGCGATGGGAGAGAAGGATTACGTCGCCGACCTCGAATTCGAAAACATGCTACATGCAGCCGTGGTGCTCAGCGAGCATCCCCGGGCACGAGTCAAGAAGATCGACGCGGCTGGGGCGCTGGCCAAGCCGGGTGTCGAGCGCGTCTTTACCGCAGGCGATGTCCCGGGAGCGCGCCGCGTCGGCCTCGTCGTGAAAGACTGGCCCATCTTCGTCGCCGAGGGAGAGATCACACACTGCGTGGGCGACGTCATCGCACTCGTGGTGGCCGACACGATGTTTCGCGCCCGGCAGGCAGCAGACGCCGTACGTGTCGACTACGATGTCATGGAGCCCGTGACCGATCCCGTCGCCGCCCTCGAATCCGGCTCGCCTCAAGTTCACGAATCCGGCAACCTGCTCGAACGAGCCGCTTTCTCGCGCGGCGACGTCGAGGAAGCACTCGCTGACGCTGAACACGTCATCGAGCAGACCTTCACGACCCAACGGATCGAACACGCGTTCTTGGAGCCCGAGGCCTGCCTGGCCATGCCCGACGGTGGGGGGCTCCGGGTCTTTTCCCAGGGTCAGGGCGTGCACGATGATCAACAGCAGATTGGTGAGGTGTTAGGGGTCGATCCAGCGAGCATCGACGTCGAGTTGGTCACCAACGGCGGTGCGTTCGGCGGCAAGGAGGATCTTTCGATCCAGGCGCAGGCGGCCCTGGCGGCCATGGTACTCCAGCGACCGGTCAAGGCCGTGCTGACACGAGAGCAGTCGATCCGGATGCACCCCAAACGGCATCCCATCACCTTGCACTACACCCTCGGAGCGGATGCCGAAGGGAATTTGACCGCGGTGCGCGCACGCATCATCGGTGACACGGGTGCCTATGCGTCGGTGGGGATGAAGGTGCTCGAGCGCGCCGGAGGCCATTCCTGCGGTCCGTATCGTGTACCCAATGTGGATATCGAGGCGAAGACGGTCTATACCAACAGCCCGCCTTCCGGCGCGATGCGGGGCTTCGGAGCCAATCAAGCGGCCTTCGCCATCGAGGGGATGATGGACCTCTTGGCGGAGCGAGTTGGCGTAGACGGCTACGAGATCCGTGCACGAAACGTCCTCGGGCCCGGGGACGAGTTCGCCACCGGGCAGCGCATGACGGACAGCTGTGGGATCCGACAAACCCTCGAGGCCGTGAAAGACGTCTACCGGAACGCCACGTACGCCGGGATCGCCTGTGGCATCAAGAACACCGGGATCGGCAATGGGATGGACGATTCTGGCCGCGTCATCGTGCGCGTGCTACCCGACGCTCGACTGGAGATTCTCACCGGCTATACCGAGATGGGGCAGGGGCTCTTCACGGTGCTTCGACAGGTGGTCTGCGAGGAGACGGGACTCGACCCGGAGATCATGGGGGTGCGCACCGGCAGCCACCCTCTCGTGGTCTGTGGGATGACCACTGCCTCGCGGGCAACCGCGCTTGGCTCGACGGCAGCGCGCATCGCTGCCGAAAAACTGGCCGCCGATCTCGCCCACCGCTCGCTTGCCGAGCTCGAAGGCAGGGAGTACCTGGGCGAATACGTGTGCGACTTCACGACCAAGCCCGGTGAAGTCACGGAGAATCCGAAGACGCACATGACGTTCAGCTACGCCACACAGGTGGTGGTCCTCGATGACGACGGTCGGCTGGAGCGTGTGGTGGCGGCTCATGACGTGGGCCGCGCCGTCAACCCGCTCCTTTGCGCGGGACAGATCGAGGGCTCGATCCATATGGGTCTCGGCTATGCGTTGTCGGAGGACCTCCCTTGTACGAACGGTCGTCCGGATTCACTGCTCCTCAAGGACCTCGGTATCCTCAAGGCCAAGGAGACGCCACCGATCGACGTCATCCTGATAGAGGTGCCGGATGAGATTGGCGGGTACGGCTCGAAAGGAGTGGGAGAGATCGGTCTCGTCCCCACGGCCGCGGCGGTGGCGGGCGCGCTCCGTGCCTATGACGGCGTGCCCCGATTCGAGTTGCCGATGACCGACGCGCCGGCTGCGCGGCCTTCGATGCCCAAATCGCGGCAGGTGACCGCAAAGGCTCGGTGACGGCACTCGTCCCGATCTCGTTGCCCGACCTCGTGCGCCGCATGCGTCGCGAGGTCGAAGTCACCCAGTCGATCTTCGATCTTCCGGTGCGCAAGTGGTTCGTCCCCGACCAAGCGCTCGACTTCTCCGCGTTGCACTTCCAGCGCCGGGCGGGAACGCCCGTCGGGCCTGCCGCCGGGCCCCACACGCAGCTCGCCCAGAACATCGTGCTCTCCTGGCTCGCGGGAAGCCGCATCGTCGAGCTCAAGACCGTTCAGGTGAACGACCGACTCGAGATCCCGCGCCCGTGCATTCACGTGCCCAACATCGGCTACAACGTCGAGTGGTCGCAGGAGCTGCTGGTGCACGAGTCGATCATGGAATACGCCAAGGCGACATACCTGATCGAAATCCTCAAGCACACGAGAGGATTCGGGATCTTCCAAAGCGATGTCGGCTTCGACACCGTCTTCGACATCAGCGTCGGTTATGATCTCGACGGGATTCGCACGGAGAAGGTGACGGGATTCATCCATGCGTTGCAGCAACCCGGCCCGACCTTCGAGCAGCTGCGAGAGCAGCTCACCGGTGACCTCGCAGAGTTTCGGGATCTCGATCTCCCCGCGGCGATCTCCGATTGCGTGACACTCTCCACGTTCCACGGATGCCCGGCCGATCAGATCGAGGCGATCGCGCGATATCTCATCGGAGACCTCGGACTCCATACCATCATCAAGCTCAACCCGACACTGTTGGGATTCGAGGCGGTGCAAGAGCTTCTCGTCGGGCGCCTGGGGTACGATCACCTCGAGCTCCGACGCGAAGCGTTCGCGCAGGACCTTCAGTATGACGACGGTCTGGAGATCTTGCGCAACCTTCGACCATTGGCCGAGCGCCGCGGATCGACGATCGGTGCGAAGTTCACCAACACCCTGGTGGTCGCGAACAATCCCGAGTTCTTCCCGACGCAGTCCGATCCGTACATGTACGTGTCGGGCCAACCGCTGCACGTCATTTCCATGAACCTGATGCAGCGGTTCCGGGACGACCTGGGCTTCGAGTGTCCGGTGTCCTTCTCCGGCGGCGTCGATGCCAAGAACTTCCCAGCTGCGGTCGCCTGCGGAATGGTTCCGGTCACGACCTGTACCGACCTGCTGCGCCAGGGTGGATACGGTCGGCTTCCCGCCTACCTTCGAGGGCTCGGACGACAAATGGAGAAGGTCGGTGTGACGAGCCGGGAGGCGTATGTGCTGGCAGCCTACGGTCACGCCGCCGGCGCCGTCCGAGAATCGCTGGAGCAGGTGCCGGGAGGGACGGCGTTGTTGGAGCAGGAGGGAGAGCGGTTGGCTCACATCGCGAACCAGGACCCCGACACTCTTCCGCGCGTGCTCCGCGAGACCGCCTCGACGCTCGGCCTAGACGCCGAGCAATTCCTGCTCACCGCGACGAGGAAAGCCGGCCGAATGAACGGTGGGGACATCGTGCCGACGCTCGCCGACGATCCGCGCTACCATGCTCGATCGAATGGCAAGGCACCCCGCCAGATCGACAGCCACCTTGCGCTCTACGATTGTATCAACTGCGATCTCTGCATCGCTGCCTGCCCCAATGACGCGATCTTCGCCTATTCGGTTGAGCCACGAGCCGTCGCCACGCAACGACTGTTTCGCGAGCCGACCGGCAAGGTCGCGGGAAGAGACGGTGCTGGTTTCTCCGTGCGCGAGGCCCATCAACTCGCATTGGTGAGCGGAGCCTGCAACGAGTGCTCCAACTGTGAGGTGTACTGCCCCGAAACGGGCGCGCCTTTTCGGCTCAAGGAACGAGTCTTCTTGAACCGAGCAGACTACGATGCGTCACCCGGCGTCGATGGATTCTGGCGAGAGGGCCACGCACTGCATGCGCGACTCGACGGCCGGGAGCTCGTGCTCGACGTGGACGACAACCGCGCCGTCCTCGAGGGCGATGGCTTGAAGATCGCTCTCGATTGGGACTCTCTCACCATCCGGGACGTGCAGCTCGCGACGGATGGATACCCATTCGATACGGCGCAACTGTGGCGCCTCAAGACCGTGTGGGACTCGATCTTTGCCTCCGAGACGCCCAACGTGGTGAACCCCGTGCCGAACGATGCGTGACATCGCCATCGTCGGGAACGGCATGCTGATCACCGCGTTCTCCGACGCCGAGGTGATTCCGGCGGGAGCGGTGGCGTGGGAGGGAGACCGGATCATCGGCGTTGGGGTCGAGCGTGAGCTCCGCAGCGAGTATCGGGAGGCGCGCTACGTCGACGCGCACGGCGGCCTCATCATGCCGGGGCTCGTCAATCTCCACCATCACTTTTACTCGGCCCTCGCCCGAGGTTTCGATCCCGGGGCACCGATGGGCAACTTCGCCGAAGTCCTAGACCGGTTATGGTGGCGACTGGATCGGGCCCTGGATTCGGAGACGATCGGTATCTCGGCTGAGCTATCGGCCTCGGACTGCATACGCTGGGGCTGCACGACGGTGTTCGATCATCACGCGTCGCCCTCCTGCATCTCCGGGAGCTTGGACATCATCGCCGACGCGTTGGAAACGGCAGGTCTCTCGGCGGTGTTGTGTTATGAAGTGACCGATCGTAACGGAAGGCTCGGTGCCACCGAGGGACTCGACGAGAATCTCGCCTTCATAGAGGCACGACGGGCTCATCCACGAGTTCGAGGCACGATCGGGTTGCATGCGAGTTTCACGCTGTGCGACGACACGCTCGCCTTGGCCGCCGACCGGCGGCCTGAATCGTCGGGGTGTCATATCCACGTGGCCGAGGATCCCGTCGACGTGGATGCATCCCGCGCCGCATTCGGACGCGGGCCCGTCGAGCGGCTCATGCAGTTTGGCCTTCTCGATGAGCGAACGCTGCTGGCGCACGGGATCCATCTCGGGCCAGAAGACTACCGAACCATTGCCCAGCACCAAGGGGTCGTGGTCCACAATCCCGAGTCCAATGCCAACAACGGTGTGGGACATCTCGATGTGATCCAGGTTGCGCAACACGGCTGCCTCGTCGGTCTCGGAACCGATGGCATGTCATCGTCGATGTTTCGGGCACTCCGGGCAGCATTTCTTGCGCACCGCGCCGCCCGTGGCGACCCCGGTGCCGGATTCGACGTCCTGCCCGATCTGCTCGGCAACAACGTCGTGGCGGCACGACGCTTCTTCGACGAGCCGCTACTTGGCGAGCTGACCCCTGGTGCTCCTGCCGATCTGATCGTGATCGACGCGCAGCCACCGACTCCCATGGGTGGGGTGAACCTGTTCGGCCACCTCGTGTACGGTGCAACGGAGTACCCGGTACGCCACACAGTGGCCAGAGGACGTGTGGTACTGGAGGAATTCACCCACACCACCATCGACGCGGAGCGGCTTGCCATCCGGGCTCGAGAAGTGGCGCCCGGGCTGTGGAAGCGCATTGCGGCTTTGCCGTGGGGTACTAGCTTCCTCGGTGACTAGCAGGCTGCGACGTGTGCCAGGCCAAGAGCCTGGCGCGGTCCGCCAAGGCTCCCAAAACAAATGGCGCATCGGCTCGAGACTCACGCACTACCACAAGGCCATTCAGGTGACACCGACGACACGAGAGGAAAACCGGCGGCGTGCAGTAGAGCGGTGCCGAGAGCGCGGCGTCGTGATACCGACTTTTGCGGAGATGCGAGATCCTCAGCTGGTCGATCCCGCTATCCGATCGGCGCTGTCGGATGTGGACCTGCAGGCAGTCGACCCCCTCAACCTCTTTCGAATCAGCTGGCGTAACGAGCCCGATTCCGGCGGCTTCGGTGAGGTAAACGCTCTCGAGCTTCCCTCGGAGCTCACCGGCGTGCGGGCCCGGATCGTGGGGCTGGTCGGCAAACATTTTCCCACCGGCGCACACAAGGTGGGGGCCGCCTTTGCGTGCTTAGTGCCCCGACTCGTGGGGGGCGAGTTCGATCCAACGCGGCATCGCGCCGTTTGGCCGTCCACGGGCAACTACTGTCGGGGCGGCGCCTTCGACAGCGCGCTGCTCGGATGCCGGGCGGTGGCGATTCTTCCGGAGGGCATGAGCCGCGAGCGTTTCGAGTGGCTCGAAGGCATCGGTGTCGAGATCATCGCCACACCGGGCTCCGAGAGCAACGTGAAGGAGATCTTCGACGCCTGTTGGGAGATCCAACGAACGCAGCCAGATGCCGTGATCTTCAACCAGTTCGCCGAGTTCGGCAATTATCTGTGGCACTACGGTGTCACCGGGCCAGCGGTCGAGTCGGTCCTTGCTCGGATCGGGAGAGAGGGCGATCGGGTGGCCGGTTGGGTAGGTGCCACCGGCTCCGCGGGTACACTGGCCGCCGGCGACCACCTGAAAGATCACTTTCCCGGCGCGAGAATCACGGCCGCCGAAGCGGTGCAATGCCCTACGCTGTTGCGCGCGGGTCATGGCGAGCATCGCATTGAGGGTATCGGTGACAAGCACGTGCCGTGGATCCACAACGTGCGAAACAC
>JBDHCY010000180.1:0-8267 GCA_039591795.1 Gemmatimonadota bacterium | reverse complement strand
AACACCGAATTCGGATCGGGCGGTCGGTCCGACGACACCAGCGCGGCCGCCGGGCTCTGAGACGGCGACTCGGTCATCGTCGCCTCCAAGAGCGTGGGCACCGGTGCCGGAGCCTCCCGGGGCAGGGCGAAGTAGAGCGCGAGTGTGGCTGCAACCGCTGCCACCACAGCTCCCGCGCGAGCCCAACCAGCCAGCACTTCTACGAACGGCCGCGGTCGGACGGTCTGCGCGTCGAACCCCGCCACGATCCGTGCAACGAGCGCGGTATCGTCACCCGCTTCGAGCACCTCCCTGAGGAGAGCTCCCAGTTCGGGATCGGGTGTGGCGTCGAAAGCTGTCCGCTCATCCATCGGCTCGTTCCTTCCATTCGGCCAGGGCCGTTCTCAGGTGGCGCCTGGCGTGAAACACATCCGACCGCACCGTCCCCTCGGGAACTCCGAGCATCTTCGCGATTTCCTTGTGCTCGTATCCCTCAACGTCGAACAGTACTACCGCGAGCCGCCTGCGCTCGGGAAGCTCCTGCAGCGCCGCCTCGAGGCGCGCGAGCATCATCCGGCGGTCGGTTTCTTCTGCGGGGCCGGCCTGGGTACCCGGATGGCGGTCTGACAGCGGCTCGCCAGCCCGAATGGCCCGTCGCCGCACTCGATCGAGCGCCGCGTTGGTCACGATCCGAAGGAGCCATGGACCGAACGGGCGCCGCTCGTCGTATTGTTCGAGCCGGACGAGCGCATTCAGACACGCATCTTGAACCGCATCGTCGGCATCGTCTGCATCACGCAGCACCGCCCGCGCCACCCGCCGGGCCTGGCCGATATAGTGCTCCACCAGCTCGCCAAATGCCTCGCGATCTCCCTCTCGGGCTCGGTTGACTAGCGCGGCATCCCGCTCGTGTATGTTACGCTCTGGAGCGCCCATACGTTGAGCCTCAGGGCCGGGTTTCCCGCCGGCGGCGGAACCCCTCCCAGGCCGCGACGGCAGCCAGGGAGAAGGCCCCTCCGGCGAGGAGCCAGGCGGTCAGGCGGGGGAGGGCGAGGAGCAGGATCCCCGCGCCGGTCAGGGTGAGGACGAGGGTCCTGGCGAGCGACCGGCGCGCGCCGGCAGCAAGCTGCCGCGCGGTGACGGCTGCCGCCCGCGTGGCGCGCCGCGCCGAGGGGACCGCGGGGTGGGGAAGACGGCGCGCAGTCGCGGTCGGGCGCACACCCCGAAAGAGCCGCCGGTGAGCGATCACGACCTCGGTTGCCTTCGCCAAGTCACGACGAAACTCGTCGCCCAGGTCGATTGCGAGCCTGGCGTCGTCAGCGAGGACGTCCAGTTCGTAGTTTCCAAACAGGCTCGAGACGTTGATGTTGCTCGATCCCACACGGCTCCACCGCTCGTCCACCAACACGGTCTTGGCGTGCAGCATGGGTCCCTGCCATTCGTAGATGCGCAAGCCCCCCTCAAGGAGATGACGATAGCCGGTTCGTGTTAAGGCACGCACGACGGGAATGTCGGTCTTCCCGGGTACCAAGACCCGGACGTCCGCCGCGTCGCGAGCGGCGGCGCGTAGGCTCGCAATGAACGGAGGCGGCGGCACGAAGTAGGCGTCGGTGATCCACAGGCGATCGGCCGCGCCCGCCGCGAGGAGCGAAAGGGCGCGGTAGATGCGCGAACGGCCGGGGACGCCTTCCACGATGCGCACGACGGCGTCCCCGACGGCGCTGCTCTCCGACGGCCAGGCGGGCGCCTCGAGAGGCGCACCCGCAAGCGCCCACATCTTGGCGAAACCGAGGCTGGCCATGCGCGCTGCCGGGCCCGCGATGCGCGCCGCGGTATCGCGCCACGGCACCCCTTCCTCGGGTGACCCCGCCGCCCACTCGTCCCCAATGCAGAAGCCGCCGAGCAACACCTCGCGCCCGTCCACCGCGACCAACTTCCGATGGTCGCGCTGGAGGCCTTTCACGAGTCCAGAGCTGAAGAGTGGTCGGAACCTGCGCACCTCGACGCCTTGGTCCTTGAGAAAGCGCCAAAGCCGCCTCGAGGTACGTCGCGACCCGACGGCATCGAACAACACGCGCACTGCGACGCCATCGTGGGCGCGCGCCGCGAGCGCGCGACTCACACGCCAGCCGGTCGCGTCGCTCCGGATGATGTAGTTCTCGAAGTGGATGAACCGTTCCGCTGACGCGATGAGCTCGTCGACCGCCGAGAAGATCGCGGCGCCGTCCGATAGCAGCGAGAGACGGTTGCCGGGAATCGCTCGGGCGCCGGACGCGCGGTCCAACGCGCGCGCGAGATCGAATCCGTCGGAGGGGCTCACCCTCCGGTGGCTGCGCCCAGCCCGAGGCGGTCCTCCACGCCACGGAGGGCTTCAATGACGAAGGCGACGTGCTCGTCGAAATCCACTCCGAGCTCCTCAGCGCCCTGTCGCACCTCGTCGCGGTTCACGCCACGGGCGAAGGCCTTGTCCTTGAGCTTCTTCTTCACCGAGCGCACTGCGAGATCGCTGAAGCTTCGCGATGGGCGGACAAGCGCGCATGCCACGAGAAAACCACAGAGCTCGTCCACTGCGAACAGCGTCTTCGCAACGAGAGTATCACGCGGCACGTCCGTGTAGGTCGCGTGCCCCAGAATCGCTCGACAGAGGGCCTCGGGCACCCCGCGCTCACGGAGGACGGCGACGCCGTGGCTTGGGTGCTCGTCGGTCGGCGAGTGCGCAGCGTTGGGATAGCGTTCGTAGTCGAAGTCGTGCATGAGCCCAACGAGTCCCCACATCTCTTCTTCCTCGTCGAACTTCCGGGCGTATGCGCGCATCGCTGCCTCGACAGCATACATGTGCTGTCGCAGCGAGGGGGACGCGGTATACTCATGCATCAGATGGAGGGCTTGGTCGCGAGTCAGCATCGTTTGGGATCCCGGACGGGCGTAAGAGCGGGCCGCTGTCAAGCTAGCCGCGGGTTGGGCGCCGCGCCAATGGGCGGTGTCGAGATGGGCGCGCCTGGGGTCTCATAGAGAACATGAACGTCGAGGTGAATCGATGTCGACGCGTGCACTGTGGACGATGATAGCCATCATAGCGGCCGCCACCACTGGTGCTCGACCGGCTGTCGGGCAGGGGAGTACCGCGGCGGGAGCCGGGCAGGCCCCCAGCTGCTCCGATGGTGCGTACCGCGCCTTCGACTTCTGGGTGGGTGAGTGGGAGGTTCGTCGGCCCGATGGACAGGTCGTGGGCACGAATCGCATTACGCCGATCCTCGGCGGTTGCGCGCTGCGCGAGGAGTGGACCGGCACCAGCGGCTCTGTCGGGACGAGCTACAATGCGTGGGATGCGGCGTCGCGGCGCTGGCATCAGACATGGGTGGACAACCGGGGCCTCCTGCTCCTCCTCGACGGCGGGCTCGCCGACGGAAAGATGGTGCTGCGCGGCGAGCGGCCCGGGCAGGGTGGTGGGACCGTCCTTCACCGCATCAGCTGGGAGCCGCTTGAAGGCGGAACGGTGCGTCAACTGTGGGAGACGTCCAACAACGGTGGGGCGACCTGGCAGGTGGCGTTCGACGGAGCCTATCACCGGTTGCCATGAGTCTGACGCTCAGCGGTGGCGGCCTCAGCGCCCGTCACGCCCGCGCCGCAGGCGGTCCAGCGCGCGGCGGTCCTTCTTGGTGGGGCGGCCCTTCTCCGCAAACGTAGGGACCGGAGCTCGGCGCTGAGCGGCCAGCGCCTGTCGCGACGCCAGGCTGGCAGGCGACTCCTCGTACAGCATCGCCGCCTCGGGTGCTGGCCTGCGGCGGTCGCTCAGCTGGCGTACCAGTAGCTCGAATCGGTACGGCCCCTTTCGAATCGCGAGGCGGTCCCCCGGCCGGATCCGTTTCGCAGCCTTGGTCCGCTGACCGTTCACATGGACCTTACCGCCGTCAACGGCCCGGGTCGCGAGCCCTCGAGTTTTGTAGAACCGGGCGGCCCAGAGCCACCGATCGATCCGGACGTCATCCATTGGAACCGGTCCTCACCGGGAACCGCTACAGGCACGAATAATGTATAGGAGGTAGGGGCTCGCTCGCCTAGCGGGCCGTCGGATGGCCCGTGCCGGGGGAGCGCATGTCCTACGCCGCCACACTCCGTCTCGTTGCAGTCGTGCTCGCGGTCACCGCCGTGAGCAGTTCGGCTCGCGTGGAGCTGTTGGTCGGTGACGAGCTCGTCATCCTCGAAGGGGCGACGCTCATCGACGGGTCGGGAGCGGAGGCGCGGCCTCGCTCGGTGGTCGTGGCACGCGGCGGGAGGATCGTCGCCGTCGGCACCGTCGGGGACTTTCGCTATCCCTCCGATGCCACGGTGCTCGATCTCAGCGGGCAATGGCTGCTCCCCGGCTTCGTCGACGTGCACGCGCATGCAAGGGCCGCCTGGGTGCTGGAGGGGCTGCTCGCCGCCGGTATCACAACGATTCGGAACCCGTCATCGTCGGTGGCCGGCGGCGTGGATTTCCGTGAGGCCGCTGCTTCAGGGGCGGTTCGCGGTCCCCGAGTGTTCACTGCCGGCCGGGTGATCGACGCCCCGCCGGGCTATTGGCCCGACGCAGCAGTGGTCGCGACGGAGGAGGAGATCCGGGCGGAGGTCCGGCGCCAGGCCAACGCTGGTGTAGACATCATCAAGCTCTACGTGCGTCTCCCGCCCGAGCTCGTTCGCGCCGGCATCGACGAGGCTCACGCGCAGGGGCTTCCGGTCATCGGCGATCTCGCCGCGACCAGCTGGACCGAAGCTGCGCGCTTCGGGATCGATTTCGTCACGCATGGCGTGCCTCGCCACTCGTCACTCCTTCCTGCTGGGGTTCGGGCGACGTACGAGCGCGACGTCAGGACTCGCCGCGCGCATCCTTTCTATCGGTGGTTCGAGCTGGTGGACCTCGCCGGCCCAGAGATCGACTCGATGATCGAGGCACTCGCAACGCACGGCGTGGCGGTCGACCCCACCCTCGTTGCGATCGAGGCAGTGCTTCGCAGTGGCGATCCGGCCTATCAGGTACTGGTCGATCGAGAATCGGTACCGCATCGAGTGTTGAGCGACTGGCGGGGAGCTGGGCTCTCGTCGCGTTGGCCAGCCGACTACTTGCGCCGCGCGGCCGACGCGTGGCCCGAGGTGCTCACCCTCGCCCGACTACTCCACGAGCGGGGGGTGCTCCTCCTGGCCGGCACCGACACGCCGCTGCCCTGGGTCGTGCCGGGCGTGAGCTTTCATCGCGAACTGGAGCTCCTCGAGGCCGCCGGGATATCTCGACTCGATGTGCTCTCGATTGCGACCCGAAATGGTGCGCTGGCACTCGGCATCGTACACGAGGCCGGCACGGTAACTGCGGGCAAGCGAGCCGATCTCGTGGTACTCCGCGCCGATCCTCTCCGAGACATTCGCAACACCCGGCACGTGGCCTGGGTCATGAAGGGCGGGATACGCTACGACCCGACTGAGCTCCGTGCCGCCGAGCAGTGACGTGTAGCGGAAGATGGCGACAGGGGGTTGCAGTCCACCTTATTTTGTCACGACGATGCGTACGTCCATTGGGTTCGTTCTAGCGCTCGCTGGGCTCGCCACCTCGACGGCAGCCCAGGAGCCGACTCCCATCGAGGTGCGCTGGAGTCCGGCCTCGCCGTTCGAGGGATCCTTCGCCGTGATCACGCTGATTGGGCCGTCGGGAGCCACAGCGGTCGAGGGGAGCCTTGCCGGGGAGCCACTCCACTTCGTTGCCGAGGGGGACGGGGTTTTTCGCGCCTTCGCGGCGTTCCCGATCGGCTCGAGCGACACCGTGGCGCTGCCGCTCACGGTCCGTGGGCGAAACGGTGGAAGGCGCACGGTGACGGCGAGCATCCCCGTAGCTCGTGGCACCTTCTCGGTCGAACAGCTCACCGTGTCGCCGGCGTATGGGCGGAAGCCGGATAGCGCCACGGCAGCCCGAATCGCCGCGGAGACAGCGCGCGCAATCGCGATATACCGGCGGTCTCACACGACAGCGCCACTTTGGGCCAGCTCGTTCCAGCGGCCGCTGGAGAGCCGAGTCACGAGCGAGTTTGGGCAAGGACGCCAGTTCAATGGCACGATCCGCAGCCGCCATCTCGGCGTGGACCTCGACGGGGTGACGGGCACCGCCGTACGGGCGACGAATCGGGCCGTGGTGGCACTGGTCGACGAGTTCTACTACTCGGGCAACGTGGTCTACCTAGACCACGGTGCGGGGTTGGTCACGGCCTACATGCACCTGAGCAGCACCGAAGTGAGTCCCGGCGATACTGTCGTGGCGGGACAGGTGATCGGACGGGTGGGCGCGACCGGGCGGGTCACTGGGCCACACCTCCACTGGACCGCCCGCTACGGCCGTGTGGCGGTCGATCCGCTCAGTCTCGTGGCGCTCGAAGTCGAGGAGCTCCCGTCGGCTCGATGATCCAGCTACCTGAAGAGTTTCTCAGGCACCTTTCAACTGGGTTTGCAACCCTGCCGCGTAACTAGCGATGCGCACGCGAGGGCCGCGCTGTGACGGCGTGCCCTGCCTCGGAGACACTGCTCCGCACGCGGCTCGACACTGGCACGTCGCCGGAGTCAGCAGGCGGTGAGATCAGCTGAAGGGAGACACACATGATTCGCATACGGCCAGCGGTCGTCACAGTGGCACTCCTCACGCTGGGGCTCAGTCTCGTCCCCCGCAATCGAGCGGATGCCATCCCAGCGTTTGCCCGGCGCTACCGAGTGAGCTGCACGCTGTGCCACAACCCGGCACCGGCGCTCAACGCGTTCGGCAACGCCTTTGCCGGAAACGGGTTTCGCATGAGCGCCGTCGAGGAGCCGCGAGATACGATCGACACGGGAGACCAGCTGCTCGATCTCTGGGAGGACTTGCCGCTGGCGATTCGCGTCGATGCGTACATGAACGCGTACACGAATGGAGAGGTGTCTTCAGATTTCGAGATGCCGTGGAACGTGAAGATTCTCTCCGGAGGCCCGATCTCCAAGAAGCTGTCGTACTACCTGTATTTCTTCCTGTTCGAGCGCGGCGAAGTGGGCGGCATCGAGGACGCGTACCTCTATCTCAACGACATCGGCAACAAGCCGGTCGATCTCGCTGTCGGCCAGTTCCAGGTGTCCGACCCGATGTTCAAGCGCGAGCTTCGCCTCCAGTTGCAGGACTACGTCGTCTACCGCACTCGAGTTGGCCTCCAACCGGCCGATCTGACTTACGATCGCGGCTTCCTGGGCATCGCGGATCTGGCCGGCTTCACGATCTCGGCCGAGGTCGTCAACGGCAACGGCCGGGGCGAAGCGGAGCCGAACCGGCGGCTCGACAACGACCCGATGAAGAACCTTTTCGGGCACGTGACCCGGGACATCTCCTCGAGTCTCCGGCTAGGGGTGATGGGGTATTGGGGCCGGCAAGACGGCGCTGCCGAAGGCGGGCCGACGACGACGAACCGGGTCACGATGATCGGTGGCGACGGCACACTCTCTGCGGGCCCATTCGAGCTGAACGCACAGTACATCCACCGAGAGGACGACCAGGCGACGTTCACGCCTGGAGAGCTGCTGACGAAGACCGATGGGGGCTTCGCCGAGATCCTGTTCCGGCCTGGGGGCTCCCGCTGGTATGGGACAGCCTTGTACAATCTCGTGACGGCGAATCGATGGAGCGGGCTACCTCGTGCGGCGGAACTTCCGCGCCCTCGGCGAGGTCACATACGATCTAGGGTTACGGGAGGTCCGCTGGACCCTCGGGCTCGTAACGGCATTCTGACGCAAAGGGGAACTGGACCATGAAGCTACCACTGGCACTCGTTGGCGCGACACTCGGCCTCGTTGCGGGCGTACATGCCCAGCAGGAACTGCCCAAGGGAGTGACCGCCGCGATGGTCACCGAAGGCGAAAAGCTCTTCAAGGGTGCCGGGATCTGCAGTGCCTGTCACGGGGCCAACGCCAAGGGCGTGCCTGGCGTGGGGCCCGACCTCACGGACGGCGAGTGGCTGCACAGCAAGGGCAGCTACGAGGAGATCGTCAAGCTGGTGCTCGCCGGAGTGACGCCGGATCAGTCCAAGACCGGGACCATCATGCCACCGAAGGGTGGAAGCCAACTCACCGACGAGCAGGTGCGAGCGGTCTCGGCCTACGTGTGGTCGATCAGCCACCAAGCGAAGTAGCCGCCCCGCGGGTCAGTTAGGCCCGCCAACCAACTGGAGATAGGTCAGCACGTCGCCAGCCTCATCGCTGCTCGGCGGCGTGACCTGCATGCGCTCCATGTTCTGCTCCATCCGCAGGAACAC
>JBDHCY010000179.1:0-7841 GCA_039591795.1 Gemmatimonadota bacterium | reverse complement strand
AGGATGGAACCATTCATCGCCTCGATGATCTCCCGGGGCGGCGGCGCCCCACGCACCGCATACCGCACCGTGCCGTCGCGGCCAATCAGATAGACGGTTCGCTGGATCTTTCGCCCGTCACCCTTGAGTGCATGGAAGGCCCCCGCCGCTTCGCGATCGATGTCCGCGAGGAGTGCGAATGGGAACTGGAACTTCGCCACGTACTTTTGGTGCGACGCGACACTCGCGGGGTTCACCCCGAACGGTCGGATGTTGGCTTCGGTCAACGCTGTCATCTCATCGCGCACGGCGGAGAGTTGGCGGTTTCAACCAGGGGTGTTGTTGCCCGGATAGAAGATGAGGAGGACATGCGCGTCGCGCAGCTCCGAGGTGAGCTGATGGGCCCGCTCATCTGAGCCATCGAGTGTGAAGTCGGGCGCCCGGCTACCGGGCGCGAGTAGACTGCTCATGTCGTTCCTCCAAATCGGCCAGCCAGTCCTCGGGAATCGTCAGCGATCCGAGGGGTGTGCCAGTCTCGCGTGCGCGCGCATCGCCGTGCCAGTCGGTGCCTCCGGTTCGCGCCAAGTCGTATCGACCAGCCAGTGCCGACAGCCGCCGTTCCGTTGCCGGTGTGTGTGACGGGTGCCGTACCTCGATGCCATCAACTCCCTCCGCGCGGAACGCCGACACGGCAGCGTCGGTTCCCCGCATCCCGAGATGTGCAGCAGCGAGGAGGCCGCCGGCCCGGTGCACGACGTCGGCCACCCCAGCGATGGTGGGCAGCTCCTTGGCGACATACGCGGGCCTCCCGAACCCAAGCCACCGGTCGAACGCCTCCTGCTCTCTGCCGACCGCACCGATCCGCACGAGCGTGCGCGCGACATGCGGGCGGCCCACCGCGCCTCCCGCCGCCTCGCGCAACACGTCGTCGACGGAGACCGCGACACCGCACCGGCCGAGGGCCGCGACGATCAGCCCGGCCCGTCGTGTCCTCGCCTCGCGCTGACGAGTGAGAAACCCCTCGAGCGCTGGGTCGTCGACGGGGAGAAAGTACCCCAAGAGATGCACCTCGCCCCAGTCGGCCTGTGCGCTGAACTCGCATCCCGGTAGCACGCGAATCCCGAGCTCGGCGGCAACGCGGACGGCCTCGGGCACGCCAGCCACCGTGTCGTGGTCGGTGAGCGCCAGGACCGCGATGCCGGCATGGTGCGCCCGCCGCACCACGTCGTCGGGGAAGCACTCGCCATCCGACGCTGTCGAGTGGGTGTGGAGGTCAGCGCTCCCCGTAGTCGAACTCCGGGGCTGTCCACTCGGGCTGGGACTGATGGAAGAGCGCGACGAGCTCCGCATCGGAGAGCTCGGCGAGCGATCCATCGCGCCGCCGACTCCCGACTGGCGAGTAACGTGACGCACGGCGCTCACGCTGCTCACCGCTCCCCCGCTCGAAGATCAGCCCGAACTCGTCGAGACTGTAGACCGTCACGCGACCGGAAGGATAGACCTCCCAGCGCTCTCCGTTGACGTCAATCGTCCGTTTCGCCATGGTCCCTCGCAGTCGTGCCGGCGAGCGGCTGCTCCTCGTAGAGCTCCCACGCATCCTCTTCATAGATGGCGAGGCTCGTGAGCTTCCGCTCCAACCCACGCTCCGCCGCCGTTTTCGATGACAGGGCACGGTGCGCGAGCGGGGCGGGAGCTTCGGTAAACTCGATGAACCGCGTCGCATCGTGGGTGTGGCGGAACACCCAGATCCTCTGCCCGCGTCCCCGCCCGAGCCGGGCCAGGCCGAGCACCGTTTTCAGATAGTCGCCCTGATGCCTTGGGTGCACGGTGCACCGGGCCGCAGTGAGGACGCGCGCCATCTCAGGCTCCCTCCTCGGGGAACGCCTCGAGGAAGGTGCGGAAATCGCGCATGAAACGCCCGGCATCGGCGCCGTCGACGATCCGATGATCGTAGGTGACGGCGAACATGCACATCGTCCGGATCGCGATGACGTCCTGACCATCGTCGAGCGTGATCACCTTGGGACGTTTCTCGATCGCACCCACGCCCAGAATACCGACCTGCGGTTGATTGATGATGGGCGTGCCAATGTACGAGCCGAAGACACCTGGGTTCGTGATGGTGAACGTGCCACGCTGCACTTCGTCGGGCTGCAGCTTCTTGCCGCGCGCGCGCTCCGCGAGATCTTGAATGGTCCGAGCGAGCCCGAACAGGGACAGCTCATCCGCCCGCCGGATCACCGGCACGATGAGCCCCCAATCGAGGGCCACGGCGATGCCGAGGTTCACGTCACCACGATAGATGATGTCGTGGCCAGAGACCGTGGCGTTGAGCATCGGGTACTTCCGCAGCATGTCGACGGTGGCCTTGGCGATGAACGCGAGGTAGGTGAGGTTCACGCCTCGGTCGGCGTAGCTCTTCTTGAGCTGCGCCCGCACGCGGGCCACGTGAGTCAGGTCCACCTCCTGGAAGGTGGTCACGTGCGCCGAGACTCGGCGCGACAGGATCATGTGGTCCGCGGTGAGCTTCCGGATCCGGCTCATCGACTCGACCCGGTCGCCCTCCCAGGCCTCGTTCTCCGGGTGCACCACCGGGCCCGACGGCGCTGCCGCGACCGGCGCGCGCGGCGGGGCAATGCGCGCCGGCCGTTGGTCGAGATACTGCAAGATGTCCTTCTTGGTCACCCGTCCGGCGTAACCGGTTCCCGGGATCTCCCCGATGTCGACGGCATGCTCGGCGGCGATCCGACGAACGAGCGGGGTGGAGAGGCGCCGCAGCCGCTCTTCGTCGGTCTCTTTGCCATCTCCGCCTCGGGCAGCTGGCGCGGCAGCCTGCGCACCTCCACCGGCCGAGCCGACGGGCGCGGGCGTCGGCGATGCCGCGACGGGCGCCGGAGCATCCGGAGTCGGCGCCGCCGTGGCTGGTGTCGCCGTTGCAGGCTCCGCCGGCAGTGGAGTCGGCTGAGTCGCCGGCCCCGCAGCGGGCGCTGCTGCGGTGGCGCCGACGTGAGACTTCTCGGTCTCGAGCACGGCAACGATGGTCTGCACCGGAACCGTCTCGCCCTCCTGGACCTTGATCTCGACCAGCGTTCCTGCCGATGGTGCCGGGATCTCTGCGTCGACCTTGTCGGTCGAGATCTCGAACATGGGCTCGTCTCGCTTGACCTCGTCACCCACCTGCTTGATCCATTTCGAGAGGGTGCCTTCAGCGATCGACTCGCCCATCTGCGGCATGATGACGTCAATGCGGGCCATGGAAGCTCCGGTGTGAGGGAGGGGACGGACTAAGACGGACTAAGACGGACCAAGACGGTCGAGGACGGACCGAGACGGACACCGCATTCCCCGTCCTGGCCGTCTTCCGCCGTCTTGGACCGACTTCCGCCGTCCTCCCTCTCAATACAGTGCCAGCCAACGTGCGGCCTTAACGATATCCTCCGTTTGCGGCAACACAAAGTCTTCGAGCGTCGGTGCGTAGGGGAGCGGCACGTCGTGCGCCGTCACCCGCATGATCGGCCCATCGAGCCACTCGAAGGCGCGCTCGTTGATGCGAGCCGTGATCTCGCCCGCGAGGCCGCCAGTGCGCGTGTCTTCGTGAACGATCAGCACCTTGTTCGTCTTCCGGACGGTCGCGACGATCGCCTCCTCGTCGAGCGGGAGAAGGGTCCGGAGGTCCAGCACCTCGACGGAGAGGTCGTCGTCACGCTCGAGCTGCTCGGCCGCCTCGAGCGACTTCCAGAGCGTCGCGCCGTAGGTGATGAGCGACAAATCGCTGCCCTCGCGCGCCACGCGAGCCTCGCCGATCGGCGTCAAAACCTCTTCGCCGTCTGGCAACTCTTCCTTGATTCTCCGGTACAGGAACTTGTGCTCGAAGTAGAGCACCGGGTCCTCGTCTCGGATGGCACTCTTGATGAGTCCCTTGGCGTCGCGAACGGTGGCCGGTGCCACGAGCTTGAGCCCAGGAGTATGGAAGAACCCCGCCTCGACGTTTTGTGAGTGAAAAGGCCCGGCACGCACGTACCCGCCCACGGGGCCGCGCACGACCAGCGGCGTTGCCAGCGAGGCACGGTATCGGGCCGTCGCCACGTAGTTGGTGAGCATGTCGTAGGCGCAGGAGATGAAGTCGATGAACTGCATCTCCACGACCGGACGGAGACCCATGTGCGCGGCCCCGGCAGCGGCGCCGACGATCGCCGCCTCGGAGATTGGCGTGTCGATGACGCGTTGAGCCCCGAACCGATCGACGAACCCCTCCGTCACTTTGAATGCACCGCCATAGGAGCCCACGTCTTCTCCCATCACGAAGACGCGCTCGTCGCGCTCCATCTCTTCGCGCAAGCCCTGACGAATCGCTTCGAGGTAGGTGGCCTCAGCCATCGAGCCTCCGGTACCAGTGGGGCGACACCTCCGCTGGTGACGCGAACACTCCGCCCAACGCCGACTCGCCCGGCGGGAGGGGGTCGTCGAGGCACGCGTCCGTCGCGTCGTCGACGAGTCGGCTGACGCGGGCATCGATCTCTTCAAGGTCCTGCGCGGCAAACCACCCGGTCTCTTTCGTGAATCGTGCCACGCACCGATCGAGGGGGTCGTTGTGCGTGGCCCACCATTCGAGCTCGTCCCGCGGCACGTAGCGCTGATCGTCGTGCTCGGCGTGACCAGTGCGACGGTAGGTCTTGAGCTCGATGAAGGTGACGCCACCCCCCGCTCGCGCCCGTTCCACGGCCTCTTTCGTAACCGCGTACACCGCCAGTACGTCGTTACCGTCGGCTTTCACACCGGGGATTCCGTACGCCGGCGCCTTCTCAACGAGGTCCTTCACTGCAAACTGCTTCTCCGGAGTGGTCGAGTAGGCATAACCGTTGTACTCCGCGATGACGACGAGGGGGAGCTGCTGCACCGCGGCGAAGTTGAGACCCTCGTGAAACGCGCCCGTCGAGGTGGCGCCATCGCCAACGTAAACGAGGGCCACCCGGTCTTCGTGTCTGAGCCGGAACGAGAGCGCCACCCCCGCCATGACCGCCACCATGTCACCGAGGTGCGAGATCTGACCGATGAAACCGAGTTCGAGGTCGGCGAAGTGGAGGTTCTGCTCGCGGCCTCGGGTCGGGCTCGTGCCCTTGGCCATGTACTGCTTCAGGAAATCGATCGGCTGGGCGCCCATCACCAGAAGCGAGCCGAGGTTGCGGGTCAACGGGGCGAGCATGTCGCCGGGGCGCTTCAAGGCAAAGGCGCTCCCCACGGCGTCCGCCTCCTGTCCCAGCGATCGATAGAGCCCACCGATGACTTTGTTCTGGCGGTACAGGGCCGCCAACCGCTCCTCGAGCGTTCGAGTGAGCCGGAGGAAATAGTACAGCTCGAGCAGGTGCTCCCGCGCGAGCCCGTGCGGGTAGGCTGGCGGCTCCTCGCTGGGCTGAGATCGTGCGTGCGTGGTCATGTGGAATGTGCAGCCGGTACACGGGTTTGGGCGAGCGAAGGATAACGGAGCGCGGGGTGGGAGTCGAGGGTGAGGGGGCGGTCGGGGACGGTACGAGTTGGTCAGCGACGGTCAGAGTCGGACGGGGACGGACGACCGGTTTAGTAGGCGCCCCGGACCTCGTGCTCCCGGTGGGCCAGGCTATGGACGACGCTCAGAAACCGCTTGGCCAGCTTGTCGAGCTCGGACTCTCCGAGTTGGTCTGTCTCGATCTGGAGAAGGGTGTAGTGGCCGCCTTCAGGCCGCGCTGAGACGGTGATGTTCCCGACTGTTCCGGCGTACGTCCTTCGCCGCGGCCCCTCGCCTGCGGGGGCGAGCCGCTGGCCGAAGAACTTCGTCGCCTCGTCGATTGCCCGATCCGGCGACACACTGGTGCGATGGAAGTAGCGCATCTCAGCTCCCGAAGGTTGGGGTGAAGCGTCGGAGCCGGAGGGAATTGCCGACCACGCTCACACTGGAGAAGGCCATTGCCGCACTCGCCACGACCGGTGACAGGAGCAGCCCGGTGAACGGATAGAGCAGCCCGGCCGCGAGCGGGATGCCCAGCGCATTGTAGCCGAACGCCCAGACCAAGTTTTGACGGATCGTGCGCATCGTTCTTCTCGAGAGCTCCAGCGCAGTGACCACGCCGCGCGGGTCACCGCCGACGAGGGTGAGGTCAGACGCCTCGATCGCGATGTCGGTGCCGGTCCCAATCGCGATCCCGACATTGGCTTGCGCGAGCGCCGGCGCGTCGTTGATGCCGTCACCGACCATGGCCACGTGCTTTCCCTCACGCTGCAGCTTCTCGATGATTCCGGCTTTCTGCGCGGGCAGCACCTCGGCATAGACGGCGTCCACACCGAGTTCGCTCCCCACCCGCTCGACGGACCGGTGCTGGTCACCCGAGAGCAATCCGACGCGGAGCCCCATGCGACGGAGCCGTTGGACCGCTTCTCGCGCGGCCGGCTTGATGCGATCGGCGACCGCGAAGAGTGCCTGAGCGGCGTCGTTCACGATCACGATCACCACCGTGCGTCCCTCGCCCACGAGCCGGTCCGCCTCCTCCGAGAGGAGCCCGAGCTCGATGTGGCGCTCGCGCGCGTGGCGCAAGCTGATCACTTCAACGAACCGCCCGTCCACGACCGCGCGAACGCCGCGTCCGTCCATCGCGACGAACCGCGATGGTTCGTGCAGTTCGACGTGCCGTTCGCTGGCGGCTCTCACGATCGCACGGCCGATCGGGTGCTCGGACCGTTGCTCGACGCTGGCGGCGAGCCGCAGCACGGCCTCGGGGCTCGCCGTGCGCCCGTCCTCGGTGCGCCGGGGAAGCACATGGGTCACGGCCGCGCGGCCTTCTGTCACGGTTCCGGTCTTGTCGAACACCACGTCCGTCACGCGACGCGCTTCCTCGAGCGCCTCCGCGTTGCGAACGAGGATTCCCGCTTGCGCCCCTCGCCCGGTGGCAACCATGATCGCCGTCGGGGTCGCGAGTCCGAGCGCGCAAGGGCACGCAATGATGAGCACGGTGACGAACGACACGGTCGCGAACACCAGGGCGGGCTGGGGCCCCACGTCATACCACACCACGAACGCGGCGAGCGCCACCGCGATCACGATCGGCACGAACACGCCCGCCACCTGGTCGGCCAGACGTTGGACCGGTGCCTTGCTCCCCTGTGCCTCTTCGACGAGCCGAATGATCTGCGCGAGCGCGGTCTCACGTCCGACTCGCGTCGCCTCCACGAGGAGCGTCCCCCGCCCGTTCACCGTGCCGCCGATCACCTCGTCGTCCCCTGCCTTGGCCACCGGCATTGGCTCGCCCGTGAGCATCGATTCGTCGACGTGCGAGTCGCCCTCTCGCACGACGCCATCCACCGGAATGCGCTCACCCGGATGCACGCGGACGCGATCACCCAGCTGCACTCGGTCGAGCGGCACCGTCGCCTCCGTTCCCCCGCGCACGACCCGAGCGGTGGCGGGCCGCAGATCCATGAGTTGTCGGATCGCCGCGGAGGTGCGCCCCTTTGCCCGGGTTTCGAGGAACCGACCGAGGAGGATCAAGGCGATGATCATGCTCACCGCTTCGAAGTAGACATCAGGCGGAAGTCCCGCGCGCGTGAACAGGCCGGGGGCAAGCGTGGCAACCGTCGAATGGCTGAAAGCCGCGAACGTTCCGATCCCGATGAGCGTGTTCATGTCGGCGGTGCGATACCGAAAGGCGCGCCACGTTCCGACGTAGAAATGGCGACCCGGGCCGAGCATCACGGCCGCGGTGAGCACGAGGAGGCCGAGCCGCAACATTGCCGGTGGTACGGCGTAGATGCCCGGGACGACGGCACGCACGACCGTATGGAGCGGTTGGTGGATGAGGGCAAAGAGATCGCGATGGCCGGCCGGTGCCATGAGC
>JBDHCY010000178.1:0-7848 GCA_039591795.1 Gemmatimonadota bacterium | reverse complement strand
CGTCAGCCATCTGCTCACGCAACCGTGCCCGTTCCACCCGGAGCTGCCTCGCCATACGGACGAGATCCTCGGCCGTGATCGTTGCGTCCTCTCGCTCCACGTTGGCGAGCTCGGCGTTCACCCGCTCGCGAAGAGAGGCCAGTCGCGAATCCAGCTGGCCGGCTACCTCGATCATGCGCTGCCGCCAGGCGTCGAGCTTCGCACGGCTCTCTTCATCGGCGGCGTCTACTTCGTCTGCATACTCGCTCGCGATTCTCTCGAGCTCTCGTTTCGTCCTAACCACCGCGATCTCGGGAAAGATTCGCTGAGAGGGATCCAACGCGGCCTCGAGTCTTCGGTCCGATCGTTTGAGTGCGGCCTCGTGCTCCTGGTCCCTGGTTGCCTGGTGGTATCGCCCGAGCGCTTCACGAAGGGGTGATGAGGCGACCTTGATCGCTTCGAAGTAGTCGAGGAAAAGCATTTCCGCGATCATCATCTGACTTTGATCGAAATCGAGCTCTGCCCGAAGTGTCGTCAGGTCGCGTCTCAGGTACTCGGCCTCCAAGAGCACGCGGATTTGCTCCGGCCGTGGGGCCGAGAGTCTCAGGACATTTCGTTTGGGCGACTCTTGGTCGGCCTCCGGGGGCGCTGTCGCCCGCTTCCCGCCGGAGGATGCCTTCAGGTCCTCCCAGAGGCGGTCTGCCGCCGCCCGGTAGATCTCACGCGCGCTTTCTCCGGTGAGCGCGCCGCTGAAGACTGCGGCTTTGAGTGTCGCTCCCAGCTCCTCGAGTTCTTCCCGTGGATCTCCGCGCTCTTGCCCCGCCGACGCTGTCGCTGACGGGCCCTTGTCATCCTGCATCGCAGACGCGGGGCCGGCGCCGCACGAAAGCGCGAACACAACGGCGAGGTGGATCGCACCTCTCATGGAGTATCACTCCCGGCCACAACCGTCACAGACACACGATCATGGCGATCGGAAGATGCTCGTCAACTGTTTTTGAAAAGGTACTTCGCGTCCTCGACCTCAGGTCTTCGGAATGCACTTGCAGCTGGTGGTGATCGCCTCCTCCGCATTGGCCCAGACGCGTTCGTAGTCCCGCCTCGCCGCCAGGGCTTCCTCGGCCTTGCCCTGCTCTTCAAGGGCCCGGCTGAGGCCGTACAGCGACCAGCCGTTGCCGCGCCACTTTTCGAGGTCGTCGCGGTAGACCCGCTCCGCTTCGGCATATTGGCCGTTCTTGAGGTAGACCGCGCCCAGCGTGTGTCGAACCGGCTGCAGCCACATTGGCGGTTCGCCGTAACCAAGCGTGTCTTCGATCACGACCGCTTCTTCGAGCAGGCTGGCGGCCTCGTCCCATTCGCCCTTCTGCAGGGCAATCTCTCCGGCAATGAAGAGCTCACTGACCAGGAGGAATTTCACCGCGGTGCCGTAGGTGTCCCACAATGGAGTTTCCGGAATCGCCTTCATGGCGAGGCGGAACGCAATCTGCTCGCGTTCAGCGTTTTCGAAGTCCTTTTTCGCGGCGTACGCGATCGCGCGATGGGCTCGCCACACGGCCGTCGTGACGGGAAGAAACTCCGGCGGAGCGGGCTCGGCGAGAAGCGCATCCCACCGGCCGAACCGTTTCTGCACGTCGTAGATGGAACACATCCACGGGTCGAAGAACGGTCCCGCGACGCGTATGACCTCCTCGGGCATGTCGTCCCACATCTCGCGGGCTGCTGCCATTGCCTCGCGCTCGCGGCCGATCATCATGGCGGAGAACGCCAGCATGTGCGAGTTGTGGGTCATGTACCCGTGCTGCATGCCCGGTTCGGGAGCGAGGATGCGATACTCATCATCGCGTTCCATGGCCCTGGCGTTCTGCTCGATCGACCGCTCCCACATTCCGGTCTGCACGTAGATGTGCGATGGCATGTGCAACAGGTGGCCGCTCCCCGGGACCAGCTCGCTCAGGCTGTCCGCGGCCGCTATGCCGCGTTCCTTGTCATCACTCGGCTCGACGGCGTGAATGTAGAGATGATGCGCGCCGGGGTTGGCAGGATCCATTGCGCGCACCCGCTCGAGCACGGCAACGGTCGTGACCGTATCCTCACGAGCCGGCTGACGATCGCTGGTGTACAGCTCCCACGGGTACTGCACCATCATCGACTCGGCGTAAAACGTGCCCACATCGGAGTCGTTCGGATATTGCGCCCACACCCGGGCCATGGCGTCGGAGAACGCTCTCTCGAGATGCTTGCGATCCTCGGGCGCGGGGTTCGCGTAGCGATGCGTCAGCGCTTCGATCAACGCGCGTTCGGCGGGTGTTTCCTCGTCGATCTGCGCGAGCGCCTTTTGCAGTGCCTCCCACGCGGCGGCGTTGCGGGCCTCGTGCATGATCGGGTCGTTGTAGTTCGGCCCCTGCGCGTACGACACGCCCCACCACGCCATCGCGCAGCCGGGGTCGAGCTCCGCCGCCCTGGTGAACGAGCGAACCGCTTCATCATGGTTGAACGCGTACAGCCAGTTCAAACCCTGGTTGAAGTACTCCTGCGCTTCCGGCGAATCGGTGGTAATGGTGCGCGTGTGCGGACCCATGCCCTCGAAGACCTGCGGCGTTCCGGTCACGCCGTACGCAACCGGCGCGGGGGCGGTCTGCGTCGCGGAGCAGCCGGTCAGTGCGAAGGCAGACAACAGCAATACAGCATTCGGATTGCATCGAAGCATCAGTCGTACCCTTTCCAACGAGTCTCATGGTACCTGGCAGATCACCGCGTGCCGGGTGCCTGTGTACATCAGCAACGGCGATGATATGCATGGTCGTCGGCCAGGGCATCTTCGCCTCCGAGTCCGCCCTCGGGTGGCTGCGATCAACGTCAAACAGATCCGTTTAACGTGTTCCGGGCTGCGTGGCTATTGCGATCACGACCCGGTGAAGTGCTCGCGAATCCCGTCTGGGGACCCGTTGACGCCAATCGGGCGTGTGCTACGATCGTTGGCTCGCCTTGTGGATCTGAGTCGCCAGGAGAGGGTTTGACTTCAGATCGCTCATTAGCATCTGTCACGCGAGCTATGCGCCAGCGCCAAGGTGGCAATCTGCCGGCACTGGCATGAGTCTCCCGCGGTGCCGTTGTGTCTCCGAGGCAGTTGCCCGTCAATCGTAATACATGAAGGACTGAAGATCGTGCGAACATTCATATCGACCGTGTTAGTGCTGCTCGTCGCGACGCCCGGAGCCTTGGCCCAGGACAAGCCCAACATCCTCGTCGTCTGGGGCGATGACATCGGCAACACCAACATCAGCGCCAACACGCACGGCCTGATGGGGTACCACACCCCCAACATCGACCGCATCGCACATGAAGGCATGCGCTTCACCGATTACTACGGTGAGCAATCCTGCACGGCGGGTCGGGCGTCCTTTATTCTCGGTCAAAGCGTCTACCGAAGCGGCCTCAGCAAGGTCGGTCTCCCCGGCGCCGAACTCGGAAGTCACCCGGACGATCCCACCATCGCCCGTCTGCTCAAACAGCAGGGATACATGACTGGTCAGTTCGGCAAGAATCATCTTGGCGACCGTGATATGCACCTCCCGACTATGCATGGGTTCGACGAGTTCTTCGGAAACCTGTATCACCTCAATGCCGAGGAGGAGCCGGAGAACGAGGATTACCCGGGCGACATGATCCTGGCTGACGGTCGGACGTTCCGCGAGACCTTTGGTCCCCGCGGCGTGATCCATTCGTGGGCCCGGGGCGACGGCACGCAGCGCATCGAGGACACGGGTCCCCTCACGAAGAAGCGCATGGAGACCGTGGATGACGAAACCAGTGCTCGCGCAATCGAGTGGATTCGCGAGCAACACGCCGCCGGCAAACCGTGGTTCTGCTGGTGGAACGGCACGCGCATGCACTTTCGTACTCATGTCAAGAAGGAACTGCGCGGCATCTCCGGGCAGGATGAATATTCAGACGGCATGGTTGAGCATGACATGCACATCGGCCGGTTTCTCGATCTGCTCGATGAGCTTGGCATCGCAGACAAGACCATCGTCTGCTACTCGAGTGACAACGGCGTCCACATGAACACCTGGCCGGATGGCGGTATGACGCCATTCCGCAGCGAAAAGAACACCAACTGGGAGGGTGCCTGGCGCGTTCCCGCGTTCGTGCGATGGCCGGAGAAGATCGAGGCCGGATCCGTCACCAACGAGATTGTCCATCACATGGACTGGATGCCCACGTTCCTCGCGGCAGCCGGTGAGTCAAACGTGAAGGAGAAGCTGCTCAACGGATACCGCGCCGGCGGCAAGACCTACAGGGTGCATCTCGACGGCTACAACGTCCTGCCCCTGCTCCTGGGCGAGACCGGCGAGTCACCGCGCCAGGAAATCTTCTACTTCTCGGATGACGGCGATCTGATGGCGCTGCGCTATGCCGACTGGAAACTCATCTTTCTTGAGCAGCGCGCTGAAACGACATTCCGCGCGTGGATGGAGCCGTTCGTGGTGCTGCGCCTCCCGCTGATCGTCAACCTTCGTCGCGATCCGTACGAGCGAGGAATGAAGACCTCGAATACGTACTATGACTGGTTGCTCGACCGCGCGTACCTGCTGGTGCCTGCCCAGACCTACGTCGGCAGGTTCCTGGAGACATTCAGGAGTTATCCGCCACGCATGAAGGCGGCTTCGTTCAGTCTTGATCAGGTCATGAAGAAGCTCGAAGAGGGCACGAGCGGAAGCCACTGACCCTTCGATCGGCCTGGCCATGAACACCAACAGCCGCGTCGGCGAGACGGCCAGCGCGGCTTGTTTTCAATTGTGTGGAGGAGTGACGTGAAGCGATTTTTCAAGGATGCCGGCGCTCTCGTGCACGCTCTGACGATTCTCGTCGGGGCAACTGGTTGCGCGGTCACACCGCACGATCCGCTGCCCTCGTGGAATGATGGCGCGGCGAAATCTTCCATCACGGGCTTTGTCCAGCGCGTCACGACCGAGGGCACGCCCGACTTCGTCGTGCCGGCGGAGCGGATCGCCGTGTTTGACAACGACGGCTGTCTGTGGTCCGAGCAGCCGGCGTACTTTCAGTTGCTCTTCGCCATCGACCGCGTCAAGCAGCTAGCGCCGCAGCATCCGGAATGGCGCACGACCCAGCCGTTCAAGGCCGTCCTTGATGGCGACATGCATGCGCTCGCGGAGAGCGGCGAGGAGGGTCTGCTCGAGCTCGTCATGGCGACCCATGCAGGCTTGACGACGGACGAGTTTGCCGATGTCGTCGGCGCCTGGCTCACCACCTCACGCCATCCGACCACCGGGCGGCTGTATACGGAGATGGTCTTTCAGCCCATGCTCGAACTGCTCGACTATCTTCGCGCCAACGACTTCAAGACTTTCATTGTCTCGGGCGGCGGGATCGAGATGATGCGCGTCTTCGCCGAAGACGTCTACGGTGTTCCGCCCGAGCAGGTGGTCGGATCGAGCGTCAAGACCAAGTTCGAGATGCGAAGCACCGGACCTGTCATCGAGCGTCTGCCCGAGCTCGACTTCATCAACGATAAGGCGGGCAAGCCGGTCGGCATCAACAAGTTCATCGGCCGGCGGCCGATCGCCGCCTTTGGCAACTCCGACGGCGACCTCCAGATGCTCCAGTGGACGGCCGCAGGCGACGGGCCGCGGTTCATGCTTATCGTCCATCACACGGATGCCGACCGCGAGTGGGCCTACGACCGCGACTCGCACGTGGGCAGACTTGACAAGGCCCTTGACGTGGCCGCGATGCGCGGCTGGACCGTCGTGGACATGAAGAAAGACTGGAAGACGATCCACCCGGTGCGAAACGGAAGCCACGCAAGGAAGTCGATAGCTGCAAAAAACCCCGGCTCGGGTGAGCCGGGGTGACGGGGTTTCTACGTTTCGGCCGGGACCGGATTACGGGCACGGTCCGAAGTTGGCCAGAAAGTCCAGGAACTCGTTGATGCCGACGCCGGGGTCACCAGTGCCGAAGTCGCACGAGGTCCCCACCTGACCCCACTGGGCCAGGATGGCCAGGAAATCGGGGATGTCCACCTCGCCGTTGGGGACGGGCTGGCAGTCCCACGGGCACGGGTTCGGCGGGCACGTCGGGTCGAACGGCTCTCCGTCATCGGCGACGTTCACGCACAGCAGGTAGTTGTTGCCGAACGCGGCCCCCGCCGGGCACGGATACCCCTCGAAAACACCGCCGCCGGCGGCGTCGCCCGTGCCGACCCAGACGTAGTACTCGCCCGGAGCCGCAACCCCGGCCAGGCCTTCCTGGACCTGGATGCACGACTGGCCATAGCCGTTGGTGCCGGGGGTGTCCAGGCCGTCCGCCGCCCCGTCACCGTCGGTGTCGACGCAACCGGGCGGGTTGTTCTGGTCGTCGATCAGGAACGTCAGCACGGGCAGCTCCGACTGGACGTTGTAATGGATCTCGACGACGCCGTTCTGGTTGACATCGTCTTCCGCGGTCACCGTGAGCAGGAACCAGTCGGTATCGCGCGTGCCGCCATCCGCCCACGCCGTACCGTGGACGATGTCGCCCGAGACGACGTCGGTAAAGACAACCGGATCGGGGATGTTGTTGCATCCTCCGTTGGCGTCCTCCCCACAGAGCTCGAGCTCTTCCAGGGTCGCGGACGAAACATCGATGCCCGCGCACTCATACGGCGGGCAAATCTGGTTGGCCAGGTTGGCGCACAACGCGTCCCAAGCGGTGTCGCAGCACAGCGGATCAGCCGCGCAGACCACGACGCAGCACGCCGGGTCCGCGCAGCCGAGGCCGCCGTGCGGCGTGTTGCAGTCGCCGACACCATCGACACAAACCGCGGGCGCCGCCGAGAGCGTCAAGGTCCCGGTCCCGGAGGAGCCGTCAACGGTGCCTCCGAGGCGGATGAGGTAGGTCGTGCCGTTGGTCACCGCGGCGATGAGCGTGGCCGTTTCGACCGTGGCGTCGTTGCCGGGGCTCGTCCCACACGCGTGGGGCGGATCCTCGAGGGCCTGACAGTCAGTGCTCTCGTACATGGCCAGCTGGGTCTCCCAGTCACCGTCCGGGACGGACGGCTCGATGGTGAGCACACCGTCGAAGTCGGAGGTCCAGGTGTACCAAACGTCGAGCCCGAGGCCCAGCGACCAGCCACCGTCGTTGCAGCTATCGTGCGCGAGAGTGCCGGCGGTCGCGCAGAAGTTCGTGACCGGGTTGGAACCGAGCGTCAGCGCGATGGGGGTTTCGCACTCGTCGTTGGGGGGAACATCCTGGGGCGTGCATCCGCACACATCCTGTGCCTCATCGGCACAAAGGCTATCCCAGTTCGTGTCGCAACAATAAGGGTCGAACGAGCAGACGAGATCACAGCATCCGAGGCAGGGCACGCCGTCGCACTCGTCGTTGCAGAACGGGTCCGGTCCGGGGTTTGGAATGCCCACGAAACAGTCGTTCTCGCTCGGGACGCCGCACGCCGGCTCCTGGAAGCAGACGTCGAGGGCGATGGTCGCGCAGATGTCGTCCCACGCGTTGATGCAGCAGAGCGGGACGTCGGCGCAGACCAGGGCGCAGCACTCGTACTCCTCGCAGCCCGGCGTCCCGTTGGCCGAGAAGCAGTCGCCGGCCCCGGGGCCGCAGCTGTCGGGGACGAGGGGGCAGCTCGCGCAGATGCTGTCGTCGCCGAGGTAGAAGGCCTCCGCGTAGCTTGCACACTCATAGGGGGTCATGATCGAGCAGGCGTCATTGCCGTCGACGTTGCAGCAGGCCCCCATCGGACAGGCGTCGCACAGCGTGTCGTTGCCGAGATAGAAGCCGCCCACGGCGAGGCAGGAGTCAGCGTCCATGATCTCGCAGCCGCTCTGGCCGTCGAAGTTGCAGCAGGCCCCGGTG
>JBDHCY010000177.1:0-7875 GCA_039591795.1 Gemmatimonadota bacterium | reverse complement strand
CCAGCAACTCCCGCTCACGCTTTGCCATCTCCTCAACGAGCCGAAGGGCCCGCATGCGGAGGAGCTCTCGGTCCTCGTCATTGGCCGCTCGGTATAACCCGATGAGACCGGTGAGGGTGTCCCGAATCTCCGTGAGCCGCTCCGCCGCCTCGCGGGCCTCGGCAAGCTCGGCCTGCACCGTATCGGGCGGAACAGAATCGGTAGGGACCTGCGCGGTGTCGGCTTCTTGGCCGTGCAGACCCCCGTGTGCGATGGGAATCACCGACACCACCGCGACGAACGCGATGCTGCGGAGGACTGCACCAACACGCCGAGCCATGATCCTCCTACGGCCCCGTGGTGGCGCGGTACTGCGCGCCGGTGTAGCCGCGTTGAATCACGAGTCCCGTCGCCACGATCACATGGATCCCGACGTTGAAAGGGGGCCGGCGCTCAAAACGACCCCGCGCCGAACTCCAGAACATACGTCAACCGGTTGATGTCCGGAAAGCCGACGTTCTTGACCCCCACCCGGAACCCCCAGTAGTCGGTGAAGAACGTCAGGAACCTGACCGGCGTGTGGCTCACATTGACGCGAAACTTGAAACCGGTTTCCGCCACAAACGACCACTTCTTCGTGATCTCTCCCGGGTTCGGCTCGTTCTCATCGTACTCCGCCCCTGCCGCGATGTAGTTGTCGAACCATCGTGAGGCCGACGGGGTGTACATCAGTTGCCAGCCGAAGTCGCGGAGATTCTCGTCTTTCAAGTACATACGGTTGACGATGAAGCCACCCGTCATCGGCTCCTCGAGGTGCTTGACGATGAATGCGGGGAACACGAACGAGAACCCGAGATCGAAGTCGCCCCCGAGATCGCCGGTGAACATCATGGCAATCGACAGCGACTTCAGCACGGCGCCCTCGCTCAACGCCTTGCCCCACTGGCCGGCGTCGTTGACCTGCCCCTCCTCGGGCCAATTCTCGACGTACTGGTTCTCGACCAGGTGGTGCAGCGCCTCGTCACCGGCCGCGAACTCCGGACTGGGGAATGGCCGTAGCTCGTAGACGGCGTGCGGTATCCCGTCGATGCGTCGTTGGAAGTCGGCTTGCAGCGGGCTGTCGTCGGGTAGGGGCGGAAAGACTCGGTGCTCTGGCCGACGGATCTTGGTCATCCACTGCGCATAGCCACCCGAGACGAGCCTGCCGGTGCGGATGATGTCGCGAACTCCCCACGCATCATTGATGCGCACGTTGACGTCATAGCCGGGGGTGAACACGCCGTCGCCATTCTTGTCGGTGGCCAGCGCGTGCTTCCCCTCTTCGACCAACATGTGCATCGGGAAGGTGGTAAAGGCGTCGGTCTCGACGACGTTCCAGAACCAGACGAGCCCATGCGCCTTCCCCGATGTCCGCGTGATTCCAAGCACGTACGTCGTTTCGTCACAGTCGGCGCCGCCCGGAATCCACTCTGCGAACCTCTCCCAGGTGTGCTGTACGACCGTCGCGCGAAACTCGACCGGCTCGATATCGTGTGGGTGGGCGCCGAGCCCCTCTTCGAACTCGAAGTACGCCAGATAATTCATGAAGAGCACGGCGACGTTGTCTAAATGGATGATCGAGTTGTCTGGATCGGTCGCGTTGCGCTGAAACGCCGGCCCCGTCGCCTCTGCCCGAGCCAGTAATCGGTCCATCTGATAGTAGAGGACGGGGCTATCGGGCACCGGTTGCCCGGCGAACGGCTCCGGGGTCCGAATATCGGGGCCTTCGGCGCGCAGCAGCGACGGCTCGTCCGGCGAGAACCACAGGATGGGCGCCATGTACGCGGCGAGCCGCGCGAGGGTCATCTGGCTTTCCGTGCCCCACCAGACGACTCCAGGTACCTCGCTGAAATCACACCGCTGGCCCGATTGGGCCGCCGCCGCAAGGGGAATCAAGGAGCTCACGACTACGGCCATGAGCGCACGTTGCAGATACGAAACCATTTCAGCCTCTGTGAGAGTCGGTGGCGCGGCGCCCGAGCTGGCTCAGGTCGAGCCCGTCCGCGCTCCTTGAGGCGCTTTTTCGGCCCCCGCGAGAGATACCATACGGTCGACGTCGTGACAACCGCGCTCAGTTCGAGGCGAACGGAAAGCTGAAGTCGTACCGCGAGCGTGAGGTTCCTACAGGGCGAGCCGCAACAGATTGGCCATCCTTCGGGTCATCCCGCTCGGAGGTGGCAGCAGCTCGTCCAGGCGCTCGAGGCTCTCGATCCATTCGCAGAGGCCTTCGAGCAGATAGAAGTCCATCAGCCCGACCAACGCGTGCCAACTCGTCACGAGAATCTGAACCTCTCCGTCCATGATCATGCTGCGGTAGTTCATGTTGGTCGAGCCGACCGTCAGGTAGGTCAGGGCGTGCTGCCGCACTGCGGGATTGGCGTCGCGGTTGACACCATCGACGAGCGCCTTGACGGCAGCGAGGAACTCCGGCGGGACATCGCGGGCATCGAGCCGCTGCTCCGGCGGGCCGGTCTGCCTCGCGAGATACTTGATGTACTCCCGAGTGACGGGCGCCCACTCCGGACGCTGGTCCAGCAGTTCCCAAGCCTCACCGGAGATGAACGCGTTCGCCTTGAGATGGAGCTTGGGACGCTGCGTCGTATCCGCCTGCACCAAGTAGTCGGTGCCGTAGCCGACCTGCTTGAGGTAGATGTCCAGGCTGTCGAACACGGCCTCGACTCCCGGATTCGGCGCGTCGATCTCTGCCAACCACGCGCGGTTCGTCTCCCGTGCCTGGATGACTCGACCCCGTAGATCGCCCACGCCCACCTGGGGGTCGTACAGCCCCGTCTTGAGATGGCCGCCCGCGGCGCGAATGATGTCGTCCATCCCGATCTGGAAGTACACGACCGCGCTCAGCAAGCCGTGCGCGCGTGCCATCGTCGGCGGCGCCGAGCTCGGTGCCGTGGCGAGCGCCGGCGCGTAGATCAACACGTGACACCCGCGCAGTGCGCTGCCCGCCAACATTGACGCGTACAGGTAGCTCTGCCACAAGGAGTCGGGGACTTTCAGCACCGACCCGCTCGGCATCAGTGTGTAGAGGATCGCCTTCTGCACGTTGACCGGCTTGTAGGCGTACCCCGTCTCGTTGTGCAGCTCCATGACCCGCCCGGGGTGCACGTTCCACTGCGCCTCCATCGCCGCCTGCTCTTCGGCCACGCGCGCGTTGTAGCTGTCCGGCTTGTCCTGAGCGCGGAGCGGCAGAGGGATTTCCTGCTCGTCGAACCCCTGGGCCAAGAGCAGCCGCCGAGCCGCGTCCCGCACGGCGAGCGCGGCCGGGCCGCGGACCATGATGGCACGGTCTTCCCAGTTCTGCCCGGCATAGTGCTCGCCGATGCCCATACCGGTGTACATCGACAGCCCCTTGTACGGATCCTGATCGGTGATGTCGTAGAAGGCGATCTTCCGATGGTCCCGGATCATGTTGTCCGGGATCGGGATGATTCCCGCCATGTGAAACGACTGGAAGGAGAAATCCGATGGATTGGTGATGTTCACGTGCACCTTGATCCGGTTCCGCAGCCAGTCGTCCCCATACTGACTACGCTCGACCCGCAGCAGCAGCGACGAGTCGACCGCTGCACGCAGGCTGTCCTGCGCCTCTCTCCACTCTCGCTCCCACTCCTCGTAGCCGGCGGGCAGCTCGATCGTGGCGTTGAGCGGATCGGACAGGAGCCGGAGGAACATGCGCCCCTTGTTGGCCTCGAAGTAGTGCTGGTCGAGCAGGATCATGTACACGGGGATCTTGCCCGCGTCGTCGTAGGCGCGGACCCGCTCGATGAGGGCACGCATGTACGAGTCGACCGTGTGGACGAACGCGATGCGATCCGGATCGCCCTCGCTGTTCTTCCCGCGATAGTCGTGAATCCACAGGACGTGATAGTCCTCGGCGCGGAGCACCGAACGGGCCATCTCGAACTGGAACTCCTCGTTGATCACGTACCAGACGTGGTTCCCTTCGGTGAACTCCGCCTGCACGGCGCGCTCGATGATGGCGTCGAGTTCCTCCTGGGTGTCGTGCTGATCCGGCTCGAGGGCAAGCTGCAGGGGCAACCACACCAGGCGCGACTCCCCCCACCGCTCGCGCTCGGACGCGCGGATCTCGTCGGCGATGTCGATCATCTCCTGGAAGACGTGAAACGTCAGCCGGAGCTGTGACTCCGCGATGTCCGAGTCGTGCAGGATCCACCGCGCGAACTCCGCGTGGCCGACCGCACGGAACTGATCGAGCCCGTCGTTGGTCTTCCGCTGGCCAAGCAAGCGGTCGTACGGAAGGAGGACGTGTTCGAGGAGCATCTCTCGCGCCATCGCGCTGGCCTCGCGCCCCTCGGGCGTGGTGCTCCCCGCGGGCATCGAGCGCCCGGTCACGGCGATCGAAAAGGCACGATCCAACTCGGCGTGGTAAAAACCGATTTCGTCGTTGAGCGATCGGTCGTGGAGCCGGGCAGTGAGATCGGAGACGGTCTGAGCGTAGACCTCACGGGGGTCCTTGCCCTCTCGATCGACGAACGGCATGAGGAGGCGGGCAATCCAGTGTGCGCTCTCCCGGACCTCGGCGATCGACTCGGCGAGGCCCTCCGGCAGCTCGGTGGTGGGCTCTAGGCGCTGGAGCGGCGGCGGCTCGAACCGGACGTTGTCCGTGGGTGGCCGCGTCTTCCCGATGTTGCGGCCCCAGAGTGGCGCGCTGATACCGAGGCTGATGGTGTTGCCCCGGCTAGGCAACCAATCGAGGCGGATCTGTGTGCCGCGACCCAGGATCCCTCCGCGGCGGATCGGCAGCTCGAGGCGGAGGAGCCAGTCGAGGCGATCTGAGCGCCCGTTGTAGTCGGCACCGGTCGTGAAATGCAGCACGGGGAGTGAGAGGAGCGCACGGCCGCCCCAGTCGATCTCTCTCGCCCAGACACCCCCATAGCCTTCGATCCCCAAGGCGAGGGCACCCACGATGGGGCTTCCCAGGTCCCGCATGAGGCCGAGGTGGCCCAGGGCAACGAGCTCTCCGACGTCGCCACGACGATCCCAGCCCACCATCGCGCCGGCATGCCCTTTGTAGACGGGCGGCATGCCGAGCGAGTAGACGGTGCCGCCTTGCGCGGGCGGCAGATCGGTCGACTGCTGGGCTTGCAGGGAGGCGGCTGCGACGGCAGCAGCGAGGGCGGCTATCAGTACACGCATCGTGGTATCCTCGTTCGAGGCCGCCTAGAAACCGCTGTTTGGCCCACGTACCTTCCATCATGGACGAGCAGCTCCAGTTCGTGAAGCTGATCGCCGAGCGGCTTCAGTCGGCTGCACTGGACTATATGCTGACCGGATCGATGGCCATGGCCGTGTACGCGACCCCGCGCATGACCCGGGACGTAGACGTCGTGGTGCAATGTACAGCAGGGGACGTGGATACGATCGTGTCGCTCTTTGCCACCGATTGCTACATCGATCGGGCGTCGGTGGCCGAGGCTATCTCGACCCAAGGGATGTTCAACATCGTTCATAACGAGTGGATCATCAAAGGGGACTTCGTCGTCCGCAAGGACGAGCCGTACCGGCGGATTGAATTCGACCGACGGCGCGAAATCGAAGTAGCCGGTACGGCGCTGAGCGTCGTCACCCCGGAAGATCTCATTCTCTCCAAATTGCTCTGGGCACGGGAATCAGGGTCGGAACTGCAACGTCGCGACATCGTCGAGATTCTGGTGTCAACCGTCGAGCTGGACCGTACGTACCTCGACTCGTGGGCCGACCGGCTAGGCGTTCGAGCACTGCTCAGCGAGATCGAGTCTTGAATACCGGCACATCCGATATCGACCGTCGCATGCGCGACTTGATGGCGGTCACGACGCCCCTGCAGCGGCTGCGCATGGCGTCCAGCATGTTCTCGACGGCGCGAACGATGGTCCTGGCCGGCCCCGCGGCTGGAAACGAGGATCAGCGGCTTCGTCTCTTTCGCCGGCTGTACGGAAGGGATTTTCCGGAACCGCAGCGGGATCGCATCCTCGAGCACCTGCGGCATGTATCTACTCCCCATCGATGAGTCGCGATCCTAAGGATGCCTGCTACATATGCAGCCGTGCCCGGAACCCGAAATAGGCCATCACGTCCTTCGCCGGGTTCAGCGACGGATTGAACACAAGTTGTATGTCTGGCGTGAATGCCAGGCGCTCACTCAGGTAGAACGGGTAGAACGTCTCGACCGTGTACTGGTCGCGGAGTCCGCCCGGAGGGTGGGTGAAGTTGACGCTCCCCGCCATGACGTCGTGACTGCGGAAGGTGTGGGCGAGACCCACGGTGGCCGTCGTCTTCGACACGGTGTTTTCGCCCTTCCCGTTCCCGACGCCGGCCAGAAAGAACGGCACCCAGCGGCCGAACGTCCAGTTCGTGGCCAAACCCACCGCCCAGTTGTCATCCGGTGACTCTTCGTACGCGTCGGTGTGCATGACGGTGAGGGCGACGCGATCGACGAACCGCTCGTCCCACGACTTCACCCAACCGACCTCCACCGCCTTGAAGAAGTGACCCTTGAAGAAGTTGTCGCCGAAGTGGAGGAAGGCACCGTCACCGATGCGAAAGCCCCCGGCTTCGCCGAGCATGCCCTTGATGTGCCACTGATCGGTGAGCTTGACCCCGCCGCCGATGCCGAACCCGGGGTTGGGCCAGTTGGACGCGGAGGTGATGGAGCTGCCGTATCCGTAGAAATTGAAGAACGGATGGATGAACCGGTAGTGATTGAAGTAGTCGTCCGGCGCGATCTGTCCGACGACGACGCCGGCCTTGCCATTGAACAACGCTTGGCCCCAATGCATCACCAACACACGAAAGTCCATCTTGCCGAACTTCACGGCGGTTGGGAGGGTGGAGCCGGTCTCGAAGGCGAGGTTTTGGGGCGTCGTGACGTAGTTGCCGTAGACGTGGCGGTAGTCGAGCTGGATCGTGAACTTCCCTTCCCATCCGGTGCCCCGACCGACCAGCGCCCACTGGATTGGGATGCTGAAGACCCCGCCGGCGGACGACCGTTGGCTGGAGTCCGTGATGCCGGCGGTCGCCGTCAGGAACACGGCTTGGTAGTTGAAGCCGAACGACAGGCCCGACTGCTCGTGGATCTTCCGTTTGGCTTCGTAATAGGGAGCCAAGAGTCGTATCGGAAGTCGGCCGAAGGACTGTTTGGGCTCGTCGTCTTTGGCCAGGGTTCCCCCCGGGCTCGACGGCCCGGCGAGTGCCGGACGCCGATAGCCCGAGCGGGTGGAGTCGGTTCGGGCGGTGTCGGTCTGTGCGAGGGACGCGGCGGGCGGCACGGACAGGAGCGCCGGGACCAGCACGAACGCCAGACCGACTAACGAACGCGGGCGCATCACCGGTCCTCTCCCATCCTCATTCCGTGGATTCTGCCGACCGCCAGTTTGTTGGCCTCACCGCCAATTCGCCCGATACACTCGCACGATGTTCTCTCCCAGATAGCCGCGGATCTCCGCCTCCGTCCACCCGTATTCGTCTTCGAGGACGCGCGCGACCGCCCAAATGTCCGCAGGGGGCGCCATCTGCGTCTCGCTCCCATACCCTTGCTCCGGTGGGTACTTGTCGGGATTCGCAATGACCGGCCGGAGCGCCTCCGCGTAATTCTGGACGAAGTCGACACCGGCGCAGGTCTTGTCGCGCCCGATCAGCTCGGCGATGTGTTGCACGTGCCTTGCGATGGCAGCGGCCGACGCGTCCCCTTCCTCATTCAGGAAACCGCCGAGGTAGTTCGCGCAGACGGCGCCCCCGGTCGCACCAACTGCCAGGATCGACTCGTCGCGGTAGTTCCGGTCGATGTCCATGAGCGCGCGCGCGTTGGAGTGAGACATCACCATGGGCTTGGACGTGATGGCC
>JBDHCY010000176.1:0-7881 GCA_039591795.1 Gemmatimonadota bacterium | reverse complement strand
CGGGCTCGAATCCCAGCGTCGTGCGGATCTTCTGGGAGTCGACCCGGTAGGTCCTGGGGTCGCCGTGGGTGGCCAGATGCGCGACCTCGATGCCGGGCACGGCCTCGGCCACGAAGCCCCCGATTTCGTCGATTTGGTGGTTGAGCGCACCACCGCCCACATTGAAAATCTGGCCGGCGACCGCTTCCGGCGGTGCCTCGAGCGCGAGAACGAACGCGCGTGATGCATCGCGGCAATGCAGGAGAGGCCGCCACTGGCTCCCACCGAGTATTTGGATCTTTCGGTCGACCACCGCTCGTGCTGAGAGCGCGTTGACCACGAGATCGAATCGCATCCGGGGCGACAGCCCGAATACGGTCCCAAGCCGGAGAATGACGACCTCGAGATTGCCGCGATGCTCGGTGAGGAGCTTCTCGCTCAGCACGCGGGTGCGTGCGTACAGTGAGATTGGGCTGGGGTCCGCCCGCTCGGTGACGGAGGATCCGTCGGGTGGTGCCCCATAGACGCTGCAGCTCGAGGCGAACACGAGCCGGGGGACGTCGAGCGACTCGCATGCCTCGACCAGGACGTCCGTCGCTTCATAGTTGAGCGATACCGTTTCGTCCGGGTCGAGGTTGCAAGCCGGGTCTCCCACGATCGCCGCGAGTGCCAGCACGCCGTCCACGTCGCGCAGGGCACGACGCACGTCGCGACGCCGGCAGACGTCGCCCACGAACAGCTCGAACCCCGGATCACTCAGGAGATCCTCGATGCCGTGCCGGCCGTAGTCCAGTCGGTCGAGCACTCGCACCTGGTAGCCCCGCTCCAGCAATAGGCGCGTCAGATGGGAGCCGATGTAGCCCGCTCCTCCGGTCACCAGCACTCGGCGGATATGCGGTGGGCGGCCGTCGTCGCGGCCGACTGTCCCCTGCTCGCTACCGGTGTCGAAGGGCATGCCGATCGCCTTTCACTCTCGTCTGCGGAGGCCGCGTGCCGGCCAGGCTGAGGTGTCTTCTCGATTGGCCGCGGCCTTGAGTGCGCCCCGGCTCATGGCTGAGCGGTGAAGTGCATGCGCTGTCCGAACCTACGGCGCAGTGCCTTGGAGGGCAGGCGGGCAGCATGTCGCGAGAAGTGATCGATCGGGGCGCCCGTGTGCCAGCTCACCGCGGCTGCCCTGGGGAGCGCCGCTGATTTGTTGCGACACGCATTAGTCGCCGCGTAATGCAATGCTGTTCTGGCTGAAGGGCGGCCAAAACAGCGCTCCACTGCGCCGCTCAACGCTGTGGAATCCGATTTGCAAGTACCCTGCCTCGCCGGCGCGCCGCGCAGTGCGGGGCGCGCTCGGCGGAGTCCCATACCGCTGCTCAGAGCAAAGCCGCTGAAAGGTGGCGACGCAGAGTCACGGGGCTACCGCGGTTAGATGCCGCTATGCCCGCCGGACCGCCAGCGTTCGACCCATGTCGAGGTTGGCGGCCCGGCGTTTTGCGTTGGGGCCTGCCGAGGAGAGGCTCCCATGCCGTTCAAGTTCAAGCTATCTCGGCGGCTGGCGCGACTCAGGAAGATCGCGCTGCTCACACCCGTCCTTCCCCTGGCCTGCGTAAGCGGCGACAAGCTCGTCGTCGATCCTCAACCCCCAAATGCAGACATCGTTCGCCTAGTCATTTCGCCCTCGGAGACCACGGTCCAGTCCGGGCAAAGCGTGGACTTCACGGCGGTTGGGCTCACGGCAACCGGAGACACGACGCCGATCGCCGTGACGTGGTTTGCGAAGAAGGGGACGGTAACGGAGGGAGGCTCCGACAAGCCTGGGAAGCGCCTGGGGCACTACAAATCGCCCCGCGGCCGGGGACGGGACACCGTCGTGGTGAGCGACACGAGCGGCAATGCGGATACAGCCACTGTGATCGTGACGGATACGGCTGTCGCATCCATCTCCGTCACGCCGGCCAGCGCGGACGTGCAGGTGGGAGCGACGGTGCAGCTCACGGCCGTGGTGCACGACTCGAACGGGAACGCGCTGAGTGGGCGGACCGTGAGCTGGACGACCTCCGCCTCGAGCATCGCGACGGTTTCCGAGACGGGGCTGGTGTCTGGGGTTTCCGAAGGTGACGCGACAATCACGGCCACGGTTGAGGGGAAGCAGAGCACCGCGGCGGTTCGCGTGCTGCGAGTGCCTGTAGCGTCGGTTGCCGTGAGCCCTCCCTCAGCCAGCATCGAGGCGGGAAGGACAGTGCAGCTGTCCGCCGCCGCTCAGGATGCGGGTGGGAACACCCTGGGTGGCCGAGAGGTCACGTGGCGCACGAGCGCTGCGGACGTGGCGACGGTGTCGAGCGACGGGCTCGTGATGGGGGTGGCACCCGGCTCGGCGACAATCAGCGCGACCGTGGAGGGAGTGAGCGGTGCCTCGTCGATCACGGTCACCGCACCGCCGCCTCCCCCGCCCCCCGGATCGGCGCTCGTCCTCGTTGGTGCTGGGGACATCGCCCGGTGTGGCGATAGCGGAGCCGAGAATACGGCTCGGATCCTCGACACGGTTCCGGGGACCGTCTTCACGACAGGAGACAACGCGTATCCCGACGGGACGGCGGAGGACTTCGCGAACTGCTACGACCCGACCTGGGGACGCCACAAGAGTCGGACGCGCCCCTCCGCGGGTAACCACGACTACCACACGTCGGGTGCCACAGGCTACTTCGACTACTTCGGAAGTGCTGCTGGCGCGCGGGGCGAGGGTTACTACAGCTACGACCTGGGCGATTGGCACGTCGTCGCGCTCAACAGCAACATCAGCATGAGCGCTGGCTCTTCGCAGGAACAGTGGCTCCGCGCCGATCTCGCGGCGACCACCAAGCGGTGCGTCGCGGCCTACTGGCACCATCCGCGATTCAGCTCCGGTGACCACGGGAACTCATCTCGATCGCAGGCCATCTGGGAAGCGCTCTACGATGCCGGCGCGGAGGTCGTGCTCGCCGGACATGATCACGTCTACGAGCGCTTCGCACCACAGACGCCCAACGCGGTCGCCGACACCGAACGCGGCATCCGAGAATTCGTCGTGGGTACCGGAGGAAAGAGCCTCTACGGATTCGGCACTCCGGAACCCAACAGCGAAGTGCGATACAACAGCACCGACGGCGTCTTGAAGCTGACGCTGCGGAGTGACGGCTATGACTGGCAGTTCATTCCGACCTCCGGGTCGTTCAGCGACACCGGGAGCGGTACGTGTCACTGACCGTAGGAGGTCGCCGGGTGTGATAGGACGGTAGGACGTCGCAGGCGGCGGCGTCCCGACCGGATGCTGGCGGACGAGTCCGCTGGCATCGAACAGATCCGCTGCTCAGAGCAAAGCCGTCGAAAGGCGGTGACGCAGAGCCACGGGGCTACCGCGGACCTCTCCGCAACGCTCGCCGGGCCGCCAGCGTTCGACCCACTGTCGAAGTTGGCGGCCCGACGCGCTGTCGGGGTCGCCGAGGAGAGGCTCCGATGCCATTCAAGTTCAAGCTGTCTCGCCGGCTGGCGCGTCTCAAAGCTGTCGTGCTGGTCACCCCTGTTCTCCCCCTGGCCTGTGTGACCGGCGACAAGCTCGTCGAGCCACAGGTTCCCCACGCCGAAATCGTACGTCTCGTCATCTCGCCGACCCAGGTGACTGTGGGCAAAGACAAAGACGTGGAATTCACCGCCGTCGGCTTCACAGCAACCGGTGACACGGCTCCAGTCTCGTTGACCTGGTTTGCCAAGAAGGGAGCGGTCACTGACGGCGGGGGCACCAAGCCCGGCAAGCGACTGGGGCACTATAAATCGCCGCGCAATCGGTCGCAGGACACCGTCGTGGTCGCCGATACGAGTGGGCACGCCGACACGGCAACGGTGACGGTGACCGACACCTCCGTCGCATCCGTGGCCCTGACCCCGTCGAGTGCGGAGCTGCTCGTTGGAGGGTCGCTCTCGCTTGCAGTCGCCGTGCGCGACTCGAACGGGAACGCCTTGGCGGGGCGCGCGGTGTCGTGGAGCACCTCGTCCTCGAACATCGCAAGTGTCTCGAACTCCGGCAACGTGACTGGCCGGGGAGTTGGCTCGGCCACGATCACGGCCGAGGTTGAAGGGGTGCAGGGCTCGGCCACGATCTCGGTCGCCCAGGCCCCGGTGGCAACGGTGGTCGTCAGTCCATCGTCGGCGAATGTAGAGATTGGCAGGACGCTGCAGTTATCTGCCGTAGCGCAAGATGCAAATGGCAACACGCTGAGCGGGCACGACGTCGCGTGGAGTACGAGCGCCGCGGGCGTCGCAACCGTGTCGGGTGGGGGGTTGGTGAGTGGTGTAGCCGAGGGATCCGCGCAGATTACCGCGACCGTGGATGGTAGAAGCGGCTCAGCCGCGATCACGGTCACGGCCGCGCCGCCGCCACCCCCACCTGGCACCGTCAGCGTCCAGTGCATCGGCCTCAACTGTCGTTTCGCGGGCAGCGATCCCGGAACGACATGGTCACTGGGCGACGGCACCACGCGAACCGGACAGTATGTGTCCCATGCGTATGAGCGCCCGGGTTCCTTCGGAGTAGGGGCCAGCTGGTCCGGCGGGTCGTGGGGCGCCACGATCAGTGTCAATGACCCGGGGTCGATCATCCCATCGGGTGCCTGTCTGCAGCGGTCCGGTCCGGTCGTCACGCTGACCGGGTCACAGACCATCAACGACCGGCGCTCAGAGTTCGGGGACAACACGACAATCGAAGCAACCGGTGCGACGTGGGATGCTTCCGGAAACGTCCCGCTACGCTACGGCAATGGTGACGCTGTCTGTCTACATGGCGGCCGGATCATCGGCCGGTACGACAACGCCACCTCCTGGAGCGCGATGCATGACACCTACGCGATCCAGGCCTACGGCGCAGCACCGGTGCTTGACGGCATAATGGTCTACAACTACGGAGACGGGTTCTTCCCCCAGGGCCAGGCCAATGGCTGGATCGTGCGCGATGCGTTGTTCTCGTACATCCGGGATGACTGTCTCCAGAACGACTACCACCACAGCGGCACGGTAGAACGGACGCTGTTCGACGGTTGCTACGTGTTCTACAGCAGCCGCCGCTCCTCCTTTTCCTCAGGCGTCAATGGCGCCAACGAGGTCGTGTCGATCAGCCAGTCGCTGATTCGACTCCAGCCGATGCCGACGGTCTACTCCGGATCGCCCTACAACCACAAGGGATTCTGGAAGATCGACGGCGAGATCAACGCCAATCCACGACTCCGGCTGGTCGGGAACATCTTCCGGTTGGATCTGGACGTCGGGGCATCGAGCAACATGCGGCTCACGCCACCAGAAGAGCTCCTGGTGGAGTGCCGTGACAACATCATCGTGTACCTCGGCCCAGGCAGTTTCCCCGATCAGGTTCCATCGTGCTTCCGAGTCGTGCGCGACGTGGCGGTCTGGGACGACGCCGTGGCAGCGTGGTCAAGCACGCACTAATGACCCGCTGACGCTTCAACACCAGCAGAATACAGGGCCCGGACCGAATCAGGTTCCGGGCCCTGTTGCTGATGAGATCCTGATCCCCTTGCGTCCTGGATCGCCTGCGTCGAAGCCGCGGCCCAACGTGGCCGATCGACTCGCCGTCGATTCGACGATGGCGTCGCAGCCCCTCGGTTAGGGGCGACCTGGATCGAGATGCAACTTGGCTGAGCCTGACGAGCAGCGGTGGTCCCGGAGTTGCTGACCACGTTGTCGGGGATCAATGGAACCGTCGGCAGGCGAGCGGGTAACGCGATACCCGGCGGGTCCCCAATCTGAAAGAGCCCGTTACACTCACCTTAGATCAACAAACGATGTCGGCGAGGACGAACGTGACAAGTCTGGGTGCCCTGGCAAAAATCGGCGCCGCCGTGGCGTTGGGCGTGGTCGTGACGGGCGACGCCACGAGGAAAGCGGCCAACGGCTGGGCCGGGGAGGCGCGTGTCGAACAAGACAGCGCACTCGCCGCCACGCCTTCGGCGCAGCGCCCACAGACGATCTCGGTCATGGGGTACCATGTTGCACCCGACGGGTCGAGAGATGGCGACGGGAGTACCGACCAACCGTGGGACTTGCAGACCGCGCTAGATGGGGGAAGAGGGCGCGTTCAGCCCGGTGACACCGTGTGGCTCCGCGGCGGACGCTACGTCGGTGACGATTTCACGACCGCCCTCAACGGCACGCCTGAAGCGCGGATCACCTTCCGGCAACACCCCGGCGAACGCGCGACGATCGATGGTCGTCTGCTCGCCAGAGGGGCCTACCTCGATTTCTGGGATTTCGAGATCACGCAGTCGGATCCGCTCAGCAAGGAAGAGCAGCAGCTGCTGGACGGCCGGACCAATCATGGCCGGTACATCAACCTGATCCTACACGACGCAAACGGACAGGGCGTGAACTTCTGGGTGCCCGGCGTTGACGCAGAGATGTACGGCAACATCATCTACAACAACGGGACCCACGAGAACCTGGATCACGGTGTCTACGTCCACAATGAGACCGGGGTCAAGCGGATCGTCGACAACGTCTTCTTCAACAACTACGCGCGTGGGATCCAGATCTACGCGAGCCGCAGGAACCCGGTCCTGCGTAACATCGTGGCCGAGGGCAACATCTCGTTCAACAACGGGACGATCTCGGAGCGGTCAACGCGTGTGAACCTGCTGATCAACTCCGGCCAGCCGATGGATGGCTTGGTCGCGAGCGGCAACTATCTGTACTTCTCGCCGAGTGTGACGAACGGCATCAACCTGCGCATCGGCGTGATCGCGACGGAGGGCAACCTCGGCGTCACGGTCGAAGGGAACTATGCCGTGGGAGGACGAAGGGGCCTCGAAATGCCGCTCCCGTGGACTCGCGCCACGGTCCGAAACAATACGATCATCGGCAGCAGAGACCTCGTCTTGACCGGCGGGACGGTTGCGACGGCATACACCTGGGAGCACAACACGTACATCACCGACTCACCGTCTCGGGCATGGACGCACGACGGCAAACGCAGCTCCTTTGACGACTGGCGACAGATGAGCGGGCTCGGCATCACGGACCGAGTCGTCTCAGCACTTCCCACAGCGCCGAAGGTGGTTGTGCGACCCAACACCTACGAGCCCGGGCGCGCGCATGTCGCCATCTACAACTGGTCGCGGCAGGCCACCGTGCTTACAGATCTCTCGAGCGTCCTCAGCGTCGGAGATCGCTTCGAAGTGCACAATGTCCAAGATCTCTTCGGTCCACCCGTGCTGAGCGGGACCTACGACGGGAATCCCGTGAGTTTCCCCATGGCAGGCACCACGCCGCCACCACCGATCGGCCGGACGACGCCTCGAGAGGCGCCCCGCACCGGGCCGGATTTCGACGTGTTCTTGGTGCGCTCGGCGCGACTGTAGGTGAGTCGCGGCCGGTGTGGCCACGCGCTCCCCGTTCTCGGATCAGAACACAACGGTCGCGGCGGTCGAGCAGCTGGTCGTCGAACCCGGCTCGCACACCTGATACACGTAGGTCTCCTTGCCACGGTTGTCGGTCCGGTCCTGATACGCACCGCTGTTCGGCACGGTCGCGATAAGGACTCCATTCCGATACACGTCGACGTCTGTCGTCACGGCACCGGTCCATGTGACGTCCATGATGTGACGGCCGCGTTCCTTGTGGCCCGTGGCGCTCGCACTCATCGTCGCAGGTGAGACTGATACACCGCCAGCGGTCGTCCCGCTGATCCCCAGTGAATCGGCAACCACTAGGATGACCGTGTAGCTGCCACCACTCGCGTAGGAATGGACAGGATTCTGTTCACTTGAGGTGGCACCGTCGCCGAAGTCCCAACTCCAGGTAACGATCGCGCTGTCACCAGCCGTGCTCTCATCCGTGAAATAGCACGTCGCTGCGAGGCAGAATTGGGTG
>JBDHCY010000175.1:0-7956 GCA_039591795.1 Gemmatimonadota bacterium | reverse complement strand
GACGGCCAAGCTGTCCCGCGAATTCTACGACCGGCTCGGCGATAAAGTGGTTGACGAGCTGGTGGGGCTCTTGAACGACATGGACGCGACGTTCCGGGCGGAACTGCACCAACTGAACGAGCAGAACTTTCAGCGGTTCGACGCGAGGCTCGAGCAACGTCTCGCGGAGCTCAAGGCCGAGCTTATCAAGTGGATGTTCCTGTTCTGGCTCGGAACCGTCGCGACGATGTTGGGGTTCGGACGGCTGTTGCTGGGATAAGGCCGAGACCATCCGGGGACCGGAAGCTCCTCGCCTATCCCATCATCTCATTGCCTGGGCGGTCGGCCGTCAGCGGCGCCCCCGCAGAATCGTTCCGAGTCCGCCAACCACGACGACATCACCTGAGGACGTGCCCCAGACGCTCGTCAGCCGGTCGCGCGTCCCGCTCGGCATCTGGCTCCACTGCGTGCCGTCGTAGTGGAGGATCGTCCCCTCCATCCCTACGGCGAACACGTCGCTCGGAGACGTACCCCAGACGTCGAACAGCCTTTGGCCGATCTCGCTCGTCATCTCACTCCACGCGGTCCCGTCGTAGTGGAGGATGGTCCCTTCTGCATCCCCCTGAGCCGATCCTCCCACAGCGAAGACATCGTTCGAGGAGGTGCCCCATACCGCGTACAGGACGAGGTCCGGCACGGTCGCACGCTCGCTCCAGGTGGTCCCGTCGTAGTGCAGAATCGTGCCTTCCCACCCGTTCGCGGTGGGCCGCCCCCCCACGGCAACCACATCGTTCGCAGACGTACCCCACACACCTTCACTGGGCGATCCGGTGGTGACCTCTCTCCATGTGGTCCCGTCGTAACGCAGGACGTCTCCGCCCGACAGAAGGAAGACATCACTCGGCGACGTACCCCACACACTCGAGCCGCCTGGCGCACCGGCCAAGCGGCTCCACTGGGTTCCATCGTAGTGAATCGTGCCGAACGCCCCGACCGCGTACAGGTGCGCTGAAGACGTCCCCCACACCCCGAGCAGGCCCCCGCCGATCGAGGTGGGCATGTCGCTCCACGCTATTCCATCGTAGTGGAAGATCGTACTCACCGTCCCACCATAGTCGTCGAGCCCCACTGCGAAGACATCACTCGATGCGCTGCCCCACACGCGGTGCAGACTGGCGCTTCTCCCGCTCGTCATTCTGCTCCACGTGACGCCATCGTGGTGGAGGATGACACCGTACTCACCCACCGCGAAGGCATCGCTCGCGGACGTCCCCCACACACCCAGCAGACCCCGGCTCGTCCCGTAACTCATCTCGCTCCACGCAGCCCCGTCGTAATGGAGGATGGCAACGCCCGAACCCCAGCCCTCGAAGCTCCCCACGGCGAACACATTGCTGGAGGATGTGCCCCACACGGCTTGGAGATACAGGTCCGTTGCACTCGTCATCTCGCTCCATGTGGTCCCGTCGTAGTGGAGTATGGTGCCATGCGGTGCACTCGATATACCCGAATACCCGACCGCGAACACATCAGTCGACGTGGTACCCCACACACTGCGCAAGTTGTAACTCGAGCCACTGAGCATCTGGCTCCACGCTGTCCCATCGTAGTGAAGGACGGTGCCGTCCGAACCCACCGCAAAGACGTCGCTCGACGATGTGCCCCACACAGCGCCGAGACTCAACGTCGTCCCGCTAGTCATCTCGTTCCAGAGGATCCCGTCGTAGTGCAGAATGACGCCGTTGTCACCCACGGCATAGACATCGTTCCAGGAAGTGCCCCAGACGGCATGGAGGTGCTCAGTCGTCACGCTCGTCACCTGCACCCAGTCGGCCCCGTTGTAGCGGAGGACAGTTCCCTCGGAGCCAACGGCGAGAACGTGATTTGACGCAGTGCCCCACACAGCCCACAGGTCTTGCTCCAAGGGCACTCCATGTATCATCTCGCTCCACGCGGTCCCGTCGTAGTGGAGGACGGTTCCCTGCCAGCCGACGGCAAAGACATCGGTCGATGCGCTCCCCCACACGCTGCGCAGGCGCCACGCGCCGGGCTGCTCTACGCTCCACTCGGTGACCGGACCGACCGGGGGCGCTGACACGGTCAACAGGGCGTAGCCGATCCGTCCATCAACCTCTGCCGCGATGGTCACCTGGCCACTTGCCACGGCGGTAGCCGTGCCATGCTCGTCGATCGTTGCCACATTCGGATTGAGGGTGGACCAGGTGACGGTCGGGGATGTGATCGCACCGCCGTTCCCATTGTGCGCGACGACGCTGAAGGTCGCCGTCGCCCCGAGGCCGGACGCCGACGTTCCGGCCGGGGTGACTTGCACTTGGACGGCGGGGCCAGGCACGGGCTGCACCACGTCGTCGCAGCCGAGCGAGGCACCGACGCCTAGTCCGAGACCAAGGACAAGCGCCTTACGCAGGCGAGCGGCAGATGGGCGAGAGCGAAGCAGTGTCACCCGAATCGTGGGGCGAGCAGCAAGGTCACAGCCCGACTCACTGCGCGACATACTCGAGCCAGTTGCGCACGAGAATCACGTCTCCCTCGTCGGATGGGCGATCGAGGCTGCGCCGGATCATGATGAACCGCTGATCGTTCGGCGCAACCGCGTAGCGCGGATAGTCCAAGCCTTGTCGGAACCGGTTGTCCCAATCGAACAGCGGCGTTTGTGACGTCGTTTGCAGCGTGGGCTGGGTCGTGAGCGCCGCGGCCACCATCCACCCCTCTGGATTCCGGCAGAAGATTTCGCGACCGCTGTGGGCCCACATCGGCTCGTTCCCTCCATCGGTGGAAATCTGGACGCGGCTGGCATCCGTGTCGGGGAACGGCCGAACGTACACCTCGTCACGTCCGGAGATGTTCGAGACGTACAGCAGCCACCGACCGTCGGGAGAGAGGGCAGGGGAGCGCTCGGCAAACTCGGTCGCGACCAACGGGACGGGCACCGTGTCACCCGCTACGCGCTGTGCCACGATGTCGCCTGCTCCCGGCCCATTTCGGTTGGTGCGGAGGATTAACCACTGCCCGTCGGAGGACTGGAAGGCCTCGCCCAGCAGGCGTGGTCGGCTCGCCAGGAGTTCGACTGATCCACTGCCGTCCGCTCGGGTGCGAAACAGGGCTTCACGCACACTGTCACGCGTAGACACGAAGAACACCCACCGGCCGTCCGAGGACCAGGAAGGACGATGGTTCGTCCCGCCGACGGTGAGCTTCGTCTGAGGACCATTGGGAAGCTGTTTCACCCAGATGTGTCGGTCCTCGGCTTGCAGTGCCTCCACGGCCATGCGACCGCCGTCCGGAGAAAGCGCCACGGTGCTAAATGCCTCGACCCACGCCGTGTCGACCGGTTCGACGTTCCCTTCTCGGTCGACCCACGCAAGATCGAAGAGGTTGGCCTCATCGGCACTCGGCCCGGCCACGTACAGCACGGTTCCATCTGATGCGAGTTGCATGTCCGCGTACTGGCGACCGGTGCGCACGCCGTCCAGAATCGGAACCGGCGGAGAGGTCATCGCGAGCGCCTCAAGGTCGAATGGTGCGGCAAACACGCCGCCGTCGCGCATGACGTACACCAAGACTCCCGCGCCTGTATACCACGCACCTACTGCTTGCTCCACCAGCACGTGGTCGTCCCGGCTCTCAGCGTCGAGAGCATGGAGTTCACTGACGGTGCATTGGTCGTTGCACCCGATCCACAACACGCCTCGCCCGCCTGGGAGGCTCTTGATCCCGACGACGAAGGGACTGCCCGTCGTACGTTCGTACAGGGTCTCCGGTGTCCCGCCGTCTGCTCCCACCCGGCGGATGTCCCATCGTGGCCCGTTGAAGACGATGCTCTCGTCGTTCATCCACACCACCTGGGTCCACGAGGTCGCCACGCTGTCGGCGAGTGTGATCGCCGCCCCTCCTCGGCGGGGCACCTTCTTGAGCTTGCCGTCAGCCATGAAGGCAATCCACCCGCCGTCCGGTGAGAAGGCGGGTCCCTGAATGCGTTCCGCGGCAGTCCCGGGAAGAGGCACCGGCTCCAATTCGCCTCGCTCCTTGAGCCAGAGCTGGCGACTCCCACCGATCGTATCGACGAACGCGATGGCCGAGCCGTCGGCCGCCAGTGCGGTTCTCAGCGCAATGCCGTTGCGCCGAAGGCCATACTCGGAAAGGATGATGCGGTCTCGACTCAGAACCGGGTCAGCACCGGCGGCCGGTCTCCTGAGCATCGATGCGACAACGACCGTTGCCAACACGACGGACAGAACCGCAAAGGCTGTGGTCACTCGGTTCCAGCGGCCGTCCGTTCCGGGTCCGCCGGAAGCGAAAGCCGGATGGCGGAAGCTGGGATCGTCCAGCGCGTCGGCAAACGCGCGCACGGTGGAGAATCGATCGGCCGGCAACTTCTCGATGGTGCAGTGCACGGCGTGCACCACGTTGGGCGGGACCGCACGACGGTGTTCGGTTACGATCTCCGCGTCGGCAGCAAGTATCTTCGCAACCACGGCCTGGGCGGTCGGAGCATCAAATGGAGGCCGACCAGTCAGCATCTCGTACGTCATGCAGCCAAGCGAGTACAAGTCGGTCCGCCCATCGAGCTCGCGATCGCCTGCGGCCTGCTCGGGACTCATGTAATGGGGCGTGCCGAGAGACAGGCCCGTCTCCGTGAGCCGGGATCCGCCCGCTGCGGTCAGAGCCAACGCGATGCCGAAGTCCGCGACGATCGCCTGTCCATCGTGGAGGAGGACGTTTTCCGGCTTGATGTCTCGGTGGACGACGCCCTCGCGATGGGCAAAGTCCAGTGCGCTCGCCACGGCCTTGGTGATCGCGACCGCCTCATCGACGGAGAGCTCTTTCTCGCGATTCAGCCGTTCACGCAGCGACTCGCCCTTGATGTACGGCATGACGTAGTAGAGAAGCTTGTCCGCTTCACCGGAGTCGTAGAGCTGCAGAATGTGGGGATGCTGGAGCTTCGCAGTGACCTTGATCTCGTTCAGAAAGCGCTCGGCGCCAATGACCGCAGCGAGTTCGGGGCGCAGGACCTTGACCGCGACACGACGATCGTGCTTGCGGTCGTCCGCCAAGTACACCGTCGCCATGCCGCCCGCACCGAGCTCACGCTCGAGAGTGTAGCGGTCAGCGAGCGCACTCCTGAGGCGTTCGAAGGTGTCGATCACGCTGGCGGCTCCGACCTTGGCAGCCTAAGGATAGAGAGAATGGTGGGGTGCTGCCAGCACATGCGCCACTTCGGATCACTTCTTGCTAAACGAATGAACCACGGTGTCGTGGAGCTCTCGAACGTGGTGAGAGCGTGCCGCGGCGTCCATCGCGAGAAGCAAGCTCAGGCGAGCGCGGATGTAATCCGCACTCGCCCGAGCCACGACAAGAGGTACGACCGCAACGGCTAGTTCGGATTCACCTGCGCCACCGTCCACGGCCACGCACCCGCATTGACCACTGCCAGCCGGAACGACGCCTCGCCGACATCCGGACTCAGCGCGCCAATCGCGACCGCGTACGCACGCAGACCGGCGGCCGTGGTGACATCGAACGTCGCCACCGGGTTGGCGTCACCCGTCGCAGCGACGCCGAGCGTCAAGTTGGCGGCGGGGACGGACTGACCCACGTCGGGCTTGCCCGCAGGATACACCAGGTTTTCGAACACGACGGTCTCGATGGTTCCACCGCCGTTCACCGTGCCGATGTCCACGGCCGGCGCATCGGGCGAGGCATGGATCGCCTGAATCCGCGAGTTGGCGTCGTCTGTCAGCTCGAACGCGTCGCGGAAGGCCGTCAACCCGAACGGCTGCTCACCGGCAGCGTCGGGGGACAGGAAGCCCGAGGCGACGGCCAAGTAGCGCTCACCGGGGTTCAGGTTCGGCGTCAGCAGGCTGACGACCGGGTCGCCCGCCGGACGATCCGAGCCTGGTGCCGCCGCGAAGAAGTCCAGCGTGTACGCACCGGGCGCGACCTGCACGCCGGCGGACAGATCCGCGAAGCTCAAGTTGCCCACCAGCTCGGTGTCGCCGGCGAAGACGTCGACGGCTGGAGCGTCGGGGCCGCCGTGCAGTGCGTAGAACGTGGGGTTCTGCCGAATCACGGTCACGTTCGCCGAGGCCTGATCGAAGACCCCACCCGGATGGGCAAGGACGGCGAAGAGGGCGAAGCCCGTCTCTTCACGGGGCAGCGGCTCCAACGAACCAGTCGCGATCAGGAACAGCTCGCTCTGGCTGGGGAGCATCGGGGTAGTGAACGCGGTCACGCGCTCGAGTGGCGAGCCGGCCCAGATACCGATTTGGAGCGCGGTGCCGGAGGGCAGCGCGATGCCCTCAACGCCCGTGTCTTCGAAGCGCGCCAGGGCGAGCACCTCTGGCGAGCCGTCGTTGCCGACGTCGATCGCCACCGTGGGGGCGTCGGGCGCCGCGTGCACGACGCGAACGCGCGTCTGGTTGATGCCCGCATCCGTGAATTCCTCGAACAACGGAATGATGCGGAACTTCTCGGCGGCGTCGCTCGATCCGAGAAAGCCGGTGGCGAGCGCCGTGAGGCGTTGACCCTCGGTGAGCGTCACGTCGCCCGTTTCGAACACGGGCGCGGTCGCTGGCGCCGAGCCGGCTGCCCGCAGCTGGATGTTATAGGTGCCCTCGGGGATCTCGAGGTAGCTCGTCGCCTCGCCGTAGGCCAGATCCTGGATCAATGGGGTCGTGCCGTCGTTCGCGTACACGTCCACTGCCGGAGCGTCGGGCGACGCATGGATCGCTCTCAGCAGGACGGAGTTCTCGATGGGCGGCGTCGGGCTCGTCGTCTCGTCTTCGTTGCACGCGGCAGTGGTCAGCACGAGCGCCGCGATGAAGGTCGGTAGGTAGCGAAGCTCTCGTTTCATCTTGCACATCCTCCTCTGGTGTTCGGCTCTTTTTTTAACGACGGCACATGGCGTCGGTAGCGTGCCGAGGAGGATACTGGCCGGAGCATCATTTGTCAAGGCTTTGTCCAATATGATAATCGACAATACATTGACAATCGCCCCTTCGAGCCAGCGATCGATTGCTCGATCTGCGCGACGTGGTCGCTGATCTATCGGCCGGTGAGGTCCCGGCTGTTCTGGCGCGTGACGATGCCCGTGACCTCGCCCGACGTGCCCTGGGCCAGTCCAAAGCGCACTTGCCATCCGGCTCGGATGGCCACATGTTCTCGCGTCCGTCCCCGGCGCCCTTCCAGGGATGCGGCAGGAACACTTCGATTCTCGAGTCGCGGAGATCGAGCGTGGGCTGGGCCGCAGACAGTACGGGATGCCCCCGGTGGCTTGGAGCCAGCCGCCGTCGCGGTGCCCCTTGGATAGCCGTCGTTCTTGCCGCCCTGGTCGGCGTGTCGTGCGATGCCGATCGACCCCTACAACCACCTGGCGAGGCGCCCCCTGAGCGAGGGCCCATTCGGGCGACCGGCGCAACCACCGCATCGGGGGCCGTCATCCTGGTCGGCGCCGGTGACATCGCGAGCGACGACAGCGACGACGGCGATGAGCAGACCGCACTCCTGCTCGATCAGGTGGTGGCGGCCGACGGCGATGCCGTGACCGTGTTCACGGCGGGCGACAACGCCTACTCCGGCGGTACCCTCGAGCAATTCCAGCTCTACTACGAACCGACATGGGGGCGCCACAAGGCGCGCACCCGTCCGTCGCCGGGGAACCACGACTACGGTACCTCGGGGGCGGCTGGGTACTTCGCATACTTCGGTGCAAACGCCGGCCCGTCCGGCCTAGGCTACTACAGCTACGACGCAGGCGGGTGGCACGTCATCTCCCTGAACAGCGAAATCAGCATGAGCGCGGGTTCCGCGCAGGAGCAGTGGTTGCGCGCTGATCTCGCCGCCACCACGAAGCCGTGCGTGTTTGCGTACTGGCACGAGCCACGCTTCAGTTCTGGCAGGCATGGCAGCTCAACCTCGCCGCAGCCGCTCTATCAGGCCCTCTACGATGCCGAGGGC
>JBDHCY010000174.1:0-10003 GCA_039591795.1 Gemmatimonadota bacterium | reverse complement strand
CTCGATTCCTCTCCTTCCCCTCCTGATCCGTGCTCAGCACCCTCCCCGTGTTCACCATGCTCGCCACCGCCCGCGGCTCTCGCGTGCTCACTGGCTCCTTCGGACCTCGCGAGCTCATCGGTGGCCTCGTCCCTCGCGTGCTCACCGGCTCCCTCTGCGCTGGCCTGCTCACCGGCTGCGGGGCGCACCGTGCCCGACTCACCCGACCCTTCAGCACTCGCATGCGGGTCGCCTGAACACGCCGGCATCCCCAAGGACAGGGTCAAGATGGCAACGATCGCGAGCCACGGGCAGTCGGGCGTCGGAAGTATCCGCGCCGCCCTCATCGCCATGCCGCGAGTATGACGCCCATTGCCACGGCGTACGTCAGCTGATAGCCGGTATCGATGAGGTACGTCGACAACGGCTTCTCTGAGAACACATGAGCGGTCAGCCCAAGCGTGGCGAGGAATCCGACCCAGACGAGGAAGCCGAGAAAGGCGCCCTGCGGAGCCGTCGACACGCCCACGTAGGAAACGAGGACCGCGAGAACGAGGGCCATCGCTGCATAGCAGAACAGCGACACGATGTAGGCTCGGCCGGCCTTCTTTTGCATCTGCTCTTGGGAGTATCCGTGGGCCGTCATCCAGACCTTTCCGAACAACAGCGGGGAGTACCACAGTGCACCGATGAGCATGGTGGCGAGCGCAGCCACGACGACGGCCAGGTAGTTGACTTGAAATTCAGGCACACGACCTCCAGGGTGCATGATCCACTAACGTGCTCTTCCATTGAGGCTGACGGCGGTGAGATCCTGACTCCCGCCCGGGTGTCGCTGATTCGCCTGGTCGACCGCCCATCTCAACGTCTGAATCCGATCTCAATGCGTCGCTCGGATTCATCCGGCTCCGGCCAGAAACGGTCGTGCCACTCCATTATGGCCTCGATGTCTGAGAGCCGCACCCACAGATTGCCCTGGTCGAGGCGGGGGTGAAGCTTCTCCAGATCCGGTGGCTCTGGTCCCTTGAATTTGTCGAGTTTTGCCGCGAGCTCACTCAGGTCCTTCTCCGAGAGTGCCCGCAGATCCCACACCCGCAAGGGAATCAGCTCTGCCGCGTCGTCGTCTGACTCGAAGACGCTCTTGATGTAAAAGGAGCGTCCCGAGCTGAGGAGCACCTCCAGAAGGAGTGGCGGAATGGTTTGGCCACGGGCCAACTCCAAGTAGTGTCTGATGCTCACACCTGTAGGCATTTGAACCCTCCCCGCCGTGGAAATCGCCGGTTTCGTCCGAGAAACGCTCGCCCCCGAACGCGTCAGACGCAAGTCTACCTCTTCTGCACGCGCATGCATCGGCAATCTGATGCTCCTTGCGACCGGGGAGGCAGCAGCTAGACTCCCGTCTGCAGGTGGACACCACCTGCCATCTCCGAATGGGAGGAAGCACGTATGAACTCGCAAGGGTCTCCTCTGAGCGGCCTCAACCGTTTGCGGCCGCCGAACATCCCACCGCCCAGAGCCGTCGCCATGGGGCTGACGGCTCTGCTGGGCATCCTGTTGGTCTGGAGCTCGGTATTCATGGTGCAGACGGAAGAGGCTGGCGTGGTGCTGACGTTTGGCAGGTACACGCGCCTGGCCGAACCGGGACTCCGTCTCAAGTTCCCGTGGCCGCTTCAGACCGTGATGAACGTCCCGGTGCAGCGCCAACTCAAGGCGGAATTCGGGTTCCGCACGGCCAGCGCCGGCGTGCGCTCCGAGTATGCACGGGGCAGTTTCGACGACGAATCGCTCATGCTCACGGGAGATCTCAACGTCGCGGTGGTCGAATGGACGACGCAGTTCCGGATCAACGATCCGTACAGGTACCTGTTCAAGGTCAGGAACCTCTTCGACCCGAGCGGACAGGCCCGCCTGGACACTTTCCGGGCCATGAACGAGGCGGTGATGCGAGCGGTGATCGGTGACCGAAGTGTCAACGAGGTGCTCACCGTCGGCCGGCAGGAGATCGCGTCGGAGGTGGAGCGACGGTGGCAGGAGCTTTGTGTCCAGTACGAGACCGGAATCAAGATCGAACAGATCGTGCTTCAGGACGTCAACCCTCCTGATCAGGTCAGGCCGGCGTTCAACGAGGTCAACCAGGCCCAGCAGGAAAAGGAGCGGATGATCAACGAAGCGAGGGCCGAGTACAACGCCGTCATTCCGCGGGCCGGGGGCGAGGCGCAGCAGACGATCCAGCAGGCTGAGGGATATGCGGTGGATCGGGTGAACCGCGCGCGGGGTGATGCCGAGCTGTTCAGGGAGCTGCTGGCGGCCTATCGTCGGGCGCCGGAGGTGACCCGCAGGCGCATCTATCTCGAGACGATGGAAGCCGTGTACCCGAACGTGCAGCAGAAGATCATCCTGGACGCGAGTCTTCAGGGTATCCTGCCGTTGCTGCCGCTGCCCAAGGGAGGGGTGATCCAATGAAGAGGAATACCCGTATCATCGTGATCAGCTCCCTCGTGCTGGTGGGCGTGATGATCGCCGGCGGAGCGTTGTACATCGTCGACGAGACGCAGCAAGTGGTGATTACCCAGTTCGGTGAGCCGAAGGGCGATCCGATCACCACCCCCGGATTGAAGATCAAGCTGCCCTTCACCCAGAGGGCCAACTATTTCGATAGTCGCTTCTTGGAATGGGACGGCGACCCGAATGAGGTGCCAACCCGAGACAAGCGTTTCATCCATGTCGACACCTATGCTCGGTGGCGGATCACCGATCCGCTGTTGTACTTCCAGCGATTGCGCAGCGAACAGGGGGCACAATCCCGCCTCGACGACATCCTCGATGGCGAAACTCGCAACGTCATCGCCAGCCATGACCTGATCGAGGTGGTGCGTAGCACCAACCGCGCGTTCGTCGTCTCCGAAGAGATCGGCGGCGGAGCCGGGGGCGTGGTTTCAGATTCGATCGAATTCGGCAGGTCGCAGCTTGCCGAGGAGGTGTTGCAGGCGGCGCGGACCCGCACCGAGGATCTAGGAATTGAGATACTCGACTTCCGCTTCAAGCGCCTCAACTACGTCGAGCAGGTCCGGCAGGAGGTCTATGCCCGGATGATCTCCGAGCGGCAGCGAATCGCCGAGCAGTTTCGGTCGGAAGGCGCCGGCGAGTCGGCCAGGATCAACGGCGAGAGAGAGCGTGAGCTCAAGGAGATCACCTCAGAGGCCTATCGCCAGGCCCAGGAGATCAAGGGGCGCTCCGACGCTGAGGCGGCGGACATCTACGCGGCGGTCTACAACCGCGATTCGGAGTTCTACCGCTTCCTCAGGAGCATGGAGGTGCTCAGGTCGACCCTCGACTCCACCTCGGTGCTCGTGCTGAGCACCGACAGCGAGCTCCTACGTTTTCTCGGCCGGGCCAGGTAACGAGTGGGACACGGAAGGGTGGCTCAGACTCTTGACGGGCGGCGGCGCACGGGCATCTTAGCCCGCTCCTTCGTCGCGGAGCTTCGCATGCGTCGCCTCACCCTTCTGGCCATTGCCAGCGCCCTTGCGTTCCCGGTCGCGCTCACAGCACAAGACAACGTCGTCATGAACGCCATGAGTGCTGGCCCGCTGTCGATCTCGTTCCACGCTCGCATCATGACATGGGACGGCACGGTCATTCGGGAGGGCAGCAACGGTTGGACCTGTCTCCCTGACCGCTCCGACACACCCACTAACGATCCGTGGTGCGTGGACGAGACGTGGCTCGGCTTCCTCGACGCGCTCGTGAATGGAAGAGAGCCGTCGTACAACACGATAGGCGTTGCGTACATGCTCATGGGCGACACTCCGGTGAGCAACACGGATCCGGCAGCCACGTCCAAGACAACCGACGCCGACTGGGTTGTGGACCTGCGAGCGCATCTGATGATGCTCATCCCTGATAGGCGCGCGCTAGAAGGCGTCTCCACTGACGCCTACAATGGAGGTCCATGGGTCATGTGGCCGGACACGCCTTACGCGCACCTGATGATCCCGATCGACAGCTTTGGAAAGCCCTGAGCTGCGAGGTGCTCATCACCGCCTGGCGTTGAGCTCGATCGGGTTGATGGTCTGACTTGGGCCAGGCGTCGTAATTGGTCGAGTGTGCATGCCGGAGCGTACGCCGCGGCGCACGCATCAGCCCGGGTGCGTGTGCCGCTTTGAAACATCTCGCGCTTTCAGGCACAAGGCGGCACCTTCCTCCGATGTCAGCGACAACCTCCCGCCCCCGTGGCGCCCTCGTCGGTAGGCTCCTGTTCGTCATGGTTGCCCTGGCCATGTCCGCGTGTGGCGCGGAATGGCAGGAAGCAAAGAGTCTGCGCATGTCGTGCGAGGAAGGAGACGCGTCGGCGTGTAACGAGCTCGGACAAAGGGTCTTGAGGGGTGAGCGGGTCCTTCAGGATCAACCGCGGGCCGCCAGCCTCTTCGAGCAAGCATGTGAGGGCGGCATGGCAGGCGCCTGTGTCAGTCTCGCGCTCCTGTACGAAGACGGCACGGGCGTGACTCAGGATCTCGAGCAAGCCGCCGACCTGCACCGGCAAGCCTGCGAGGGCAACGCGATGGAGGGTTGCGTCCACCTTGGAGTCCTCTACCAGGACAGCGCGGGGATCGGTCAAGACTTCGCGCTGGCCGCCGGCCTGTTCCAACAGGGGTGCGAAGGGGGCGCGATGGAGGGGTGCACGAACCTCGGCGTCCTGCATCAAGATGGGACCGGCGTCACTCAGGACTTCACTCGATCAGTCGACCTGTTCCGCCAAGCCTGCGATGGTGGCGAGGCACTGGGCTGCTCCCACCTCGGGGCTCAGTACGCCGTCGGGGCCGGGGTCACCCACGACGTGGTCCGAGCTTCCGAGCTCTACGAGCGAGCCTGCGATGGCGAGGCGATGGTCGGCTGTTTCAACCTGGCCAATCTGTACGCGACCGGAGCGGGCGTCACCCAGGATTTCGACCGGGCTGCGGAGCTGTATCGGGAGGCCTGCGACGCCAGGCACGCGGAGGCCTGTTTCCGCCTCGGGGACCTCTACGCCACCGGCACCGGCCTCGATCGAGATCTTTCGCGAGCCTACAGGCTCTTCCGCCGAGCGTGCCGTCTGGGGTATGAAGATGCTTGCAGAAAGGAGTAGTCCCTTGCCGCAATCGGCCGCTATGCCTTCCGGGGAAGCGCTACTCACGGCTGAGAACCTCACGAAGCATTACAAAGACGTTGTCGCTCTCGACGACGTCAGCCTCGGTCTCACCGAGGGGATCACCGGCATTCTGGGCGAGAACGGTGCAGGGAAGAGCACGGCAATCAAGATCTTCATGGGTCTGATCCATCCGACGTCCGGTTTGGCGACCGTGCTTGGCGAGGACGTCTCCAAGAACATCGAGGTGCGCTCCAGGCTCGGGTACATGCCCGAGCACGACTGTCTGCCGACCAACGTGTCTGCCGCCGAGTTCCTCACGCACATGGCCGAGGTGAGCGGTCTTCCGCCGTCGCGCGCGCGCACGCGTGCCGCCGATACGTTGAGGCACGTAGGTCTGTTCGAAGAGCGCTACCGAGCGATGGGCGGATACTCGACGGGCATGAAGCAACGCGTGAAGCTCGCGCAGGCACTGGTACACGATCCAACCATCGTGTTTCTGGACGAAGCGACGGCGGGACTCGACCCGGCGGGACGCGAGGAAATGCTCGACCTCGTACGCAAGACGCACCGGGACTTCGGCATCAGTGTCCTCTTCTCATCGCATCTGATGGCCGACGTCGAACGCACCTGTGACCGGATCATCGTCTTGCAGGGTGGCCGACTGGTGCAGTCTGGGGAAGTCACACACTTCACGAAAGAGACCGAAACCGTATTCATCGAAGTGGACACCAACCGTGAGCGCCTCGTCGGCGCTCTCGAGCAACGGGGCATTGCGGTCAAAGCAGATGGGAACGGGCTCGCGGTCCAGGGCCCGGACGAGTCGATCTACGACCTCGTGAGAGATGCGCTGGTGGAGGCCGAAGCACCTCTACGCCGAATGGCACCCCGCCGACGTGCACTGACCGAGCTATTTCAACGTGGTGGCGACGATTTCGGAAGCGGCGTGGCCACGTGACACAAGGGAAGACCATAGCGCCCGAGGCAGCGAACGCAGTGGAAGGCACCGTTTTCGATATCGGTTATCAGCGGTATACGGGTCCCCGCGAAGGTCGCAACCGGGCCCGGTTCGCGGTCTACAAGGATGGCGTGAGGAATGCACTGGGTCTGCGCCGCGACGCGCGCGCAAAGATTCTCCCCTGGCTCTTCATCGGCGTGTTGGTCCTGATCGCCCTCGTGATGGCGCTGGTCATCGGTGGGATACAGAGGTTCGCAGGATCCGAAGCCGTAGCTCAGGCGAACCTGCCCTCGCATTCCGACTACTACGGCATCGCGTCGATCATCATCTTCCTCTTCGCCGCCGTGGTTGCGCCCGAGCTGCTCTGTCCCGACCGTCGCAATGGGACCATCAATCTGTACCTGGTGCGACCCCTCACGGGGTCGGACTACGTCATGGCTCGGTGGGCTGCCTTCTTCTCGGTGATGTGCATGCTCGCATGGCTTCCGCAGGTCGTTCTCCTGATTGGGTTAGCCATGGGCAATCCGAGTCCGGTCACCTACCTGCGTGACAACTGGCTCGACATTCCGAGACTTCTCTTGGCCGGAGCCGCGATCGCCGCCTACACGACGACGCTCGGCATGGTCGTCGCCGGATTCACGACTCGACGCGCGTACGCAGCCGCCTTCCTCGTTGGGCTATTCGCGATCACGACACCGTTTACCACGGGTCTTGCCGCCGAGATCGGCGGCACGGCCGGTCAATGGATCTCCATGTTCAACCTGAGCAACATTCCCGTGCACGTGAATGACCTGATCTTTGGTGAGGTCAGCGAGATCACCAGCGTTGCACCGGCTTCAGAGCTGTCAGCGGCGACCCTCGTCGGCTGGTACTTCCTGTGGACACTCGTGCCCGCTGGCGTCCTGTGGATCCGCTACCGGCGGTTGACGCCATGACGGCGACAGGCGCAGCACCGGTCATCAAGGTCGACCATGTTTCACGTTGGTTCGGGAGTGTCGTTGCCGTCAGCGACGTCACGTTCGACATCATGCCGGGTATCACGGGGCTGCTGGGTCCGAACGGCGCCGGCAAGACGACCTTGCTGCGGATGATGACAGGGCTGGCCGACGTTTCTGACGGATCGGTTACGGTCCTTGGACAGCCGGTTCGCGACAACCCCCCGCTGTACGGCCGCATGGGCGTGATGTCGGAGCACGAGACAGTGTACGGGTTCATGACGGGCCGCAACTTCGTGCGCACGATGGGCCGCCTCAGGGGAGTGACCGACCTCGAGGCCGCGGTCGAGAAGGCCATCGACCTCGTCGACCTCGCCGACGCCGCACATCGGCCGATGGGTACCTATTCCCGAGGAATGCGCCAGCGGATGAGGCTGGCGGCCACGTTGGTCCACGATCCGGAGATCTTGATTCTCGACGAGCCTCTGAATGGCGCCGACCCCAGGCAGCGCGTGCATTTCCAGGATTTGCTGCTCCAGCTGGCAGCTGAGGGTCGGACCATCGTGCTTTCCTCCCACATTCTCGAAGAGGTCGAGCACCTCGCGAGCACCGTCCTGCTCATCGTCAACGGCAAGCTGGCTGCGTCTGGAGGGTTCAGGGCGATTCGGGCAGCGCTCGACCAGCGGCCGTATCACGTTCTGGTGGTCTCCGACTCGCCACGTGAATTGGCTGCGGCGGTCGTGCAGCTCGACTCGGTCGACGCCGTGAACATCGATCCCGATGGCACGCTCGTGGTGCTGAGCAGAAAGGTGCGGGACCTACAGATCGAGCTACCTCGCCTCGCCCAGTCGGCGTCGATCAGCCTACGCCGATTGGAGCCGCTCGACGATTCGCTGGAAAGTGTGTTCGGCTACCTCGAGTCTTCAGGCCGTTTTCGGCTGATGATCATGTCGGTGCTCGCCGTGATGCCCGTGTTGATGGCACTCGTGGCCGTGCGGTCGATGCGGGCGCCGTCGGTAGAGGAGTTCGAGATTATCGTACTCAGCACGATGCTCGCGGGCTCGATCATGCCGCTCGTCGTACTCACCATCGCGAGCGTCGCATTCGCGAACGAGGTCGAAGACCGGACGCTCGCGAATCTCACTCTCGCTCCCATTCCGCGGTGGCAGATCGTGGTGCCAAAGCTGCTGGCGGGCGTCTGCGTCTCCGCGCCGTTCATCGTCAGCAGTGCGTTCGTGACGAGCTACATCGCGTTCGCCGGTGACGTGCCCGCTACGGTTGCGGTCACGGGTGCGGCGTTCATTGGAGTCTTGCTGTATTCCTCGGCCTTCGTGTGGCTCGGCCTGGTCACTACCCGGGCCATCGGGTTCGGTCTGCTATACATCGTATTGTGGGAAGGATTCTTCTCGGGCTTCGTGTCGGGCGTGCGGTTCCTGAGCATCCGCCACTACACGATCGCGTGGATGCACGGGTTGGACGCACGACGGTTTGCCACCACCGACAACGTGAGTCTCGAAGCGGTGATCGGCACGTCGGTCGTCGTGTTCGCCGGGTTCCTGTGGCTTTCGATCCGTCGACTGCGCCGCATGGACGTGCCATAGGACGGTCAATTGAGAACCGCGACGCTGCCTCCCTCCGTTCATGTCACATCTTGGATACATCCAATACGTAAATATCGTGCCCGGAGACGAACAGGAGACGCGTGCCGTCGGGTGAGTACTCTAGGTTCACAAACGGCCACGCGTTCAGAGGCGGATCCGTCAGGATCGCGCTATGCGTGCCCGTTCGGAGGTCGTGCAGGATGATGTGCACGAAGGCTGTCCCCGCGGACAGGAACGCCAGCGTTCGACCGTCAGGCGACGGGGCCGGCTCTTCAAAGTGCTCCCAGAATTCTTCTTCACCGGTGATGAGCGTCGCGGGCTCCCCGGCCGACGCATCGACCGTGTAGATGCCGAAATGTCCAGGCCTCGGGTCACCCGACACGAAGTAGATCCGCTCTCCGTCCGGGGACCACGCCGGAGCGTTCTGCATCCCGCCGACGAAGGCGAGCGGTATTGCCGGTGGCCCGACCAGCTCACCGGCCGCGGTCATCTTCCATATTTGGGTTTCGTAGTCGGGCGGAGGAGACCGCCGGAAGGCGATCTCGGTCCCGTCCGGTGAGTACCGGGGGGACCAGCTCGCCGCGTCCGACTGGGTCAACGGGGTGGCGGGCTCACCACCGTCGATCGGAAGCGTGTAGATTTGCCCGCCTCCGAAGACGATCGTCGAACCATCCGGCGACCAGTCCGGCTGCTGTCCCCGCCCACCCAACGGCACGGCGCTGGCCTCGCCCGCCTCGACATCCATGCGCCAGAGAGCGTAGTCGGCCTGAGCACGGCCGCGATCGGAAGCGAAGACGATCGACTTGCCGTCGGGAGACCAGCTCGGGTCCACATCGGAGGCCTGGTCGAAGGTCAGCCGTGTGACCGGAGTGATGGCGCGCATCAGCGTCGGGTTATCTGCTCCGAAGTAACGCGTCTCGTCCGACAGCCTGCCGTCGCAGACGATCGACTCCCCGGGTCTCAGCCTCGCGTAGAGATCGGCGTTCTTGAAGAACGCGCGTACGCGCCGGCCGTTGGCTTTGTTGGCTCGAAACGGACGCGCGCCGCTGCAGACCACTCCGACCCAGCCCCCGATGTCGAACTGAGCGGCCTCGGCGGCCGACGCGAACTCGAACAGCACACTGAACACGCCTGGGGCAGCCAGGTTGATGACGCGTGGGGTGATCGACAGGCGGGTCAACGGCGTCCGGTACGGACCCCTGGCTGTAGCCGGCAGCGAGGCCCACTTTCCCTTGGCCGCGTCAGCATTGTCATACAGGTCATCCTCGTCGTCGCCAGCCACCAGCGCATAGGCGATGACCGTCGAGCCTCCCGCCGGGATCGTGACGGGACCACCGGTCAGCAAGTGGCGGACATCGCGTGGGCCAAAGGGATTGGCGTTGTCCATGCCTCCGCTGAGCAGAGC
>JBDHCY010000173.1:0-8054 GCA_039591795.1 Gemmatimonadota bacterium | reverse complement strand
CCAGTCGAAAGCGGCCGTCAACGTCATCCTGCTCGAAGCGCTCGGGCGAGTGACCGCGGCACCACGCTGCGGACGCCCGCCGCCCCCAAGCACCGACTGACCCACTGACGCGGCCGTGTGGCCGCCGGTCGTCTGGGTCGCCACCGCCTACGGAGCAGGTCTCGCCGCAGGGCTCGCGGCTCTGTGGACGTGGCCTGCCGCAGCCGTCGCCGCGGTGGGTGGAGCCCTCCACCTCCGTCGCGCGCCGGCCACGGCCGCCCTCGCTGCCCTGGCGGCTGTCGGATGGGCCACCGGGAGGTGGGCGGTCTGGCACCGCGGAGCCGCGTGCGCGTCCCAATGGCCGACCGGGCCCCGGGCTGCACAGCTGGTGCTCCTCGATGCCATCCACGAGCGCGGCCAGATGGCCACGGCTGCCATCGTCGGCGAGCCCTGCCGCGGGCGGGTGCGGCTCCGCTGGCAGGCGGCGACGCTCGCGAGAGGGGGCGATCGCGTCGTCGTCGTCGGCTCGTGGCGCCGAACCCTCCTGGTGAAGCATGCGCGGGTGCTCGCCGGCAGTCGGTCGAGACGGGGGGCCATCAGGGGTCGGGTCGAAGAGCGGCTGGCCCGGCTCATGGGTGGCCGCCGTGGCATGGCCGAAGCCCTGGTGCTCGCTCGCGCAGGCGCGGTGCCCAGCGCCCGACGTGAAGAATTTGTCCGCGCGGGGCTCGCCCACCTTCTGGCGATCTCCGGTCTTCACGTGGGTTTCCTCGCGTGGTGGGTCTCGTGGGGGGCGCGTCGCCTTGGCGTGCGGGGCAATCCGTCGCGCACGGCCGGCGCAGTCGTCGCCTTCGGGTATGCGTGGTTGCTCGGGTTCCCGGCGCCCGCCACACGCGCGTCGTGGTTTCTCCTGATTGGAGCAGCCGCCAGGGTCCGGCAACGCCGCCCGGCTCCCGGCGCCGTCCTCGCCGTCGCCGCGCTCGGCGTGCTCGCGGTCGATCCCAGCGCGATTCACTCAATCGGCGCCTGGCTCAGTCTGTCCGCGGTTGCTGGTGTCTCCTGGGCCCGGCGGCACCTCAGCCTTCCAGCAGCGCTCTCGAGCACTGTGGGCGCCACGCTGTTCACCGCACCCATCACGGCAGGGATCTTCGGGACGGTCGCGCCCGCTGGGCTCGCGGCCAACTTGGTGGCAGTGCCTCTCGCGGCGTTGGCGGTGCCGGGGCTCCTCCTCGCCATTCTCGCTGACGGGCTCCTTCCCGCGATCGGAGCGATCTTCGCCGCCGGGGCCGGCGTCGCGCTCGCGGCGATCGAGGCAGTCGCCCGGGCCGCGGGGCGGCTTCCCTACGGGCACGTCGTCACGGTGGCAGGCTGGACCGCCGCGGTGCCGTGGTTTGCACTCCTGGCGGCCTCAGTGTGGTCGCGATGGCGCCGGCCGACGCTGGGCGTCACCCTCCGACGCCTGGCGCTGCCCGCCGCCCTCGCCTCGTGGACCTGGATGGCGGCCGGGGTCGTCCGCCGTGACGATGGGGCCACGCTTGCGGTACATTTTCTAGCGGTCGGTCAGGGAGACGCAGCCGCCATCCGGACGCCGCGCGGCCGGTGGATGCTGATCGATGGCGGGCCGCGGGGTGCCAGCGGTGACGCAGGTCGACGCGTTGTGGTCCCGTTTCTTCGGCGACGTGGCGTGACCGATCTGGCGGCGATCATGCTCTCGCACGGGCACGCCGATCATCTGGGTGGGTTGATCGCCGTCCTCGACGCCCTCGATGTGGAGCACGTTTGGGAGCCGGGACAGCCGATCGGAGACCGACTCTACCTCGACTTTCTGGCGGCGGTCGAGGCTGATGGTGCGGAGTGGCACGCCGCGAGGCGCGGGGATCGCGTGGAGCTCGATTCGGTGGTGTTCGTCGTGCACCACCCCGACAGCGCGTGGCTCGCGACGAGCCTCGACGTCAACGAGAACTCGCTCGTCGTGGAGCTGCGCTACCGCGAGTTCCGAGCAATCTTCGCCGGCGACGCGGGATACCCGGCGGAGTGGTATCGGGGGCCGAGCCTCGAGCCGGTGGACGTGCTGAAAGTCGGACACCACGGCTCGTCGGGCGCCACGTCAGACGCCTGGCTGCGTCAGCTCGGGCCGCGTGCGGCGGTGATCAGCGTGGGGGCCAGCAACCGATACGGGCACCCGGCCCCGGACGCACTCGCCCGGCTCGCGCGCCGCGGCATCGCGGTATATCGGACCGATCGCGACGGGCCGGTCGTCGTCCGGTCGGACGGGTTCACCTTTTCCGTGGGGACGAAACATGGCGATGCCCGGTACGTCGGTCATCACAATCGAGCGGTTCATCATGGATCAGGAGCGGCTCCACCCGGAGGCCACCGGGGAGCTCTCCAACCTGCTCTACGATATCGCCCTGGCGGGGAAGATCATCTCGCGGCAGGTGCGCCGGGCGGGACTCGAGGACATCCTCGGCAGCGTGGGAGCGATCAACATCCAGGGCGAGATGCAGCAGAAGCTCGACGTCTACGCCAACGACACCCTGAAGAGCGCTGTGGGGCACGGCGGTCGGGTGTGCGTCATGGGCTCGGAGGAAGATGAAGGGCTGATTCTTCCCCCGTCCGAGGAGCGGGCTGGCAAATATGCCGTGCTGTTCGATCCACTCGACGGCTCCTCGAACATCGATGTGAATATCTCGATCGGCACCATCTTCTCGATCTACCTGCGCCGGTCGTCCGGCCCCGGAAGCGGTACACTCGAGGATCTTGTCCGTCGGGGGCGAGAGCAAGTGGCCGCCGGGTACGTGATCTACGGGTCGTCGACCGTCATGGTCTACAGCACGGGGTTCGGCGTCCACGGGTTCACACTGGAGCCGTCGATCGGGGAGTTTCTGCTGTCGCATTCCCAGATACGGACGCCCGAGGTCGGCAAGTACTACAGCGTGAACGAGAGCAACTTTCAGCGGTGGAGCCCCGAGGTCCGGCGTGCGGTGCGCGGCTTCAAGGAAGGAGACGGCGCTTTGAAAGGAAGGAATGCGCGGTATATCGGCTCACTCGTGGCCGACGTCCACCGCAACCTCGTGGCAGGCGGCGTGTTTCTCTATCCGGCCGACACGAGGTCGCCCCGCGGCAAGTTGCGGTTGCTGTACGAGGCCTCGCCCCTCGCCTTCCTCGTCGAGCAGGCGGGTGGTGCAGCGACGGACGGCACCGAGCCCATCCTCGATCTCGAGCCGACCGAGCTGCACCAGCGCACCCCGCTCGTGATCGGTTCGCGAGCCGACGTGCTCTATGCCACCGAGATGATCGCGGGCGCGGCGCGGGACACGTCATGACCGAGCGTCGGGGCGTCTATCGAGCCGACGACTGGGCGGGCGATCCGGCTCACGATCTCGGCGAGCCGGGGGCGTTTCCGTTCACGCGCGGCATCCAGCCCACCATGTACCGCGGTCGCCTGTGGACGATGCGGCAGTATGCCGGCTTCGGCACGGCGGAGCAGACGAACGCGAGGTTCCACCAGCTGCTCGACGCCGGCCAGACCGGCCTCTCGGTCGCGTTCGATCTGCCAACCCAAATGGGGTACGACTCCGACCACGCCATGGCCGAGGGCGAGGTGGGCCGCGTAGGTGTCGCCATCGATACGGTCGACGACCTCGCACGACTCTTCGATGGGATTCCACTCGATCGCGTTTCGACCAGCATGACGATCAACGCCACTGCCGCCACCCTCCTCGCCATGTACGTGGTGGTGGGTGAAGAGCAAGGCGTGGCTCCGACGGCCTTACGCGGCACGATTCAAAACGACATCCTCAAGGAGTACATCTCACGCGGGACCTACATCTACCCGCTCGAGCCGTCCCTACGTCTGATCGCCGACACGTTCCGGTTTGTAGGCGCCGCGGAGATGCCGTTCAATCCGATCTCGATCTCCGGATACCACATGCGAGAAGCCGGGGCCTCGGCAGTCCAGGAAGTGGCATTCACCTTCGCCAACGCCTTGGAATACGTCGATCGGATCGTCCAGGGGGGGCTGCCCATCGACACGTTCGCGCCCCGTATCTCCTTCTTCTTCGCCGCCCATAACGACCTGTTCGAGGAGGCCGCGAAGTTTCGGGCGGCGCGCCGGTTGTGGGCGCGGTTGCTGCGGGAGCGGTACGATGCGTCCGACGCCTCTTGCCGCCTCCGGTTTCACACGCAGACCGCCGGTTCGACGCTGACCGCCCAACAGCCGCTGACCAATGCCGTACGTGTGGCCGTGCAGGCGCTTGCCGCGACGCTTGGCGGGACGCAGTCGCTCCATACCAACGGGTACGACGAGGCGCTGGCACTCCCGACTGAGGCGTCGGCCACCCTGGCACTCCGCACGCAGCAAGTGCTCGGTTTCGAGTCGGGGGTGACGGCGACCGCCGATCCGCTCGGCGGGAGCTACTACGTCGAAGCGCTGACGGATCAGATCGAGCGCGAGGCACGCGCACTGATCGAAGAAGCCCAGGCGCTCGGCGGGGCGGCTCGGGCGATCGAACGAGGGCTCTTCCAACAGGCAATCGCTGAGAGCGCCTACCAAGTTCAACAAGCCATCGAGGCAGGTGAGCAGGTGGTGGTCGGCGTCAATCGGTTCACCGAAAGCGAGTCCGTGCACGCAGTGGCCGCCCCCGACTTCGGTCGCTTGGCCGACGCGCAGCGTGAGCGCCTGCAGGCCGTGCGGAGCCGCCGCGACGAGCAGGCCGTGCGAGCGGCGCTGGCGGCGCTCGCCGACGGGGCCGGCGGGAGCGAGCCGTTGCTTCCGCTCATCGTCACCCTCGTCCGAGCGCGCGCCACCGTCGGTGAGATCGCGGATCAACTGCGGACGGTGTGGGGCGTCTACCGTCCGACCGCGTGACCGCCCCGCCGCGGGCGCCTTGACCCAGACGCGGGACGCACGCTAAGCTTATTGGCTATGCCCACTTACGCTTATCGGTGCCCCCAGGGACACACGTTCGATCGTTTCCAGAAGATCAGCGATCCGGCGGGGGCGACGTGCCCGACGTGCGGTGGCGCGGGCGAGCGCATCATCACCGGAGGTGCGGGGCTCGTCTTCAAGGGAAGCGGGTTCTACATCACCGATTACAAGCGTGCCGGGGAAAAGAAGCCCGAGGGCGAAAAACCTGCGGACGCCAAGGGAGGCAAGGAGGCGAGTTCCGAGAAGCCCAAGCAGAAGAAGGACAAGCCCGGGAAGGACCCATCGCCGTCATGACGGTTGATGGCCGAGAGGCGCTGCGCGGCGCCCTCGCCCGTGCGGCGGCAGAGCTCGGCGCACCCGGGGTGGACTTCGTCGTCGAGCGGCCTCGAGAGGGCACGCACGGCGATCTCGCGACGAACATCGCACTCGTCTTGGCTCGTCCACTGCGCCGCGCGCCGCGCGATGTGGCTCAAGAGCTCCTCGAGACGCTGGCGGCACCGGCCGGCTTAGTGGCGCGCTCGGAGATCGCGGGGCCCGGCTTCATCAACTTCTGGCTGGCCGAGGCCACTCGTCAGGAGGTCGTTCGCGCCATTCTCGAGGCTGGAGCGCGATACGGCAGGAGCGATGCCGGCCGGGGCACACGCGTGAATGTGGAGTTCGTCTCCGCCAATCCCACGGGTCCCCTGCACGTCGGTCACGGCCGCGGTGCGGCCCTCGGCGATGCCATCGCGGCTCTCCTCGAGTGGATCGGGCACGACGTGACGCGTGAGTGCTACTTGAACGACGCGGGTGGCCAGATCGAGCGGCTCGCCGAGTCGATGTGGGCTCGAGTGCAGCAGGCGGTGGGACGGGACGGGACGATTCCGGAGGGTGGGTATCACGGCGCCTACCTCACGGAGCTGGCGAGCGCAGCCCTTGCTCGGGAGGGGCAGGCGTTCGCCGATCTTCCAGAGCGCGAGGGGCGCGATCGATGTCGAGCGATCGCCGTCGCCGCCATGCTCGACGAGCAAGAGCGTGATCTCGGGGCGTTTGGCGTCCGGTTCGACACGCTGTCGCGCGAAACCGACGTGTACGCGACTGGCCTGGTCGAGGCGGCTCTGGAGGATCTCGCCGGCCGCGACATGACGTTCGATTCCGAGGGCGCCCTGTGGCTTCGCACGAGCTCGTTGGGAGACGACCGCGATCGAGTGCTGCGCAAGCAGGACGGGAGCTACACCTACTTCACGCCCGATATCGCCTACCATCGAGAGAAAGCCCGTCGGGGTTTCCAGAAGGCGATCGACATCTGGGGAGCGGACCACCACGGCTACGTGCCGCGCATGCAGGCGGCCATGGCGGCACTCGGGCTTCCCGGCGATTTCTTCCATGCCGTGATCGTCCAGTTGGTGCGCGTCGTTCGGGGTGGCGAGGAGGTTCGATTCTCGAAGCGGTCGGGCGAGTTCTACAGCCTGCGGGATCTCTTGGGCGAGGTCGGCTCCGACGCCGCGCGATACTTCTTCCTGATGCGGCCCGCGGATTCGCAGTTCGTCTTCGATATCGAGCTCGCCAAGCGGCAGCGGGAAGACAATCCCGTCTTCTACGTGCAATACGCGCATACGCGCCTCGCTGGCATCTTTCGCACGGCCGGCCTCGACCCGACCCAGGAAGACTTCGCCGACGCCGACTTGTCGCAGCTCGTTGCCCCCGAAGAACAGTCGCTTGCGACACGGCTGGCCGATTTTCCGGACACGGTGCGACGTGCTGCGGACGCGCTCGAGCCACACCGTGTGATCGGGTATCTTGAAGACCTCGCACGCGCCGTGAGCCAGTGGTATCACGCCTGCCGGGTGGTAGGCGAGCCGGCAGCGGTCGAGCGAGCGCGTTTGGCGTTGACCCGAGCCACGCAGATCGTACTCACGAACGGCTTGGGTCTCCTTGGCATTTCGGCACCGGAGCGCATGTGAGATGACTCTCCTCGTCGTCGGGAGTATTGCCCTCGACTCGGTGAGCACTCCGTTCGGCGACACGGCCGACGCGCTCGGAGGCTCGGCCGTCTATTTCAGCGCCGCCGCGTCGCTCCTGTACCCTGTCAGTGTCGTCGGGGTCATTGGGACCGATTATCCCAAGGAAGAGCTTGCGGCGTTGGCCGATCGCGGGGTCGACCTTGCTGGTGTGCAGGAGACGGCCGGCGAGAGCTTTCGCTGGAAGGGGCGATACAGCTACGATCTTTCGTCCCGCGAGACACTGGAGACGCGCCTTGGCGTGTTCGCCGATTTTCGTCCCCGCATTCCATCGGCCTTTGCCGAGGCACGATACGTCTTCCTCGGCAACATCGACCCGGAGCTCCAACTGAGCGTGCTCGCACAGGTGAAGGATCCCGTGCTCACGGCGTGCGACACCATGAACTATTGGATTCACTCCAAGCGCGACGTACTCCTCGAGCTGCTGCGTCACATCGACGTGCTCGTCATCAACGACTCGGAAGCCCGCGAGCTGAGCGGCGATTGGAATATCCACCGAGCTGCGCACTGGATCCTTCGTCACGGCCCTCGGGTCGCCGTCATCAAGAAGGGCGAACACGGGGCCGTGCTCGTGGCTCCCGACCGGGCGTTCTTCGTTCCTGCCTTCCCGCTGCAGGATGTCTTCGACCCGACGGGTGCCGGTGATGCGTTCGCAGGCGGGTTCATGGGCCACGTCGCGCGGAGCGGCGACCTAAGCTTCGAGAATCTTCGGCGTGCGATGGTCTACGGTTCCGCGACCGGTTCCTTCGCCGTCGAAGAGTTCTCGACGCGGCGGTTCGCGGCGCTGACGAGTCGCGAGGTCCACGCCCGCGTACAGCAATTCCGCGCGCTGGTCCATTTCGACGTCGAGGAGGTTCCCGTATGACGACGCTGTATCGGGATGCCGGCGTCGATCTCGATGCCGCCGATGAGGTGAAGACACGGATCGGCGCCGCAGTCAACACGACGCGCACGGCGCTCGCCCGTGGGGCGTTCGGCGGCTTCGGCGGCATGCTGGCGCTACCCGGCGGCTACCGACGGCCCCTCCTCGTCATGAGCACCGACGGCGTTGGGACCAAGGTCCTGGTCGCCGGTGCAGCGGGCCACCACGATGGCATTGGCGAAGACCTGGTGAACCACTGCGTGAACGACATTTTAGTCTGTGGTGC
>JBDHCY010000172.1:0-8125 GCA_039591795.1 Gemmatimonadota bacterium | reverse complement strand
TCCGAGAACGGCGTCGTCTTGATCGACCTGGCGCGGCGCAAGGAAGGCGTCACCGAATCGAGCGGGTCAGTAGGCATGTCGCTGCAGGCGCCGACAGCGATCAACGTGACGGGCACGGCCAAAACGCGTCGCGCGGCGCGGCTCAGGCGAGTGAGCAGCACCGTTGAGTTGGTGTCGCTTGACACGGTGTACCTCCCGGGGTGACACCGTGAACCTCGATACGAACCAGGGTACGCCGCAAGTGGCGCAAGCGCGCGACACCGAGTGAACGCCGAATGCGGCGTCGGCTCAGCGCTTGGCTACGACCGAGATGTCCACCCGTCCCTTGGCTCCGAACAGCCTGAGCACCACGGTCCAGTCGCCGGACACGCCTTCCTGGGTCTCGTTGTCCAATTCGTTCTCGAGGGTCGCGACCTCGTAGACGAGCGTACCCTGGGCGTCGAGGATCACGATCTGCCCGTGACCGTGGTGGACGAAGCTCCGGTGTAACACGACTGCTGCTGTGCCGGTGTTGGTCCACGTCCAGACCATCTCGTCGTGTACGTTGTCGAGCCCGGTCGCCTGAAAGCGAAGGCTATCGGTCTCAACGTGCTCCTGCACGTTGTTCTCGGGGCCGAGTGCGCGAACCAAGGTGTCCTGGCACGCAGTCAGGGCGGCAAACACGAGGACCGAAGCCCCGAGCGCCGGCAAGCGGTGCATTGAGAGTCGGATCATGGGAGCCACCTTGGGATTGCGTAGGACCCGAATGCCCGGACTTCCCATCCGTCGGCCGAGACGTTCGGGAAATCGCGATACCAGCTGGCGCGATGATAGGCCGTCGCGGAGACACCGGCGCCGATTCTCCCCCAGAGGTACCCCCGTCCCTGAATACCAAGAGCAGCCTGGGAGCTTCCCCCTGGGAAACCACTAACGGTGGGACTATACAGGTAGCGGCCGCGCACGATGATGCCAGCCCTCCCCTCCCAGAGGATGCGTAGTCGCGCCGTCGTGCCGAAGCCGACGCCGTAGTCATAGTCACGACCCTCGAGCGTCTCGAAGTAGTCGGAGCGCAACGCCGTCGTCGGCATGAAGTCGACCAGCACCTCGGCCTGCACCCGGAACCCGTAGGGATCCCCCCAACGGGCGACCGGACCGAGCGAGAAACCCTGGCCGCCGAACTCGAGTGCCGGTGAGCTGTTGAACTCGTAATTCATGAATGCGCCGATCATCGTCAGCGATTTCGGACCCTCGCTCAGGCGCCATGCCGCGAGGTTGCCACGCGCAGTCAGCGTGGTGAGCGCGCGCTGGGGCTCTTGGTTCGACGCCAGGCCGACGTTCAGCCGAAAGGTCGAGAAGGGCTTACCGTCGATGTCTTCGACTTGATCACCATAGACCAATAGGAGTTCGGCGAACGTCTGGTCGAGCGTCTCGCTCCCACCTTTTCGTCCCGCCGATCGATACCCCACGTCGATCGCTGCCTGGATGCGGCCCGGCCTCCAGTCGGGGGGATTCGCGTTGACGGCTCCCATCTGACCGTGCACCAATCGAGTAAATCCGAGGTTCGGGTTGAGCAGCGTCGCTCCGATCTCCCGGAACGCCCGCTCTGATCCGGTCGCCGTATTGTCGAGCGTCAGGGTCGAGGTCCGGAAGAGCATCTCGCCCAAGCTGATCCCGCCGAGGGTGGTGTTGAACCAGTCGTTGGGTGCGGGGGCCCACGATTCGCCGTAGAGCTCCCACATCAAGCTCCCGCCGCCCGACCAGAGCATCGACTCCCAGAAGCTGTAGCCGTTGCTACGGCCCGCATTGAAGTAGAGACTCCCGTGATACGGATGGGAGAACTGGTTGTTCAAGAACTCGTTGTTGTCCCACAGCCACGGATTGGTCATGTTCGTCCACCACGATTCGGGACCCACCCTCGCGAATTCGAGGTCCCGAACAAAGCGATTGACGCTCCAGGGAATGAGTTGGACGACCATCAGCTGGCCGAACGCTTGCCAGAACCGCTTTGGTGGATCGCAATCAGGGCAAGCGAGCTGGGCCTGCGCACCGATAGGGCGCAGCGTTGGAGGGTTCGAGTCAACCTCGAGCGCGTCCTGGGACCAGGACGTCGACACCTGCTGCGCTTCGAGAGGCGGCTGCGCGGCCCAACCAACAACGAGTACCGCGGCGAGCGGAAAGACGAGGTGTTTCCCCACAGCTACTCCTCGTGTCAGGAGTTGTCGGCTATCTAGCCGGGCGTGGTTGAATTGTTTGTGAAGATTCCGTGAAGTGTCTCCTCGTGGGCCGAAGAGGTCAACCCGACACGAGTTTGCCCGCCGGACTAGTTAGAGTGAAAGCGTGAATCGTTTGCTACTCCTAGGGTTGGCTGCGGCTTCGCTGTGCGACTCCAGTGAGGCGCAGTCGCCACCGATGCCACCTCTCTACCTCTGTCTTCGCGCCGACCGGGCGCCCGAGATCGACGGGCGGCTCGACGACCCAGCGTGGCGCACCGCGCCCTGGACCGCCGAGTTCGTTGACATCGAGGGCTCCGTCCGCCCGGCCCCGACATGGCGGACACGCGCCAAGCTGATGTGGGATGATCAGTTCCTCTATGTCGGAGCCGAGCTCGAGGAGCCACACGTGTGGGCGACGCTCGAAGAGCGGGACGCGGTGATCTATCAGGACAACGACTTCGAGATCTTCATCGATCCGGACGGCGATACCCACCAGTACTACGAGCTGGAGATCAACGCCCTCGGCACCGTCTGGGACCTCTTCCTCGTCAAGCCGTATCGGGACGGCGGCCCGGCGCTTCATGGGTGGGACATCCCAGGTCTACGGACAGCCGTCGCCGTGGACGGTACGCTCAACGATCCGTCAGATCGCGACGCCGGTTGGACCGTCGAGATGGCATTGCCATGGAGTGCACTGGCGGTCGCTGCGCCCGGTCGGCGCCCGCCAACGCGCGGAGAGCGGTGGCGGGTGAACTTCTCTCGTGTCCAATGGGACGTCGACGTGCTCGGAAGCCGCTACGTCAAACGCACGGATCCGGCGACCGGCACACCACTTTCGGAACAGAACTGGGTCTGGGCACCGCAGGGTGCGGTGGACATGCACCGACCCGAGATGTGGGGCATCGTTCAGTTTGGCGAACGATCGGACAGCACGACGAACCTGACTCACGATCCCGATGAATCGACGCGCATGATGTTACGGCAGGTCTACTACGCAGAACGCGAGTTCTTCCGAGCACATCGGCGATACACCGACGACGCGGCCGTGTTGCGTCCAGCCGATGGAGGCGCGGTGCAGTTTCCGCCGGGGCTGTCTATCGGTGTGACCCCGACGCAGTTTGAAGCCACTGCCCCTGGATCGGATGGGAGGACGGTGTGGCACATCCGTCAGGACGGGAAGATTTGGTCGACACGATGAGCGAGCACGGTGCCAGGCAGGGCACACTCGACCGGCGCACCTTCGTGCAAACCGTGGGGTACGGGGCGGCGGCACTCGCGATGCCGGACCACCACGGACCGTCCGCCGGTCGCCAGTCTCAGCTCTCGCCACGCTCGTGGACCTGGGTGCATGGAGGCAAGGCTCGAACGGGGGGTGAGTGGCACCAAGCGTTCCGCCGCATTCGCGCAGCTGGGATCGAAGGGGTCCTCGTCTCGGGTGGTGAAACGAGGATGCTCGCCGACGCAGCCCATGACGAAGGGCTGGAGTTCCATCGGTGGATCTGGGTGCTCAACCGGAACGGCGACCGGTGGGCGAAGGAGAACCATCCCGAGTGGTACAGCGTCAGCCGATCGGGGGACTCGAGCTTGGAGAAGCCCCCGTACGTGGGGTACTACCAGTGGGTCTGTCCGACACGGGAGCCCGTACGGGAGTACCTCGCAGGTGTCGTGGACGGAATCGCTCGGGACGCGCGGGTCGACGGTGTCCACCTCGACTACATTCGCCATCCCGACGTGATCCTGCCGAAGGGGCTGTGGGCCAAGTACTACCTCGTGCAAGATCGCGAGTATCCGGAGTTCGATTTCTGCTACTGTGACGTTTGTCGGTCCACGTTCGAGCGGCGCTTCGGCCGCGACCCACTCGCACTCGCCGACGCGCCCGCCGACGCCGACTGGCGGCGCTTCCGCTGGGACAGCGTGACCGGAGTGGTGCGGCGGCTGGCCGAGACCGTGCACGCGAGGGGCAAGCCGATCACGGCGGCCGTCTTCCCCACGCCGGACCTGGCCCGAGCGCTCGTGCGGCAGTCGTGGGACGAATGGCCACTCGATGCCGTCTTCCCGATGCTCTACCACGAGTTCTACGAAGAATCGATTGAGTGGGTCGGAGCGAGCGCTGGCGAAGGAGTGGCCGCGCTCAGTGGAGCGCGGCCACTCTATGCTGGGCTCTATCTGCCTAGCCTCTCACCGGAGGAACTGGCAGCCGGGGTCCGAGTCGCCCTCGACGCAGGTGCCGGTGGTACCGCGACTTTCGAGATGGACGGGCTCACCGACGCCCACCTCCGGGCGCTGAGCGGAACGGCCGTGCAGCGGTGATTCACAGCTGGGCTGTCTGGCCCGGCGTGGCGGTCGGCGGCACAGGTTAACCGCCCCGATTGCTGGATGGCGGGACCTGCCCATTGGCGCGGAAGTAGGTCACGAGGTTGCCGTAGTGCTCGCTGTCGTGGGTCACGTTGAAGATGAGCACCCAAAGCCGGCTGCCCTCCCGTCCGAACAAGTTCGCATCTTCCATCGCCTTCGATTCCGACATGGCGTAGGCGCGATCGCAGTAGGCGAAGCCCTCCGCCAAGGCCTTCTTGAGCTCTGCCTTGCCGGTGGTGTTCTCGAAATCGGTGGAATTGGGATTGTCTTCACCGAGCGCGGCGGAGCAGAACGAGTAGCTGGCACCGGCCACGTGGCCGAGGAGCTCTGCAAAGCTGCGGGTGTCTTCCGCCGGCCGGTACGCGAGCAGCTCGTCCGACGCCACATCCGCCGATTGCATGTAGAGGTCTTTGACCCGCTCGTAGAGCGGACGAATGGCGTTGACCCCCACATCGTGATGCTCGTGCCGCATTTCCTGCGCGACAGTGGATGCGGGTACCGCAGCGACGGCAAGAGCGACGAGGATAGAACGGCGCATCAGAATCTCCAGGCGATGTCGATGGTCAGTGGGCGGTTGCAGCATTGCACGAGCTGACGCCGCCGATGATGTGGCCAGAGTGTAGCGAGGTGACCATCTGGGAGCAATCGCCGGGGCCGAGGCGCGGCTAGGCCTCGTAGTTGATCCAGCCGCCCACCGCCGCATTGATGCCGCTCATGGCCTCCCCTCCCCTTCACGGTCCGCTGGAACGCCGGCACAGTGCGGCTCGCCACGTACTGCTGCCTCCACCATCTCGACGATCTCACGCACCGTTTCGTGCCCTGCGTCCCGGTCGTACCAATCGTATTTCTGCTCGTAGAGCTCGTCCTCTTCTAACATACCCTCGTTTTCCTGGAACCATCTCTGGAGAGTCGAGGGGCGCTCGACCCAACAGCCCGCCTCCCGAAACTCGGCGTTGAGGAGGATCACAGTTGGCGTTGCGGCGCGACCGTCGCTCGTCGGATGATCCTCCATGACCTGTCGCCCGACTTCGGAGTCGATGACGCGCATCGCCAATCCACTCACGGATTCAACGAGCCGCGCAACGTAAGGAATCGTGTTCGCCGAGTCGCCACACCAGTCTTCGGCAACCACCAGGAGGCGCCAATCCCCGTCCAGCGCACGTGCACGATCGAGCAGGCTGTCGGGTACCAAACCTCGCTCGTAGTTGCCATGCCAGGTCTTCCGACGGCGCTCGGCCTGGGCGAGGAAGTCGTCGAAGGCAAGCCCCTGCTCGTACAGCGCCCGGTAGTCGGAGTCTGGGAAGGCAACGATCGCATCGCGGTCGCCGGGGAATCGCGCTCCCCATTCAGGCGCAGTCTGCGCAGCGGAAGTCTGAGGTTCCGCGCACAGGCCACCTGATACACCCAGGGCCGCGAGCAGCGCGGTCGCAGATTCGAGCACGGGCACGATAGCTAGACGGTGGAATCGGGAGCGCCGGCCGTCAAGTCCAGAGCAGGCACCTGCAGGGCACGATCACTCGCCGGCCGCGAGCACTTGCGCGAGCTCGGCGGCATCGGTGACGGGTCGTTCGCAGCGGAAGTTGTGACAGAGGTAGGCCGTAGGGCGGCCATCCTGGGTCCCCAGCTCGCGCACGAACGGGGCCAGTTGACCGATCGGGCCGGGGTCATCGCCCTCTGGACGATGGAGCACCACCCGATTCGGATGGTATGCCCTTTTGGCTGTTTCGATCATCTGTCGGGTGACGTCGTCGTCGGCGTCCCCCGAGATGACGACCTCCTGCGACGGGCCGATCGCGAAGTCGAGTGCGCACAGCAGCAAACCATGGGCCGAGGGGTGTCCGGCCACTTCGCGCGAGAACGCATTCGCAAGCTCTGACGCGTTCTGATCGTACCGCGATACCCCGGTGAGTCGCGACAGGCGCAAGAGGTTGTACATCGCCACCGAGTTCCCCGACGGGATGGCGCCGTCGTAGATCTCCCGCTGGCGAACGATGAGGTCACTACGGTCGGCAGGACTGAAGAAGAGCCCACCCCGCTCGCCGTCCCAGAACCGATCGAGCATTGTCTCGGTCAGCTCCACTGCCCGCCGGAGATGCTCGGGCAGGAGCGTCGCCTGATACAGCTCGATCCGGCCCCAAGCGAGAAATGCATAGTCGTCTACGTTGCCGGCAATCCCGGCATCACCCCCTCGGAACCGATGGAGTAACCCCCCGTCGGTCCACATCGTCGCATCCAGGAACTGCGCAGCACGACGAGCGGCTTCGACGTAGCTGGGATCGTGCAGGACGCTTCCGGCTCGGGCGAAGGCGGCAATCATGAGGCCGGTCCAGTCCGTGAGGATCTTGTCGTCGAGCAGCGGGCGGATGCGGCTTCCCCTCTGCGCGAGGAGCTTCGTTCGCGCGGACTCGAGTCGGCTGGCGAGATCCTCATGGCTGATCTCGAGTTCTGCCGCGACGCGCGGGAGCGGTCTTCCGAGGTGAAGGATATTGGTTCCCTGACGTCGGCCAGTCGCTTCCTCGGTGAAGTTGCCGCCTTCTTCGACGCCCCACGCAGCAATGGCGACCTCAGCGTCTGCCCCGAGCGCGTCGCGCAGCTCGTCGTGAGTCCAGATGTAGAACTTCCCCTCCTCTCCCTCGCTGTCTGCGTCTTCTGCCGAGAAGAAACCCCCGTCCGGCGCTGTGAGGTCTCGCTGCACGTAGCTCAGCGTCTGCCTGATCGTTCGCTCAACGGCTGGGGAGCCCCCGGCCTGCAAGGCCTCCGAGTACGCGAGTACCAACAGTGCCTGATCGTAGAGCATCTTCTCGAAGTGCGGAACGAGCCAACGTGGGTCGGTTGAGTAGCGATGAAAACCGAAGCCGATCTGGTCGAAGATTCCTCCCGCTCGAAGCGCGGCGAGGGTCGCTTGCACCATCTCGAGGGCGGCGCCGTTCTGCGTACGGTGCCAGTACCGGAGAAGGAAGAGCAGTAGATGCGGCGTGGGAAATTTCGGTGCCCGTCCGAACCCAGCGTGCTCCCGGTCGAAGCTTCGGAGCAGTTCCTGGAACCCGAGCTCGAGCGTCGATTCGTCGAGGGGCGTGCTCGGGTGCTCGGCGGTGGCCATCTGCCCCAGGTCTTCGACGATGGCGTCCGCCGTGGCAACGAGGGCATCGCGATTGGTCGTCCACGCGTTCCGGATGCGTGGGATGAGGTTGATCATCCCAAGCCGTCCAAAGCGATTCTCCCTGGGGATGTACGTTGCGGCGAAGAACGGATGGCGGTCTGGCGTCATGAGAATGGTCAGTGGCCAACCACCCTGGCCCGTGAGTCGCTGGGCCACCGTCATGTAGATCCCGTCCACATCAGGCCGCTCCTCGCGGTCGACCTTGACGTTGACGAACGCATCGTTGAGCAGGCGGGCGACCTCGTCGTTCTCGAACGACTCGCGCTCCATGACATGACACCAGTGGCAGGTGGCGTAGCCGATTGAGAGGAAGATCGGCTTGTCTGCCTCTCGCGCAGTCTCGAACGCTTCCTCGCCCCAGGGATACCAATCGACCGGGTTGTGCGCGTGCTGGAGGAGATACGGGCTCTTTTCGCGG
>JBDHCY010000171.1:0-8729 GCA_039591795.1 Gemmatimonadota bacterium | reverse complement strand
ACACGCTGCGTGCGCCAGCTGGCGCGCTGGAGAACAAGCTCGCGCGCGACGAGCTACCGCCCGCGACCAGCGAGGCGGTTGCTGCCCTTCGGGTCTCGCTGGAGACGGGCTATCCCCGTCTGGCCGACGCGGTCACAGCGGTTGATCCCACGATGAAGCGTCCGGTGAAGTCGGCGATGGGTTCGGCACTCTCCAATCTGGCGGATCTCGAGAAGCGGATAATCGCGCATCAGAAACGGCAGAACGAGACGTTGGTGCGGCAGGTCGAAAGGGCCCGTCTCAGCCTCTACCCGAGCGGGAAGCCTCAGGAACGCGTGCTCGCTTGGCCCTCGTTCGGGATTCGCTATGGCGATGCCCTGCTCGACGCCCTCAACGCGGCCGCTCGAGGCTGGGCAAACGGGCTTCCCCTCGACGCTCCCGAAGCGTAGAATCCGCTCATGGTCTGGGGCATTCTCCTCCTCGTTGCCCTGCTCGTTCCCATTTTCGCGATCATCATGGAACTGCCGATCAGGCGTTCGTGGGCCCAGAAAATGGAACGCTACCGCAGCCTGAAGCCACCACCCGGCACCTGACCCACATGTCCGGCGAGGGGCGCCGCGCTACGCGGGTCGCCGCGGGCATCCTCGTAACGCGTCTCCTCGGGTTCGTGCGCGAGCGGGCCATGGCGCACTACGTCGGGAATGCCGTTGCGGCCGATGCCTTCCGGGCGGCTCTGCGAATTCCAAACCTGATCCGGAACCTCCTCGGGGAAGGGACGCTCTCCGCATCCTTCATTCCGATCTATGCAGGCCTCGAGGAGCGCAACGATCCTGCCGCCGCAAGGGCATTGGCGGGTGCTGTGGCGGGGCTCCTGCTTCTCGCGACTGGCGTGCTCGCGGTTGCCGGGATCGCGTTGGCGCCAGCCATCACACGCGTGGTCGCTCCCGGGTTCGGTCCGGAGGCTCGAGCGCTCACCACGATGCTCGTCCGCATCCTGTTCCCGATGACCGGACTCCTCGCTCTGGCAGGATGGGCGCTCGGGGTGCTCACAACGCACCGCCGCTTCTTTCTTCCCTACGTCGCGCCGGCCCTCTGGAACGTGGCCAGCATCGCAGCCCTGGTGATTGCCGCGGTCTGGCTCGTGACGCCGGCCGATTTGGCCACCGCGCTCGCCTGGGGCGCGGTCGCCGGGAGCATCCTGCAGCTCGCCGTCCAACTCCCGGCCTGCGCGAGACTCCTCGGCGGGTTGCGTCCCACCCTCCGGCTCCGCACCGCGGGCGTGGCCGACGTGTTGCGCGCTTGGACTCCGGTGGTCATCGGGGCCGGGGTGATGCAGATCTCGGGACTGATCGACACCCAGCTGGGCTCCCTCACAGGTCCCGGGGCTGTGGCCACCCTGGGATACGCCCAGCTCCTCCAACTGCTTCCCGTGAGCCTGTTCGGGGTCTCAGTGGCGGCCGTGGCATTACCGGAGCTGTCGCGCGACGTGGCAGCCGGGAGCGATCCCGAGGTGCTCCGTGCCCGAGTCGGTGCTGGGCTCGCGAGAATCGGCTTCTTCCTCGTGCCGATGGCCGTGCTGTATGCCGAGTTCGGCCAGCTCCTGGCCGGGGCACTGTTTCAGACCGGCCGCTTCACGACCGACGACACGGCACTGGTGGGCGCCGTGCTGGCTGCCTATGCGGTCGCGATCTGGCCACAGGCGAGCGTCCGCCTGCTCGCCTCGGGCTTCTACGCTCGGAAGGAGACGGGGGCGCCGGTCAAGATCGCCGCGGTTTCGATCGTGGTCTCTACGGTGTCGGCCATCGTGCTCATGCAGCCGTTGGGAGTGGCTGGGATCGCCGCCGGATCGGCCATCGGGGCGTTGGTGAACGTGTCACTCCTCACGCTCGGCCTGGAGCGGCGACTCGGCCGGGTGCTCGATCGGCAAACGGCATGGAGCTTTGGGAAGGCGGGGCTCGGGGCAGGGGCGGGATGGATGGCGGGGCGCTTCGTGCTGCCTTCGACAGCGACCCTCCATCCGGCGGTCGCCTTGGCCGTCGTGTTGATTATCTTTGGAGTGGTGTATGTCGGTGTCACTTGGGCACTTGGACACTCGGAGGCGAAGCGATTTCTACGCCGATAGACGACAGACTGAGTGACCTCGAGCGAAGGCTCGCGACGCTCCCCGATCAGCCGGGCGTCTATCTCTGGAAAGCGCACGACGACAGCGTCCTGTATGTCGGCAAAGCCAAGAGCTTGAGGCACCGCGTCTCGAGCTACTTCGGCGCCGGTGCCGCTGGGAATCCCAAGATCGGTCACCTGATGCGGCGCGCCGCCGACGTGCACACGATCGTCGTCGGTACCGAGGCGCAGGCACTCCTGCTCGAGAACAACCTGATCAAGGAGTACCGGCCGCGGTACAACGTCCTGCTGCGAGACGACAAGAGCTACCCGGCAATCGCCGTCACGGTGAACGAGCCGTTCCCTCGGGTGCTGGTCGTGAGACGGGTGAGTCTGCCGGGCGCGCGCTTCTTCGGCCCGTACACCGACGTGAGCAAGCTCCGCCAGACACTTCGGATCGTTCGCCGCATCTTCACCGTCCGATCATGCCACTACGATCTCCCCACAGACGCGCCGGACCGCCCCTGCCTCGACTATCACATTGCGCGCTGTCGGGCGCCCTGCGTGGGGTATCAGTCGGAATCGGATTATCGGCGCATGATCGAAGACGTGCTTGCCTTTCTCGACGGCCGGACCGTCGAGGTTCGCGCTCGTCTTCGCGACCGCATGAGGGAGGCCAGTGAGCGACTCGACTTCGAGCGCGCCGCCGAGCTGCGCGACGCACTCGCCTGGCTGGATCAGCTCGAGCGTCCGCCCGTCGTGGAGCGCGTGGGCGGGGGGTCGGCCGACGTCATCGGCTACGCGCGAGACGACGACGAGGCCTGCGGGGTCGTGCTTCGCGTGCGCGATGGGCGGCTGGTCGCCCGCGAATATCGCTTCCTCGAGCAGGTCGGTGGAGAGCGCGACGAGGAGGTCCTCGCCGCCTATCTCGTGCGCCACTACCTGGGGCTCGATGAGCGGGCGCGCCGAGTCCTCCTCCCGTTCTGGCCGGCGGACTTGGAGGCGCTGCAAGCCGTGGCACCCAACCACGACTGGCGATACCCGCAACGGGGGCCGGCACGACGGCTCACTGCGCTCGCCGAGCAGAACGCGATCCACCTCCTCGAGAGCCTCCGCCTGGAGTCGCTCGAGACGGAGGAGCGTGCCGAAGACCCCGTGTACGCGCTCGGCCGAGACCTCGGACTCATCGTCGTGCCGCGGTCGATCGCCACGATCGACGTCTCGACGAATCAGGGTCGCGATACGGTGGGGTCCCTTGTGTGGTTCGAGGCCGGCCGGCCGAAGAAGGCGGAGTACCGCCGGTATCGAATCAAGTCGAGCGATGCCCAGCAAGACGACTATGCCGCGGTGGCGGAGGTGGTGGAGCGCTATCTCGCCCGCCGCGTGGCCGAAGATCGTGCTGTTCCCGACCTCCTCGTGATCGATGGGGGCAAGGGCCAGCTGGCTGCCGCGGTGGCGGCGGCCGGCGTGGCGGGACTGGGAGATCTCCCCATCGTGAGCCTCGCCAAGCGCGAAGAGCTGGTGTTCCAGCCGGGGCGCGGTGCGCCGCTGCGGCTTTCCCGGCGGAGTGCCTCGCTCAAGCTGCTCCAGCGGACCCGAGATGAAGCCCATCGGTTTGCGGTGTCCTACAGTCGGCAGCGCCGGAGCCAGCGCACTATCACTTCCGAACTGCTCAACATCCCGGGCGTCGGCCCGGCTCGTCGGCGAGCGCTGCTCGAGCGCTTCGGTTCGCTCGCAGGAGTGCGCACGGCGACGGCTGCCGAAATCGCGAGCCTCCCGGGGTTCTCGGAACGCCTTGCGGACCGAGTGCTCACCCATCTGGAAGGGACACGATGACGCAGGTCTGGACGCTCGAGTGCTCGGGCTGCGGAGCACGCCGCGACGCCGAAGGGCTCCCGGGGGTGTGCCCCTCGTGTGGGGCACCATATCTAGTGCGGCTCGAGGCGCTGCCGCCGCCAGGAACACGAGAGGAATTGGCCACCCGCCCGTGGGACATGTGGCGCTACCGGGAATGGCTCCCGCTGGCCGGTGGCGAGGTGCCAGTGACCCTCGGGGAAGGGGGCACGCCGTTGCTCGACGTCCGGCACGTCGCCGGGCCGTCGGTCGTGCTCAAGGACGAGAGCGGGAACCCCACGGGGTCGTTCAAGGCACGCGGCTTGAGCGCGGCGGTCACGCGGGCAGCGCACGCTGGGGCAACCGCGTTCGTCGTTCCCACAGCGGGCAATGCCGGGGTGGCCTTGGCGGCCTACGCCACGCGAGCCGGATGCACGGCCCGCGTGTACGCCCCTCGAGACACCCCGCCGCGCATGCTGGAGCAGATGGATGCGTTCGGGGCCGAGCTCGTGCTGATCGACGGACACATCGGTACATGTGGGAAGGCCGCGCGCGCGTACGCGGCCGAGCACGGCGCGGTCGACGTGTCTACCCTGCGCGAGCCGTACCGGATCGAAGGCAAGAAGACGCTGGGATTGGAGCTGGCGGAGCAGTTGGGGTGGCGCCTCCCCGATGCGATCATCTATCCCACGGGCGGGGGAACCGGACTGATCGGCATGTGGAAGGCCTTTGCCGAGCTTCGGAGCGCAGGCTGGGTCACCGATCCGCCCCCGCGGATGTTCAGCGTGCAGGCGGAGGGATGCGCTCCTGTGGTTGACGCCTGGCGTCGTCGGCTCGACCGATGCGAGCCCCCGGCTGCGCCCCACACCGTCGCTTCCGGGCTTCGCGTACCGACGCCGCTTGGGGACCGCCTGATGCTCGCAGGGCTTCGCGAGAGCGGAGGAGGTGCCGTGGCGGTCTCCGACGAGGATCTCCTGGCAGCCGCCCGGCGGCTCGCGCGCGACGAAGGGGTCGATGCCGCACCGGAGGGAGGCGCAGCGCTCGCCGCGTACGAGCGGCTTTGCGCGGAGGGGGTTCTCGACCCCTCCGATCGGGTCGTGCTGTTCAACACCGGCGCCGGTTGGCTCTACGCCGGCCGCGAGGTAACTTGAAGCGGGCTATGCAGATCGCCATTTTGGACCCGGCCGCCGGAATCAGTGGGGACATGACTCTGGGTGCCCTGATCGCGGCCGGTGTCGACCCCGGCTGGCTGCGGGCGCTTCCAGAGCGTCTTGGCTTTGGCGGGGTCGGCGTCGAGATCTCGACGGTCAAGCGCTGCGGGGTTGCCGCGACGAAGGTCGACTTCGTGATCGAGGATTCGCCCCACAACCGGAGTCTTCCAGCGCTCCTGGAGCTCGTGCAGCGCGCACCGGTCAGCGACGGAGTCCGCCGGGATGCCGCGGAGGCGTTTCGCGTCCTCGGCGAGGCCGAAGCGCAGGTCCATGGCGTGCCGCCCGACGAGGTGCACTTTCACGAGGTGGGCGCGGTGGACTCGGTGCTGGACATCGTGGGGGCCATTGAGGGATTCGAGCACCTCGGGGCCGAAAAGGTGTATAACTTCCCAGCGGCCCTCGGATCGGGATGGGTTGAGACGGCCCACGGCCGTCTCCCGATTCCCGCCCCTGCAACGGCGGTTTTGGTGGAGGGTCTCGACTCGGCAGTTGGGGGGCCCGTCGCTGGGGAGGCGACAACGCCGACCGGAGCGGCGCTGTTGCGGGTGCTCTCGTCTGGGGCCCCGCCGAGCCGCGTCCGCGTCCTGCGAAACGGGTGGGGTGCGGGCACGCGCGACCCTGAGTGCTATCCCAATGCACTGCGGCTGCTCGTGGCCGAGGCGGCAGACGAGGCCGAGCAGGTGAGCGTGCTCGCCGCCGATGTGGACGATCTGACGCCGGAATACCTCGAGCCGCTCCGGGCGGCGGTTTTGGCCGCTGGTGCACTCGATTGCCAGGTATGGCCCACGCACGGGAAGAAGGGACGGGTCGGGTTCCGCATCGAGGCGCTGGCGGCGCCGGGACTCGTCGATCAGGTGGAAGAGGCGCTCTTCCGGCACTCCACGACGGCCGGGGTGCGCCGCTGGGAAACTCGGCGGCACGCCCTCACGAGGCGCCACGTCACAGTCGACCTGGCGGCGGGAGTGCAGGTTCGTGTGAAGGTGCTCGACACGCCGGGTGGCGCGCGGGCAAAGGCAGAATACGACGACGTGTTGGTCGCGGCGAGGGCCCTCGGGCTCGCGCCCATGGACGTGGCGCGCAGGGCACAGCGAGACGCGGAAGGACTCGCCGACCTGCCCGACTCGACGAAGGGGAGATCACAACGATGAACAAAGGGTTCGGACTGATTCTCGCACTCGCGGTGACCGCAGCCGGTTCCGCCGCAGCCCAGGGGGGCGGCTGGCAGCCACCGAACTGCAAACTGGACGAGGGGCACTACGCGATCCGTGGCGCCCGCACGTACTTGGGTAACGCCTCGCGAACTTCGGATGCGCGTCAGCGAGAGCGGGACCTCAGGGATGCCGCACGTGTGCTCAACGAGGCGATGGCCGATGGCGCGGGCGAGCGGTCCGGGCTCTGGTACTACTGGGCCCGCTACTACCTGATTCAGAACGATCTCGTCGGCGCGGACACCGCGTTCGACCGCGTCGAGACGCTCGCGCCCCAGTGCGCGGAAGACGTAGCATTCTGGCGACGGTGGGCGTGGGCGCCTCTCATCAACCGGGCCGTGCAGGCGTGGGAGGCGAACGACCTCGAAACCGCCGTAAGCACTCTCCAACTCGCGAATATGATCAATGCATCCGAGCCCCAGGGGTACATCAATCTCGGGACGCTGTATGCCAACTCCGGTGAGCCCGATTCCGCCGTGAAGTACCTCGAGGCGGGGATCGCCGCGGGCGCCGGTGACCCGGGAGTGACCGAGCGAACCCAGGTGGCCCGGCTGAACGTCGCTCGACTCTATCACCGAGAGAAGCGCTACGACGAAGCCGAGAAGTGGTATCGTGACTACCTGGCCATCGATTCGACGAGCATAGCTGCGCTCTCCGGGCTGGCGAGCGTGCTCACGACCCAAGGCTCCCTCGACGAGGCGCGTCCGCTCTATGATCGTATCATTGCGGGCGCCGCCGATGCTGATCCCCTCGATCTCTTTTCGGCCGGCACGGCGCTCTTTCGGGCCGAGGAGTACGAGACGGCCGCCCGGGCGTTCGAGGCGGGGCTCGAGCTGATCCCAGAGCACCGAGATGCGCTCTACAACCTGGCCAACACGTATCTCTCGATGGAGATCGCCGAGCAGATGCTGCCGATCGTCGAGCGGCTGAAGGGGCTGGACCCGCTCGGGCGGGAACCGCTGTTGCTCGAGGCGGCCGCTCACCGCGAGATGGGGCATTCTGACGTGACAGTCCAATTGCTGGAACAGCTCGAGGCGATGCCACTGGTGGTCAGCGTGCTGCGCTTCGAGACACTCGAGCAGCGCGCCGTCGTTCTGGGCCAGATCGAGAACCGGACGGAGGCTCCGAGCGCCGGCGTGAAGCTCGTATTCGAGTTCGTCGACGCGTTCGGCGAAGTCGTCGGGACTGCTGAAGTCGCACCTGACGAGATTCCGGCTGGCGAGACGGCCGATTTTCGGCTCGCGCCCGAGGGGGCGGGGATCATCTCGTGGCGCTACAAGGTGGCCTCCTAGGGAGTACGGTTGCCGCGGTGACAGGGCCTGGCTAGGTTGTGCGGAGCCGCCGCGGCGGTTCGCGGGCGTAATTCAGTGGTAGAATGTCAGCTTCCCAAGCTGGACGTCGCCGGTTCGAATCCGGTCGCCCGCTCTGGCCCAACTGCTGCATGACGGGGCGCCCCCACCGGGCGCCCCGTTCTCACACCGGGCCTCGCTGCTCGTGCATGCGTGGTGGCGTTGGCAAAGGCCGGATAGTGGGAGGTGTCGGGCCCCGCTCGAGCCCGCCAGCACAGCTCCGCGCGCGGGTTTGCTGAGACGGCCATTTCGAGACATCTTCTCGGGGAATCGAGCGCCGGAGGCTTCATGGCTTCTCCTCGTCGCCCCGCTGTCCGCCTCGGTCAACGGTGGGTGGCGCCCGAAGACGGGTGCCAAGTGCCCGGGAGCCACTACTTGTTTCGGTCGGCGAGCCTGTATCTCAAGCAGGCGGCTGAAACGAGCCATCCATCGGAGCGGGATCGCTTCCTGGGCGATGCCGATCGCGTCCTGGCCGAGGCGCTGGGCACTGGGGAGCTAGCCCAGAGCCCGACCCCCTGGTACTACCTCGGCAGGCTCTACACCGCCCGGCACGACGCCACCGGCGCGGACTCGGCGTTCGACCGTGCAGAAGCACTCGAGCCGGGGTGCCACGACGACATCGCCCGGTGGCGCGCAGACCTCGCCCCGCACGCCCTGCGCGCGGCGGCACTCGCGTGGCAGGCGAAGCAGATGGACTCGACCGTGCGCATGCTCAAGCTCGTGGAACGACTCGACCCCGAGAACCCGCAGGGGCAGATCGAGCTGATGCGCGTGTACGTCGAGCAAGACTTGCTCGACTCGGCCGACGCCGCGCGCCGTGCGGCGGAAACCGTGGAAACGGCCGATTCCGCGATGGATCGACGTCGCCGAACCGCCCACTACGCCATCATCCGCGCGTACCGGCAGCGGGTGCTCGCCGATCCGGCGTCGGCCCGATCGGCGCCCACTCGCAGCCAGCTCGAATCGGTCGCCCGCGAAATCTCGGGCGACTCGACCGTCCTGGCCTCGATGAATGCGGACGTGGAGCGCATCCGCGCGACCGGGGCAAA
>JBDHCY010000170.1:0-8167 GCA_039591795.1 Gemmatimonadota bacterium | reverse complement strand
CCTGCCACTTGCCGCTGGATCCACGGTTCGACGGTACGGCTGAGCTGCACGCCCTGCGCCGCAACGACCCCCAAGAACGCCGTCAGCGGAATCACGATCACGAAGAGGACGACGATTACGGTCGCGGCAGACGCGAGGCCTCGCCTGCCACCGAACACGTTCTGAAGGCGGCGATACAACGGATGGAACAGCCCGCTCAGGATCGCCGCGAGGAGGATCGCGATCAGGAACCCCTTGATCATGTTGAGGAAGAGAATCGATATCAACCCGGTGAGAATCAGAAGGAACACCTTGCGGAATCGATCCGGATCGAACGTTGGCTGAGACATGGCAGCTCCCGACGTGAGTGCTTGGCCCGCAGCGGGCCGTCATCGAAAGACGTGATCAGAAGCGAGACGTTGAGTTCACCGCTCCACGGCAACGACGCGACCGCTTGCCAGCGCCATATATGCCGTGGTCGACCGGCTCCAGCCACGGCCCCGATTCACCTGCACTTTGACGGCAGCGAATGGGAGTTGGGCGGGATCGGCGGGGCGGAGCGCGCGCAGATCCACCGTCGTGGCCTCTAGTTCGAGCCAATCCGTCTCGTTGGCCGTGCGCCGCCGTGGAGTGGTAGCGCTGACGCGAGCGCGGTAGCGCGTTCCTGACGCCGAGTAGATTCCGCGCTCCACGCCGAGGTCCCGGAACCGCACCGTGCCGCCGTCATGGTTGAAATAGTCGAGCGGAGGCACCCGATCGAACCAGTGGCGCGCCACCGCGTCGCGCCGCGCGGCGAGCATCCGGACGATCCACGCTGCGGCAGCCGCATCGCGGTAGCGACCCTCGGCCACGACCGCCTCGAGTTGTTCGTCGGTGAATGCCGACACGATCTTCGCCGCCCAATAGCCGTCGCGATCGGTGACGTTGGCGAACGTCGTGTTGGGGTTGAGGGGCTTGAACGCACCCGGGTCGAACTCGGTGCTCTCGAAGTAGCCGATTGCCGGGAGGTCAGCCGGCCGCTCGACGCGGCGCCAGGGGTCTTCACGGAGGCCCAGCGTTACCACTCGGCCCAGCGACGCACCGAAGTCGAACTGATACTCGAAGCAGGCGGTTGGGAACGGACCGTCAATACCCGCGCCGGCGCCGAGGGTGCTCGCGAAGTCGATGAGGTAGTGCCGCACGAACCTCGCTCCGGCGTCCTCAACGTACACGTCGAGTGTGTTGCCCTGTTTGGCGTCGAAGTGACAGAGCCAGGAGGTGAGCACACGCAGCCCGCGCAGCTCGCGACGGTCCTCGTGCGGCACTCGATCGTTCGGATCGTCTTTGCGCCGACCGGTCCAACTGAACGGACCGATCGGTGTCCCCTCGAGGAACCGGCTGGCGAGGGCGAGCCAGCGCCCGTCAGGGAGTCGGTCCACGGCATTGAGAATCGCGTCGAGGTCGTCATCCGTCATCACGCGCTGCACCCCGGCGAGGTCGGTGAACTCCACTCCGTCGGCGAGCAGGAGGTCCTGCCGGTCGAACTCGATCACGAAGTCCTCAGGGACGTTGTAGCCCGCCGCGTGGAGGATACGGCCCGTGATCACGCCCGCGGCGCTCGTCATGCCGAGGAAGCCCCGCGGATCGAACTTGACAACATAGACGTCTCCGCGGGCGTCGCGCACGTTGAACCCCGGGGTCACGCCTTCGGTCTTGGCACTCACGACGACGAGTGGTGCGCCTCGATCGGGCCCGGCGGACCGCGTCGGACCACGAGCCACCTGTTCCGGGCTCATCGGGAAGAGACCCATCCGGTTGGTGAACCAGGTCGAGTTGGGCACTTCGTCGAGGGCATTGATGTTCGCCGCACGAGGAACGTGGTCGCCGCCGAAGATCGTTCCGATGCGCCGGATCAGCCGCCCCGGGTTCACGAGCCGGCCAAGGGGACGATACAGCGTCTCCTCGAGCCCGTCCCGCATGACGTTGACACGCCGCTCCGCCGGCGCTTCGGGAACGTGCCGCCGGTCGTCCTCGTACCACGCAACGGGCGCGTCACGCAACGGGCCGTCGCCACCGGCGAGGACAGCCGCTGCGATCGCCGTGACGCCGATGCGATTACCGGTGCGCACTTGGCTCCCGACCGTGGTAGAGGCTGCGCTTGAAGAACTGGAACATGTGATCGGACTGCAGACGGAGTTGCACTCCCTCTTCACTCCACGCGAGCTCGAGTCGAGCGAGGAGCCCAGCGACGTTTCCGAGGCGCACGCCGGCGCCGATCGACGTCGTGAGGTTGCTCCCACCGATGTCGTCAGCATTCCGAAAGACCTGACCCACGTCACCGAGCAGATAGAAATCGAGCCCGATCGCTTCGGCGTTCTTGTTGGCCCAGATGGGCCAGCGATACTCGGCGGAAAGGATCACGATGCCGCGATCGCGCCACCGAAAGGAATCGAAGCCGCGTAATGCGTCCGGAGTTCGATTCGTCATCAGTCGCTGGAAGGGAACCGCGTCGGTGGTCGTTATATCGATCCAGGCTACGACGCCGCGCAGCGCCAGGGTGTGGTAACGGTACCAGAGTGGCACCAGCTGTTCGGCCTCGAGGCGAAATGTCCAGAAGTCGAGGTCCGACTCGTCGCGGTTCGAGAAATGCCACACGCGGGCGCGTCGCGCCCCGCCGCGCGTGGCCCGTCCGGAGCGATCCAGTTCCACGTGGGCGAGACCTAACCCCACACTGACGCCGGTCGAGTACTCGCCGAAACCGGTGGGGATGCTGCCGGCGAATTGCTCGGGGAGTGGGGGATCGTCCTCATCGGGTGGACCGCGCGTTCCCACGCTCGACCAGAAGATCTCGCCGGTTGCTTCGACGAGCCCAAACGTGTGCGTGTAACTCCCGCCGCCCCAGGCACTCTCTTGGCGATAGAACGATTCGTCGTCGGGCGAGGTGCCGGGGCCGAGGCCGAAGTATCGCGCGTTCGGCCGCATTCGGTATCCGGCGGCAAACTCGAGTCGCCCGCGCGCGCCCGCCTGAAATGACACGCCGGCATTGACGCGGCGGTGCCCGGTCGTGCTCGTCCCGCCCGCGAGGCGTCCTCGGTTGGTGGGACCGAAGAGCCCGGTGTACTCGCCCGTGATCGCGGCGCCGAGCCCCGTGAGCCCACCAGCCGTAAAATCGGCATGTACGCCTAATGGACCGGGGCGTGGCCTGAGTCGCTCGGCGATCCATGGGATTATCTTGCTCTCGTCGAGCACCTCGACGCCTGCAGCGATGCCCGTGCCGACCACGACGATTGGGAAGGTGATCACCCGAAACGGCCAAACGAGCGTCGCTTCCCAGAGTGGCATGCCGCGGGTGGTCGACGTCGTAGTCAGTGAATCTGCAACCGGCAGAATCGGGCCCCAATAGCTTTCGCCGTTGCCGGCCGCCACCGAATCTTGTGCGCGCGCGCCGGCGGAGAGGAGAAGCGCGACGAGCATGAACAGGCCCAGCACCCGACGCTTCGCGGTCCCCGTGCTGTTGGCTGTGACCGTCACGACGGCAGTCGCGGTCGGAGAACAGATCACTGAGATCTCGCCGCTCCGGCACGCGCGGTTGGAAGAGGCAGTCGAGTCGCTCGTGCCGGGGCCGGATTCCGGGTTTCGCTTTCTCGTCTTGGGTGACCAGCGGGCGATACCCGATGGCGAGCGGCGCGATCTCGTCTGGGCGATGGACAGTACGGCCCGCGCCACACCTCGGGTGCTCTTCTTCATCGACACCGGCGACATCGTGGGCGACGGACGGCGCCCGGACCAATTCGGAAAGCTGTCGGAGTTGATCGCACCACTCGCTAGGCTACCGTACCTCGTGGGCGTCGGCAACCACGAGGTTTCGAACAATCGGACCGGGGATGCACGCGCACACCTTGCGGCCTTCCTCGCTCCCCTCGATTCGGCGCTCGAGCCCCACCGCCTGTATTACCGCAAGGACATCGGGCCGGTGCGGTTCCTCTTCCTCGAGACCAGCGATCTCGTGTATGGAGATCGTGGCGACCGTGAGGGCGACACCTCCGCCCCAGCCGGTAGTCGGGCCATGGAGCAGCTCGAGTGGCTCGCCGCGGAGCTTGGAGATTCCGGTGCGTCGAGGCCGCCCGTCACGGTCGTCGTGATGCATCATCCATTCGTACAGTCTTCGAAGAAGCATCTCGCGCAGGCGCGCGCTCTTTGGCACTACCAGCACGACGGTCGCACGCTGCCCGACCTCTTCGCCGATGGCGGGGTCACGCTCGTTCTTACCGGACATACCCATACGTACGAGCGGTTCACGATGACTCGGGCCGACGGCCGCGCGATCACTGTGATCAACGTGTCGGGACGGCCTCGACCCTCCTTTCTCTTCTTCGGAGCCGGTGCCCGGCGAGCACGGGACCTCAGCGGGCATGAACGGGAATGGCTCGAAGAGAAGGGATGGACACTCGACGGGTGGACGGTCGTGCAGGATGAAGCGATGACTGAAGACGAATCCAACCAATACGCCCTCGTCGAGGTCTCCTCCACCGGCGCGTTCAAGCTGACGACGCATCGGTTGGGATACGCCGCCGGAACCCCTTCGGCGATTCCCTGAGCTTCAGTCGGCTTCGAAGGCCACGAACAGCAACCGTCCGCGCCGATCGACCAAGAGCACGATAGGATCACCGGTGCGCAGCCGGTCGACGCCGGAGCGCAGTTCGGCCAACGTGGAAATCGCAGTCCCGTTCAGCTGGTAGATCACGTCACCCGGCTCGAGGCTGCCGGTCAGATCACGGGGGGCGTCGGCCGCCCGTGCTGCGACGACGACGCCGACGGGACGGCGAAGCCAGGGGAGGTACGGTAGCATCGAGCGATCGACCTCGAGACCCAAGATGCCCAGGCGACGGACGAGATTCCGCTCGCGCGTCGCCATGGTTGCGAATCGGTCCGGGTCCTCGGGTCGCTCGACGACGACGAGACGCACCACAAACCGCTCAACGCCGCGCAGCAGCTCCACCGTGACCGTGTCACCTTGGCCTCGCTGGTAGACGTTGACGTCAAACTGCCGCCCGTTCTCGATCGGTTTGCCGTCCAGCGAGAGAACGATGTCTCCGATTCGAACACCGGCGTCTGTGGCCGGGCCATCCGGATACACGTCGGCGACGATGGCTCCCCACTCCCGAGGGAGGCGAAGGCCGCGAGCCAACGTGGGCGTGATCGTCTGTGCAAACAGACCGACTTGACCGCGCCGCACGCGTCCATGCGCCCGGATCTCGTGATAGACATAGCGCACGATGTTGCTAGGCGCGGCGAACCCGATTCCTTCGCTTCCGCCAGACTGAGACAGAATGAACGTGTTGATCCCGACAAGCTCGGCGTTGGCGTTCACCAACGGCCCACCACTGTTTCCCGGGTTGGTCGCCGCATCGGTCTGCAGGTAGACCATGCGGCTTTCGGGACTTGGTTGTCGCGCCACCGCGCTCACTACACCCATCGTCACAGAGCTGGTGAGACCGAGTGGGCTGCCGAAGGCCAGGACGAGCTGGCCTGGGCCGAGCTCGTCCGAGTCGCCGAAGGCCAGATGGGTTGCCACCGTCGTGTCGATCTTGAGTATGGCGAGGTCCGTCTCTCGATCCGCGCCGATCAACCGGGCATCAAGTCGCCGGCCGGCGCCCCGCAGGATGGAGCGCCCTGGCGCATCACCCGCCGCTACGCCCAGGACGACGACGAGTCGCCGGGCACCCTCGACGACATGGAGGTTCGTGACGATGTAGCCGTCAGCCGATACGAGCACGCCCGACCCCCCTCGACGCTCACGCTGCACGAGCGCTTCTGCCGAGGGAGCTCCTGCCGTTGGGGTGGCAAACGCGGTCACACGGATCTCGACCACGGCCGGCTCGACCTGTGCAGTGATCGCGGCGAGCGCATCGCTGAGTTGAGCGAGCGAGCCCGGCCCCGTGGGGGTCTGCGCACCCATCGGCAGGGCGACGCAGAGCGCCGCGACGAGCGCGAATAGGATCCGCTTTGTCCCGGGGAGCATTGCCGTCTCCGTCAGGCGTGCGTGCTAGCGGGCCCGATCACTCGGCCACCGTCAGCAGCGCCTCGTTGCTCGTGCTGGCGTCCGCGGCAACGGCCTGCTCTTGCTGTTCGGGAACGTGGGCGCGCCACCAGCGAAGGGCGCGTTCCTCGGTCCACGGTTCCCTGATCTCCAACGCCGACAGAAGCGAGGCAAGCTCCAGCGCGTTCGCGGGACGTGACTCCCGTCGCTTCTCGAGGCAGGCGAGGACGATGGCGTCCAGTTCGGGCGGAATCTCGAGCTCGGAACGGCGCGATGGCGGCACCGGCTTGTCTTGGATATGTGCCATCATCGTCTTGATCGCATTCTCGCCCTCGAACACCATCCGCCCCGTGAGGAGCCAGTAGGCGACGCAGCCCAACGAGTAGATGTCCACTCGGTGATCGATGTCCGGCTCTCCCGTCGCCACTTCCGGCGCCATGAACGCGGGCGTGCCGGTTGCCACGTCGGGGGAGGTGAGCGTCGCCTGGCGGTGCGCTCCTTCGGCTTTCACGAGCCCAAAGTCGAGAACCTTGACGAAGTCGACCGTGAGACCCATGCGGCACGTGTGAATATTGGACGGCTTGATGTCGCGGTGGATCAGCCCGCGATGGTGAGCCTCGCCCAGCGACAGGCATGCTTGCTGGAGGAGATGCACCACGCGCTCATGGGGGAGCGGCCCGTAGCGGGTGATGAGATCGTCGAGGTCGATGCCATCGAGAAGCTCCATCGCATAGTAGAACGTGCCCTCTTCCGTGATACCGAAGTCGTAGAGCTCGATGGTGTGCGGCGATCGCAGGGTGGCCGCGGCCTCGGCCTCACGGCGGAACCGCTCGCGACCGACGCGCGCCCCCTCAGAAGACCCTCCCAGCGTCTCCGGACGGATGAGCTTGATCGCCGCCGGGCGAGCCAGCATTCGGTGCGTCGCGCGATACACCTCCCCCATCCCGCCTTTGCCGAGCAGCTCGTTCAGCCGATAACTGCCAAGTTCCCGAGCCTTGGAGACCTGTCGTCCCAGCGATCGGATGATTTGGGCCGGGACGATGGCGAGCACCGCGGCGATGTAGTTGGGGATGATCTGCCAGAGAAGCTCGAAGGTCCCTACGGGAATGACGACTCCACGGAGCTGGGCGATCAACAGCCCAATGGGATCCATCGACGCCGCGGCGAGCGCCGCCGCGAACGTCTTCCCGACGGTATTGGGCGCGATCGCCGGGTAGACGAGGATCACTACGACCATCCACGAGACGCCGCCGAAGTGCTCCGGTGCCCAGTAGTTCCAGAGCCCAATGAGGAAGGCGGTCACAACCAAGAACCCGAGACCCAGGTCGAGGAGCAGATGAGGGCGGCTATGAAGAGCTGCGGCCGTGAAAAACATGGCAAGCGAGATGGCCACCCCGACTCCCGCGAAGAGGGCCCCAGGCCACGGCCACGCCATGCCGCGGTGAATTCCCGGCATCGCGACGACCCACCGGGCCACGAGGGTGTTCATGACGACCGGCACCATCCAGAGCGCGGCGAACACGAGGGCCGCGACCCCGACGCGCCTGCATGATTGTTCAAGCAGGTCGAGGGGGAGCGAGGAGAAGCCGCCAGACGCCCCCGTTGAGGAGCTCGGCGTCGATTTTCGCGCGGCAAGTCTCAAGTTTCGTGTCATCGGTCACTCCACAGCGGGACAGACCAGCCCCTGCCCGTCCACCGAAGCGAAAACGCGCAACTGACCCGCAGAGTTTCTCGGCCAGTGATTGGCACGTCACGCCCCCGCATGAAGGGAGTGGGGTTCGAGCGCGTGCTTCAGCGCGGGCTCCAGCTCCGCGAGCCGAAACACGTACCCGGTGTCGAGCAGGCGCGATGGGACGACCCGCGCGCTGGCGAGGATCGCCTCATCGGCCATATCACCCGGTGCCAGCCGCAACAGGAAGCGCGGTACCGACAGCAAGGTGGGCCGGCTCAACACTCTGCCGACTGTCTCCGTAAACTCGCGATTCGTGACCGGATTGGGCGACGTCACATTGACGGGTCCCGCGAGCGCATCGGACTCGAGTGCGTGCAGCACCGCTCCGACGACATCGTCTAGAGCGACCCAGCTCATGTATTGCGAACCGTCGCCAAGCCGGGCGCCGAGTCCCATTCGAAAGAGTGGAAGGATCGGCGCGAGCAACCCACCCCCCC
>JBDHCY010000169.1:0-8198 GCA_039591795.1 Gemmatimonadota bacterium | reverse complement strand
GAGCAGTCTGACTGTTTGAAAGGTAGGACGCTCCAAGAGTACCGGCCAGAGCGCGCAGTCCCCTGCACTAGCTGGCCGGTACTCTTGGAGCGTCCTACCTTTCAAACAGTCAGACTGCTCTGCCCATCAGAGAGAAGAATAGGAGAATGAACCGCTACTCGACGTCCGGATGGAGTGCCGTGCTTCTCGGCTTGGGACTCCCTGGCGTTTCCGCATGCGCTGGAGATTCAGGCGCTTCGGCTGTGCAGCGGACCGACTCGGCTGGTGTCGAGATTGTTCTTTCACGTGGGTCTGACCGTGTGCTCGAGTGGCAGTTCCATCGCCTGTTCGAGTTGGGCGGGTCCGACGAGGGACCGGAGTCGTTCTTCAGGGTAGCCGCTGGGCTGATTGGAGCGGACGCCAGCGGAAACCTGTTCGTCCTGGATCCAACGAACGCTCGGATCGTTGTGTTCGATGCTGATGGACAGTTCCTGCGGTCCATGGGTGGCAGCGGCGGCGGGCCCGGCGAGTTCCGGGCGCCTGGATCGATATCCGTGTCGTCTGACGGGGAAATTGCCGTGTTCGACTACGGGAAAGGGACCCTCGTTCGGTTCGATGCGGGCGGCGAGGTGGATGATGAACAGCCGTTCCCACTCTTCCCAACACCGAACGCGCAGCGCCATTTCAGCCAGTTTCGCGATACGACCCTGGTTTCAACGAGCACCTCCCCGATCGAACCGGGGGACCTCACGCAGATGCTGCGGCAGATCGTGGGCTCTGACACGCTGGTTCTTGAGGAGTTTCCTCTCCCCCCAGCCGAGATTGCGACGTTCGAGAAGTGCGGTGTCAGTCTGCCGCTCCTCCCAGTCTTTGCCCCCGAGGTAGCTTGGGCGACGCAGCCTGGGATGGTCGCAGTGAGTTCGTCAGTGGAGTACTCCGTTTCCTTCATTGAGGCGGGTCGCCTCACCCGGATCGTACGACGAGCGATCGACCCCATGCCCGCATCACGCGAGCAGGCCATCGTACACCGTGGGGACGGGTTCCGTATGAGCTCGAGCCAAGGTTCGTGTGCCATCGATCCGGACGAAATGGTAGACAAGGGAGGGTACGCCGACATCATCCCACTCATCGGAACTCTGTTCCTGAGCCCCACCGGGGAACTCTGGGTTCAGCGCTTCACCGTCGATAGAGACGCAATCGCGCCTATCGATGTGTTTGATGCCCGTGGCGCGTACATCGGCACGCTTGCAAGGGACTCGATCTCACCGGTCATTCTGCTGCCAGGTGGGCGTGTGGGCGTGGTCGAAACGGATGAACTCGACGTTCAACGCTTGGCGGTGCTTTCGATTCAGAGGTGACTCTGCCGACCGTGATCAGAGGAGGCAACGGATGAACGAGAAAGAGGGCCAACGGATGGGCGAGTCACCCGCAGACCTCGCTCGTTCTTGGCTCCGCGCATGGGATACCGGCGACCTGAGCCTGCTTCGCCTCGCTCCGCATTTCGTCCATACGAGTCCGTTTGGCCGGATCGAGGGTGCCGAAGAGTACCTCCGCATTGTGGAGCCAATGTCGCGGAAGAGCGTCCGCGGGATCACGGTGAGGGACGTGATCGAGGGCGAAGGGCGGGCGGCCATCACCTACGAGTTGGAGACTCCGGCGGGTACGGTCGAAGCTTGCGACTGGATCTTCGTCGAGAACGGACGCATTCGGGAAGTGAACTCGTACTACGACAGCGTCACGAATCGCGCGGCCCTCGAAAGTTGACCGTGCCCCCTACCCCACCGGCTCCACGCTCACCTGCTTGCGGTTCTTGGACTTGAACTCGAAACGAACGACGCCGTCGATGAGAGCAAAGAGCGTGTCGTCATTGCCACGGCCGACGTTGCGTCCGGGATGGAGCTTCGTGCCCCGCTGCCGCACCAGGATGTTCCCGGCGCGGACGGCCTCGCCCGCGTAGCGCTTGACCCCGAGAAACTTTGGCTTCGAGTCGCGGCCATTCCGCGACGACCCAAGCCCCTTCTTGTGCGCCATCGCTTACCTCACCTTGAGCGCTTTGATTCGGACCTCGGTGAAGTCTTGCCGGTGACCCGTCTTGCGCCGGTAGTCTTTGCGCCGCTTGTGCTTGAAGACGACGATCTTCTTGTCCCGCCCGTGTGCCACTACCTCCGCCTCGACTGCCGCCCCCTCGAGCAGCGGAGATCCGGTGAGCACCTTGTTCCCGGAATGGGCCAGAAGCACCTCGTCGAACGTGACTGCAGCACCCGGCTCGGCCTCGAGGAGGGGAACGCGGATGGTGCGCCCCTTCTCGGCTTTGAACTGCTTGCCGCCGCTACGGAAGATTGCGTAGGACATAGGGTTAGGACAGTAGACAGAGGGGGTGACGGGGTCAAGGGGGCGGAGAATCAAGGACGGCCGAGAACGGTCCAAGACGGTCCCCCCAATCCCCTACCGTCTTCTGCCGTCCTCTACCGTCTTCTACCGTCCCTCCCTATGCCACTGCGTATCGTTCCGTCACGTCACGGCCGGCGGGTTGGGCCATGAGGCGGAACTCGTCGACCAGGAGCATGGGGTCGTCTCGCAGCTCGCAATCGATGCGGGTCTCCTTGCCCAGCCGCTTCAAGAACTCGGGTTCCTCCTCGAGGAGGTAGAGGGCCACCTCGGGGTGGAGACGCACGACGAAGCGTCGGGTGCCGTCGGCCGAGCGATCGGCGGCGGCCGCGCGGCGCAGCGCCCGCTCGAGGCGGCGCGCCACGACCTCGGGCCGGAAGACACGCCCGATCCCATTGCACGACGGGCAGTCCGCGGTCATCGAGTGCAACAAGGAGGGCCGCACCCGCTGGCGCGTCATCTCGACGAGCCCCAGATCGGAGACGGCGAATGCTCGTGTCCGGGCCCGGTCACGGGCCAGGGCGTTTCGCAGCTCCTGGAGCACCCGATCGCGGTTCGCCCGCTCGTCCATGTCGATGAAGTCGATCACGATGATCCCGCCGACGTCCCGCAGTCGAAGCTGGCGCCCGATCTCGCGCGCGGCCTCGAGGTTGGTGCGGAGTATCGTGGACTCGGGATCCTTCTTCCCGGTGTACCGCCCGGTGTTCACGTCGATCGAGACGAGCGCCTCGGTGGGCTCGACGATCACGTGCCCCCCGGTCGGGAGCTCCACCCGCCGTTTGAAGAGATCGCGAATCTCGGTTTCGATATCCATCGCGTCGAAGAGCGGCTGCGCCTTGGAATACAGCGTGACGCGCTTGATGAGCGACGGGTCCACTTCCTTCAGGTAGCCCTGGATCTCTCGGAATAGCTCCTTCGAGTCGACCTGCAAGGCGTCGACCTTATCGCTGAACAGGTCGCGAATGATCCCGCGGGTGAGGCTTGCTTCGCGGTGCACCAACGCCGGCGCCTTGAGGAAGGTCATCTTGCGCTTGATGCGCTTCCACTGGGCTCTGAGCGTTTGCAGCTCGCGCCGGCAGTTCTCCGGCGTCAGGTCCTCCGCTACGGTCCGGACGATCACACCACCCACGTCCTTCGGGAGCAGCTCCCCGACCAGTTGTCGGAGCCGGGCGCGCTCGTCGCGAGCCTCGATCTTCCTGCTCACGCCGACCCGAGAGCCGTTGGGGATGAACACGAGGAAGCGACCCGGAAGAGAGACCTGCGCGGTCACGCGCGGGCCTTTCGTCCCGATGGCCTCTTTGGTCACCTGGACTAGGAGCGTCTGGCCGCGCCGCAGATGGTCGGAGACATTGGGGAGACGGCGGCGGGGCTTGAAGGCCACCCCGTTCGCATCTCCGTCTTCGTCTTCATCCTCGTCGGGCTCGATGAGGTCCGACGCGTGCAGAAAGGCAGACTTTTCGAGGCCGATGTCGACGAACGCCGCCTGGATCCCGGGCAGGACGGCCTCGACCTTACCCAGGTAGATGTCGCCGACGATGCGCCGGCGGTCGGGATGATCGACGAACAACTCGACGAGGCGTTCATCCTCGAGGATCGCCACGCGGGTTTCCCGCGTACTCCCACTGATCAAGATTTCGCGTTTCAAGTGCCTGTCCTTCGGCGCGCGCCACTGACCCGCTGTCGAGGTGTTCCCCGGACGGGCCGGTGGCCTGCACCTTGTGTACTTGGAGACGGAGCACCTGCTCGGCGTCGAGGCCGAGCAGGGCGTGTGCCACTTCGGTCGGCTTGGCCGACCCGGTATTCGAGGTCTCGAGCTCGAGCAGCAGATTGCCGGGGCTCAGGACCGAGATGTCATGCGTCAGCGGCTGGAGATCGACGGGGCGCTTTCGGCCTTTTCGTTCGCGCTCGACGAGCACGGCCGGGGCAGCGCGGTACGCCGCCGCGTGCGTCTCCAGCGTCCCAACACTCCAGTCGTTCAACGGCTCTGGCAGGCGTACGTGGTAGAGGCTCCGCGCCGTCCCGACCACGAGCGACGGGGTGCCACGAGGCATCGCCGCAGCCGAGACGAACACGAGGCCCCCTGCGATGGTCGCATTGAGGCCTGCGAGGAGCTCAGCGAGCCGTGCCTCAGACCAGTCCCCGTCCTGTCCCGCGAAATCCACGTCGAGCCACTCGGCGTCCGACGTCCAGCCGAGGGCGAGCGGCGGTCCGGCGGACAGCCGCGGCCTGGGAGAGAATCCTTCGCTGTAGACCAAGGGTGCTTCGCAGCGGCGAAAGGCTCGCTCGAGCTCCCTCAGCACGTCGAGATGCGAGATGAACCGCACGCGGTCGTCCTTGCGGTAGGCAAACCGCACGGTCGTCGCGGGGACGCCGCGGAGGAGGCCGACGACCGGCTCGGGAAGCGGACTCGTCGCCGCGGGTGCCAGTACGTTGTGAAGCGCTGCGAAATCGCACACTCCGCAGGCGGTGCACCGCACGTGCTTGCACTCGTCGGTCTCGCCGGCACGGTACGCCTTGTGTCGCTCCTTGAGGAAATATCCTCGGTCGATCTTGTAGGTGACGATCTCCCAAGGGAGCTGTTCGTCTTCGCCAATCTCGCGGAAGGTGTCGCGGAGCGTGAGCCCGCGCTCGGTGAGCGCGTCGAGCCAGTGGTCGAAGCGCACCCACTCACCCCATCCGTCGAACCGAGCCCCGCGCCGCCACGCGCTCTCGACCACGTCGCCAATCTCCCGGCCGCCCCGAGAGATGATGCCCTCGATGGCGGTCTCGGGGGGCTGGTGATGCCGGATTTCGACTCCGCGCCCCCTGAGCCGGGACTTGACCCAGGTGAGCTTGGCCTCGGTCGTCTCGAAGTCGTCCTGCCGCTCCCATTGGAACGGCGTATGGGCCTTCGGCACGAACGGGGAAAAGCCGAGCGTGATGTGTCGGTGGCCCGGGTGACGCCGGAGAATGCTCTTGATCTTCTCGACGAGGCCAGCGAGCTCCTCGAAATCGTCGTCGCCCTCGGTGGGGTGCCCGATCATGAAGTAGAGCTTCACTGCGGTCCAGCCCGCGGCCATCGCCTTCTCGACTGCCCCGAGGATGTCCTCCTCGGTGATGCCCTTGTTGATCACGTTGCGAAGGCGCTGGCTCCCCGCCTCGGGCGCAAACGTGAATCCCGACTTTCGCACACGACTCACTGCCTCGGCGAGCCCCACGCTGAACTCGTCGGCGCGAAGGCTCGGCAGGCTGACGTTGACGCCGCGGTCGACCACGGTGCGCGACATACGGTCGACCATCTCACCCGCTTGCGAGTAGTCGGCGGTCGAGAGCGACAGGAGGCTCACTTCCTGCCATCCCGAGTCTGCGATGCCTGTCTCCGCGATCTCCTGAATCTCGTCCACATCGCGCTCTCGTGCGGGACGGTAGAGGTAGCCCGCCTGACAGAACCGGCACCCCCGCATGCATCCCCGCATGACCTCGATCGGCAGGCGGTCGTGCGTGGTCCCGGTGAGGGGCACGACCATCTTCCGCGGGTGATCGTCGGGTCGGAGGACGGGCACCTTCCGCGCCACGACCGGGAACGGCACGTCGGCGCGGGTTGGCTGTGGTGTTCGCGCTCCGCTCGGGACGTCGTAGAGGGATGGGACGTAGACGCCCGTGACTCGCACAGCGAGGGCGAGGAGCGTCTCCTCACGAGTGGCGCCGGCAGCCTTGCACTCGCCCACGACCTCGAGGATCTCGTGGATCGCATCTTCGGCATCGCCGATCAGCGCGAAGTCGACAAAGGGGGCCAGCGGCTCGGGGTTCGAGGCACACGGCCCGCCGATCACGATGAGCGGGTCGGTCGGGCTCCGGTCCGCTTGCCGAAGTGGAATCCCTGCGAGGTCGAGGCAGTTGAGCAGGTTCGTATACGTCAGCTCCGACTGGAGCGTGAACCCAAACAGGTCGAAGTCCGCGGCCGGACGCTTTGACTCGAGCGAAAAGAGCGGCAGGCCGAACTCGCGCATCCGCTCCTCCATGTCGGGCCACGGAGCGTAGGCGCGCTCCAGGAGCCATCGCGGATCCCGGTTCACGATGTGGTAGAGGATCTGCGTGCCGGTGTGGCTCATGCCGACTTCGTAGGCGTCGGGATAGCAAAGGAGAAAGCGAACCCGACTCGCATCCCAGTCTTTCACGACCGCATTCCGCTCGTTGCCGACGTACCGATTCGGCTTGGAAACGAAGGGGAGGATGTCGGAAATGAGGGTGGATTCCAGCCGGGAGGGGGTCCAATTCATTGGGTAAATATGGGCGGGACAGGGGGTTAGGTCAACGGGAGGTAATGGAAGACGGTCAAAGACGGTCAAGGACGGTGCGGGGGTAGCTAGTCGAGCAGACTGCCGACGAGATCGCGGGCGATGACGATGCGCTGGATCTCGCTCGTTCCCTCACCGATCTCACACACCTTGGCGTCCCGCATCATGCGTTCGACGGGGTACTCGGTCGTGTAGCCGTAGCCGCCGTGGAGCTGCACGGCCTTCGTGGTGGCACGCATGCACAACTCGGACGCGAAGAGCTTGGCCATCGCCGCTTCGGTCTTGTGCGGGCGACCGTGCTGTTTGAGCCACGCAGCGTGATAGGTCAGGTGTCTCGCCGCCTCGATCTCGGTGGCCATGTCGGCCAAGGCGAAATGGACGCCCTGAAACGAGGCGATCGGCTTCCCGAACTGCTTCCGCTGGGCCGTATAGGTGAGACACTGCTCGAGGGCCCCCTCGGCGATCCCGAGGGAGAGCGCGGCAATCCCGATGCGACCGGAATCGAGCGTCTTCAAGAAGTTGACGAACCCTTCGCCCGGCTTGCCGAGCATGTTCTCCTTGGGAACGACGGCGTCTTGGAGGATGAGCTCGCGCGTGTCCGACGCCCGCCAGCCGAGCTTGTCTTCCTTCTTGCCCGCCGTCACGCCGGGCATCTTCGGGAGGTCGGGCGCATGACCGATGCCGTGGGTCGCGGCGGCTTCCAGGTCGGTCGTGTCTTTGGTCACGATGAACGACGTAATGCCCTTGGTCTTCTGGGCCTCGGGATCGGTGCGGGCCGTGAGACAGAAGATCTCGCCCACGCCGGCGTGCGTGATGAAGATCTTGGAGCCATTGATGACGTAGTGGTCGCCCTTGTCAACGGCACTCGTCTGGGTGCCACCGGCATCGCTGCCGGCACCCGGCTCGGTGAGGCCGAACCCGCCGAGCACCTTGCCCGTGGCGAGAAGTGGCACGTAGCGACGTTGCTGGTCTTCGGTGCCGAATTCCATGATCGGCGAAGTGCCGAGCGTCGTGTGCGCCGAGACGGTGAGAGCAGTCGAGGCGTCGACTTTGCCCAACTCGTGGATGATGATGATGTAGGAGATGTAGTCCATGCCGGCGCCGCCCAACTCTTCCGGCCAGGCGGCTCCGAGGAACCCCATCTCGCCCATTTTCTTGACGATCCCCCAGGGAAAGCTCGACTCCAAATCGTGCTGCCGGGCGACGGGCGCGACCTCGGCCTGCGCGAATTCGCGCACGAGGTCACGGACTTGGGTGTGATCGTCGGTGAGGTAGGGGAGGCGGTTGCGCATTAGCGAAATATAAGACGGGAGGAGACTGTAAGGGACGGCAAAGGACGGCGAAGGACGGTGAAAGACGGCAAGAGACGGTAGGGGACGGAGTTGTTTGGCGCCCGTGTCGGGGGAGTGATTGCCCGGGCTTGGGCAACCGAAAACATCGCCGAAGGCGCCGTGAAGCGAGGACCGGCTACCGTCCCTTACCGTCCCCTGATCCCGTGATCTCCCATCGAATCAGCGACACCGGTATCACCCCCGCCTCCTCGAACTCGCCCAT
>JBDHCY010000168.1:0-8256 GCA_039591795.1 Gemmatimonadota bacterium | reverse complement strand
GGCGTCCTCGGCGGCTGCCAGAGCCTGCACACCAACTCGATGGATGAGACGCTGGGGTTGCCCACGGAGACCGCCGTGCGGGTCGCCCTGAGAACCCAGCAGATCGTGGCCCACGAGACCGGCGTGCAGCGCACCGTCGACCCGCTGGGCGGCAGCTGGTACGTGGAGGCCCTCACCGATCGCCTGGAGACCGACGCCAACGAGATCATCAAGCACATCGATGACATGGGTGGTGTGGTCGAGGGCATTCACCAGGGCTTCTTCCGCCGGGCGATCGCCGAGGCGAGCTACCGCTACGGCCAGGAGCTGGAGACGCACGATCGCATCGTCGTCGGCGTCAACGCCTACACCGACGGCAACGAGGCGCACCAGGTCGAGATCCTCCAGATCCCGCACAAGGTGGAGGAGGACCAGTGCGCGCGTCTGGCCGACTTCCGGCGCCAGCGCGACGGCGGCGAGGTCGAGCGCGCCCTCGACGCCATCCGCGACGCGGCCCGTAGGGAAGCCAACGTCATGCCGGCGCTCGTCGACGGCGCGCTCGCCAAGTGCACGCTCGGCGAGATGGTCCAGGCCATGGCCGACGTCTACGGGCGCTACACCAGCGGCCCGGAGTGGTGAAATAGGAACCTCGAACGAATCCCCGTCGGCGAGCAGGCTCTCGAACGCCAGCTTGGGAAGCTGACGCTCTGCCAACTGAGCTACACCCGAAACTCATGGAAGGGCAGTGCTTTATGGGCGGCTGTCCGCGCAGTTTGCACTACCTTTCAGCGAGGCATTCTACACTACATTCAAAGATTCGGCGATGCCCGACCGGCCTCTTGGGGGCGTCAGGGCGGTTTCACTTAGACGTTCAGCTCCATAAGCTGACGGTCTCCAGCGTCATCGCTGACAGGTGGCGCGGTGAGGTGCGCCCAAAGAACGCCCCGTCAGTCATCAAGCTCCCTCCGGCAAAGCCGCAGCGATTCGACGCTCGTGGGTGCCGGGTCCAGGTCAGGCCGCCTCGACCGATCGATTTGTCGTCTTGATCGCGGAAGCCACGATTCGCACGAACGTCTCATCATCACAGAGCGGCTCGCCCGTCGAGGCGGACGTCTTCAGCATCGCCCGGCAGATCGAGTCGGCGAGAAGCGCGTTGCTGCACGCCGTGCGGTCGACGCCTTCGACATCGCCGCCCTCGCGCGGCCCACCGTCAGGTCCGTCGGCTTGTGGCTCTGGTCGCTGCTCTTTCCCGCGCTGGCTGGTCTGTCGCTCGTCGAGGCGCTGATGCGTTTCAAGGATCGAAAGGAGATCGGCCGACTGGCCTACATGAGCTTGGCCATCGCTTCCTCACGAAAAGTCCGGCCGACTGGAAGCTCGACGCCTTGGCGCAGCACGACGACAACATCGCTTCCGCCGGGGGCGGGCCTGATTTCCCGGACATGAGCTCGGTTCACGGCATAGGAGCGATGTATGCGAACGAACAACCCTGTGTCGAGGCGCTCCAGTAGTTCGGTGATGGTCGATCGCTGCACGTACATCTTGTCCGTGCAATGCAGGCGCAGGTAGTTCTTGGCGACTTCGATCCACTCCAGCTCATTCGGCTCGATGAACAGAAAGGAACCGGGCGCTTTCAGGGCGATCCTCTCCGACTGAGCTGTTCCCGGGCGCATCGACTGAAGCAGTTGCTGAAGCCCGTCCGGCAGGCGGCCACTCTGACGCTCCCGGATCCGCACGGCGGCCCGTTCCAGCGCGACGCGAAGCCGATCCTCGTCAACTGGCTTGAGCAGATAGTCCAGGGCATGAAAGTCGAAAGCCCGAATGGCATGCTCGTTGAATGCCGTGACCATGATCACGGTCGGCATCGACTCCTGGAGATCCGCCAGCACGTCAAAGCCGTCCACCTCCGGCATCTGGATGTCCAGGAGGACGAGATCGGGAGGCGACGATCGAATCGCGTCGATCGCCTCCTGTCCACCGGCGCATTCCGCCACGATCTCGAACCTGTCGTCCGGCGCGACGAGTTCTCGGAGGATCTGACGCGCGGGACGCTCGTCGTCCACGATGAGCACCGAGATCGAGTCAGTCATCTTGCCACCGTCGCTGGTGATCCTCCTCGCACATCCGAAGCGGAAAGGTCAATCGGACGCGAAATCCGCCGTCTGCAATCCCCCCGGCTTCAACACCACCGCGCGTGCCGTAGAGTTGCTGAATCCGCTGCGTGGTATTGGCCAATCCTACGCCGTGAGAGACATCCTCAAGACCATCACGCGCGCCTTGGCCATCGTCGGTGACGTCAATGAGAAGTTGTTCACCATCTCGACGCGCCCTAACGATCGCAGCGCACGGTTGCGTACTCCCCTCGACAGCGTGGACGCACACGTTCTCCAGGAGCGGCTGAAGACACAAGACCGGCACGCATGCGTTTCTCACATCTTCTTCGACATCGAATTCGACCTGGAAGCGGTCGTCGAAACGCACCTGCTGGACATCCACATAGGTCTTGGTCAGGGCAACCTCCTCAGACAATGGCACCTCATGTCGGTCAAGATCTCGAAAAGCGACGCGCAGGAGCTCTGACAGCTGAGACAGCATCTTCCGAGCCGCGACCGGATCGGCGGTCACCATGGCGCTCACGCTGTTCAACGTGTTGAACAGGAAGTGCGGGTTGACCTGCATCCGCAATGATGCCAGCTGCGCCTGCACGGACTCGGAGCGCAACTGAGCCTCGGCAGCATCGCGTGACTTCAGCTCGGCAAACGCCATCAGACCCATGATGATGGACACGAAGACGAGATACGGCACGGCGTTCGACGTCGCCGCGATACTGAGCGGCATCGGCCCAAACTCGATCACACCTTCCTGCGGGGGCATGGCCGGCCGGCCATCCTCGGATCCTCCGCCCGTCATCTCCCCTTGGGAGAAAAACTCGGGTGGAGGTGAGCTCTCGAAAGCGATGACACCCTCCCCAGGCGCGAAGGGCAGCGGAGCGATCAGATGCTCGTCCATGACGGCATTGAATGCCCACGCCTGGAGTCTCGGCACGATGATGATCATTATGCCGGCCCCAATGACGTGGCCTGTGAGAACCATGATCCAGTGACTTCGTCGCGGGCGGAATCTCACCGCCAGGAAAGCGATGGCAGGGGCGCACACGCACCACGGCAGCCATTCCACCGTGGACTCCCGCCACAAACGTGCAGGAGTTGTTGGAATCTCGAGGGCACCGGCGAAGTCGGCCATCGTGAGCGCTCGCATCGTCGCTGCCAATGCACACAGGACCACGACGACGAGCGTCATGGTCCCGATTGTGCGTATTGATGTGCGCTGAGACGTCATTGCCTTCACGCGGATCGGTTACTTGCTTCGACGGGCCAGAACCTCCGACGCGAGCATGTCACCACCCATGCCGGGAGAGGCCGGGAAGCCTGGCGGCGGGTCGAAGGACATGGTCGTGCGAACCGTGTACAAATCCCCGGCATCAAAAGCGATCACCATCTTGAGAGTCGGCTGCATGAGCATTCCACCCGAGGGCATACTAGGCATACCTTCTCCAGGTTCGCCGCCGAAGGCGTCTCCACCGGGAAGACCATCCCCATGGTCGGAGTTCTCTCCTGCTTCCGGGTCGGGCATCATACCGCCTTCACCCTCGAGGTCGGGTGAGTGCGTGAACGTGAGCGTTTGCGCGTCCTCATCCCAGGTGCCCTTCCAGAGTAACGGTCGCGGATTGACGCTGCTGTACTGATGCAGGTAGTACTCACGAGCGAGAGAATCGTACCCCAGCACGAAATGCGCCACTTCCGGATCGCCCTCGGTTTCGGTTCGCCCAACCAGGAAGCGGTCACTCCCGGCCGGTTCGTAGGTCACACGACCCTTCGCCGTGAGCTTCGGACCTTGTTCTCCCATGAGATAGAAGGACCGATCGATCTCCCACGTTCCAGCGAGCAGACTCAACTTCTTATGCCCCTCCTTGATCGGGAACATCCGACGCGCCTCCGCGTTCAGTTCCGCGATCGACTCCGGCATGGGCGGGAGTCCGGGGCCAGCCCCGTGTGATGGCTTGGCCGCGAGTTCAATGGGCTTGCCGGCTGCGAGATCATGCAGTGCTTTCTCGACATCCGCGCCGTACTCATGGGCCGCGCCCATACCGTGACGCAGCACGGTTCCGTCCGGACCGATCAACGTCGAGGTCGGGAATCCGTTGATTCTGTGAGCACGAGAGAGCGCATCTGCGTCATGCAGCGTGGGAAACGTGTATTCCTTCGTCTTCCACCACGATGCCAGCCTGTCGTTGTCATCGAGCACATTCATGGCCAGGATCACGACCTTCGGGTTGTTGGCGTACTTCTCTTGCATGGCCTGTACGTGTGGCAGGCTGGCCACGCACGGTTTGCACCACATGCCCCACCAGTCCAGCAGCACGAGCTTCCCGCGGTAGTCACTGAGCGTGTGCGACTTGCCGTCTTGATCGAGCAACGTGAAGTCAGGTGCTTGAGCACCGATCTTGAAAGATGACTCGGCCTTGCTCGCGTCACCACTCGTCGCGTCTTGCGACGCCTGCGCGACTTGATTTGGCAGGAGCCCCGCCGAGGCGATGGTCAGCCACAATGCCGTCTTGGAATGCATGGTTCGGGTCCTTTCTGTTCCATGGCGCGAGACTGCTCAACGGCGGCGCCTTGTACTGCGTGACGTGTGCCCCCGTGCATGAAGGGGTCAGCGCCCCTGCGCTTGCTTGATGATCGGGACGATTGCGGAAGCGGGAACGACCACCGGTAGCCCCACGCCCGCGGGGCCTCCCATCAGGATGTCCTCCGGATCGAATCCACGCTCACGATTCTGCGTGTTGACCGTGACTCCGAGCAGTTGGCCCGCGGTGTCGAAGACCGCAGACCCGACCGCCGAACCCACCTCGTAGGACAGGCGGGGACGCTCGATTACGGCGCGAACCCGCTGGATCTCGACCGACGCGCCGCGTCGGCCGTGGATTCCAAGTCGGCCAAGGATGATGACCTGGTCGAGCACAGATGCTTGAGCCGCTGCCCGATTGAGCGCGACCGGAGAGAACGAGCCAGGCTCTACGTCATCCTGATTGACGGGGCGAATCAGTGACACATCAAGGTCCGCATCCTGTAGGACGATCTCGGCGTGAAGTCGCGTCCCATCTTCGCGCTCGAACCAGATCTGCTCGACTCGGGCGGAGATCTCCAGGACCAATCCCGGCTGCGGCTCGACCGTCAACGACTCGTCGCCGAACGGATTGAGCGCCGTCTTCGAGATAACCGTGAGCCCCGAGTCATCGACGACCGTCCCGGTCAGCTCCACGTCCTGCTCCTGGGTTCCGCCCATCATGCCGAGGTCGAGGTTCATCAGGGCTCCAACCGCCACAACGGATGACTTGTGTGTCTCGAAGACGCGTCGTGCAGAGTCCGTGAGGTCCCTACCCGAGCCCTCCGCAGAGGCCGCGGGAGCCGGCTGAACGGCAAGGGCCAGAAGTAGCGAGGCAAAGAGAATGAGGCGTTGCATGGTGTTCTCCGGATGCATGTGTGTATCGTTGAAGTCCGTGGACAAGGCGAGCGTGCAGGTCCGCGCTAGGGCACTTCCCAAGCCGGTTCGAGACCAAGGAAGAGCGTTTCTGAGCCGCGGAGAACCAGCAGAATGATCTGCTCCCGCCGTTCTGACACGGCGGTAGCAAGGGCTTGGTCAAGCCGACCGACGTCGTGAATACGTTCGCCATCGATAGCCAGGACAATGTCATTGCGACGAACGCCGCCCAGTGACGCCCAGCCCCCGGAAGGCGCATCCTCGACGAGGGCCCCGCCGTCAGTAGTCTCAGGTTGCGCACGCTCCAGGACGGTCAGATCGCGACATTCAATCTCGAGGAACTCGTTCTCGAAGTGCGCCATCGTCGCAGGTCCCGCAGGCGTCTCGCCTAGCGTGACCGTCAGGTCGCGTTCGACGCCGTCGCGAACGATCGTGAGCGTGAGCTCTTCGCCCACCGAGAATCGATGGATCATGCCCGTGAAGACTCGAGTGTCATTCCATCGCGACGCGCGGATCGGCTTGCCATTCACGGCGGTGACGATGTCGCCGACCGCGAGGCCGTCGTTTGCGGTCGCGCCCGCGTCCGAGAGCTTAATCACGCGAACACCACGAACGGTCCCGACGCCGAGCGCCCTCGACAATTCTGCGGTGACGACCTGCGTTTCCACGCCGAGCCACGGCTTCCGCGCGGCGGCCGGGGGGCGCTGCCGGTGTCGGTGGCCGATCTCCAGAACTGAGATGATCTCAGCGCCGTCGCGCTCCAGAGTCAGTGCGACAGTGCGCTGAGCGCTGGAGGTACTCGTTGCATGACTGCTCGCGACTTGAGCGAAGTCGGCGAGCGATGTCACTCGGACATCATCAACTGCCTTGATGACGTCGCCGGAGGCAAGAGGAGGGAGTGCGTTTTCCGAGGCCCCACCCGGTCGGACGGAAAGGATCATGACACCGTCGCTTCCGGAGAGTGACTCTTCGATCTGCATCTGTCGCGAGATGTCACTGCAAATCATGCCCCAGGACCGATACTCCGTCGGCTGTGGCTGGGCCCGGTCGCGCAGTTCCGTGGTCAGGGAGGTCGTGATGCGCTCTCCGTCACGTTCGACGACAACCACGACCGCCTCACCAACGGGAACTCCGAGGAGACGCGCGGTCGCGATCGGAACGTCCTCATCGATGGCACAATCGATGTCCTCGGAGCCGAACCGCACGAGGAGATCGCCGGGACGGATCCCGGCCGTCTCGGCAGGGGAATCAGCGGCGACGTTCGCCACGAGTCCGCCCCTCCGACCAGGTTCCGTAGTCAGACGAGCCTGGAGCGTCAGGCCGGTCCACGAGCGCCGAACTGAACCATGCTCGATGATCTCCTCGGCCACCGCGCGGGCGAGATTGCCCGGGATCGCTCCGGAGAGACCAGCGAAGCCAATCTCGTTGATGCCGATTACTTCGCCGCGCTCGTTGATCAGCGGTCCACCGGAGTTCCCGAAGAAGATCGTCGCGTCATGAGCAATCCACCGAACGATGGATCCAACATCCTCACCGTCTAGTTTTTGCACGCCACCGCTGTCGGGCATGATCATCTTGGTGTTCGAAACGATGCCTCGTGTGGTCGACTGGCTGATCGCCGCCGGTGAACCCATGGCAAAGACTGTGTCGCTGACCTCGACCTCGCTCGAATCGCCCCAGCGGGCAAACGGAAGCGGCGCGTCCGGGTCGCGCAGGGTCGAGCGGTTGATCTTGAGCACGGCGATATCGGCGAGCGGATCAGTCCCCACCAGTTCAGCTTCGACTTCCTGCTGGTCACTCAGGTTGCAGACAATGCGGTTCGCGTTCCCCGCCACATGGTGATTGGTCACCACATAGCCGTCAGGGTGGACGATCACACCGGATCCGGCGCCGCGCCTGCGTTCGATGCGACCTTCGCCGGGCATGTCCATGACGACCCAGATACGAACGAGCGCTGGGTAGACGCTGTCGATCGGCGACCGAGGGGGCCGAGCGTCATCTTGAGTCTCAATTCCGGCAGCAACGGCTCGCTGAACCGCGTCCGAGGCAGTCAGGTGTGTTGAAGCCACCAGCGTCGCGGCAACGGCAAGAATGTGGAACGGACGGGCTCGCATTGTTGTTGGCCTCCTGCTTGGCGTCTCTGCGGCTGGAACCATCGCTGGACACCCGATAAGACGCAGCCAACCCGGGGTTTTGACGCACGATGGGACAGGCCGCAGAGCTTCGGGACGAGCGTTGCGAAAGTAGGGATGAGTCCCTGGAGCGGCGAGCATCACCCGGACTTGGGCCGCCTTGCCGTCGATCGCTCGGGAAGCTGATGCTCCACCAACTGAGCTACACCCGCGTATCTCCCTGAAATGCAGTTTGTTGACGTCGAGTCTTGGCTGGGCGCCGGACTACATTTCAGGTCGGGATTCTCTAACTGCATTTCGCGATGCCGCCATGCCCAATTGGCCTTGCTGGTGGTGCCAGGGCGGCCGCGGCAATGCGGATCAGACGGCCTCGGTCATCGCGCCGGCGAGGATCGAGTTGAACGTCTCGCTGGGGCGCATCGCCTTCGACGCCAGGTCGGGGTCGGGCTTGTAATAGCCGCCGATGTCCATGGGCTTGCCCTGGCAGTCGATCAGCTCGGCGGTGATCGTCGTCTCGTTGTCGGCCAGTTCCTTCGCGAGGGGGGCGAAGCGGGCGGCGAGGTCGGCATCGTCGGTCTGGCTTGCCATGGCCTGGGCCCAGTACATG
>JBDHCY010000167.1:0-8305 GCA_039591795.1 Gemmatimonadota bacterium | reverse complement strand
AGGTAACCCAGCGCAAGGCTTGGAAGGCCAACTCCCAACTCGCATCGGGGATGTCCGAAAACACCGGGACGCCCCCTGCAGGCCTCTGCACCACTGGACCACTGCAATGGGACTGGGTCGCGGGGCCCAGGACCTCAGGGCAGCAGCAGGGACCAGAGCAACGGCGGATCGGGCAGAGTACCAACAGGCCAGGGTAGGCTGCCTATAAGCACCAATGGTGGGTCTGAGGGAACCAGCTCCGACGCCGGGGAGGCAGATGGGCCAGGAAGAGGTGCAGCCGTCGTGTCACGATCTCGTGGTCCCGGAGCGACCAGCGACTCTTGCGTGCATCCCGTCCGATCTCCAGGTGGGCGAGGAGTCGGTGCAAGGCCTTCCGTCGAGCCCTCTCACGCTTGGTGAGCCTGGGACAGGCCTGGCGCCACTGGTCCACGTCCGCCACATAGTGCTCGGCCCTCAGGGTATCGGGGCGGGTGGGATGGAAGAACTCGAGGAGGCACCGCAGGTGCACGGCCCAGGCTTCGAGCACCGCAGCGCGGAGGAAGGGATCGCCCTCGGAGTCGGGGTGGACCAAGTAGGCGGCGCACTGCATGAGCCTCGCCACCTCGTAATCCACGTCCTCAGCCCCGGTGCGGCGGTGGTACCGGGACAGGACGGGAGCGGGAGGATGAGGGCGGCCCATGAGGGTCAACAGTAACCCGGCACCACGACGAAGTGCATCGCTTCTCACAAACCCTGGTCAATCGCACTACCAAGACGCACCCGATGGACAACACCGCCAGACCATCTATAGAAATGCAAAAGAGGAGAAGAGAAAGAGAGAGGTGGGACCACCATGAGCGCTGGAAGGAGACAAAGCTCGTGATTATGGGCGATTCTACGCTCAGCATATACAAGCATGGAGGCGAGGGAGGAATTCAATACCTAGACGTCAGCCGCTACAAGTTCGACGCCAACGGGACGGACGTATGGGCCTGGGAAGACTGGTGATACCGCTCCGCGTGCCACGCACGTCTCCGCGACGATACGCGGAAGAAGGTCCAAGCTCCTGTCCGTGCCGACGTGGCCAACCGACCGGCTGTGGGATCGCGTCAACCTTCGCTTGGGGTGGTCATAGCGAGAAGGAGGGCAAGGGCAATGCGACGATTCTGGATACCAGTTGCCCTGGCGGGCTGCGCCACGATCACACGGCCACCCAGTCCTGAGGCGGCACAAATTGAACTACGCCTCGCTCTGCCAACCGACACAGCCCACCACCGTGTGACCGCCGCCTTCCTTGACGAAGGGCTCACCATAGGCGCCAGCCAGGCAACCTTCGTCGTCTCGGTGCCGGTCACCGTCGCTCCATCCGTATTCGCAACCTACCGCGCGTCGGTCGTCGCATGCGCAGCGGGGTCGTGGGTGGTGCTGTCGGGCACGATACGGAACGATCAGGCCGCGATGGGGGGAATGCGACGGCAGCCGGGCGACGAGCCGCTTCATAGTGCGATGACTGGCGTGCTCGGTGAAGCGTGGCAGCGTCTTGAGCGGATCGCGGACCAGCTACGCGAAAACGCCCGTGGACCGTAGCCCACGCGCATCCGTCGGGACGCACCCGGCGGGATGACCCAACATCATAGTGCAGACAGGGTGTCCCCGGCGTACCGTCCTGATGCTGACTGTACTTCAATCGGTTGGAACATCTACCCAGTAGAAGAGGCGAGTTCGAGCTCCGTCAGTCACCTCCCTGGCTCCTTGCCGCTGAACCCTTCCGATTCATCGGGGGTCACCGTCTAGACAGCCTTTACGCCTTTGCCCTCGGGCGCCATCAAGGACGAGCGGATTGCTCAGATATGGTCACGCAATTCGTGCTTCGGCTGCTGTTCGCCCTAGTTGGAGCCCGACCCCCACGCCGGCGCATGATCCCTGTCCGCGTCGAAGATCAATGGCATGAGCTCGGTGGCTTCGGTGCCGTCAGCATTCGGAACAGGCAGCCAGCAGAGCGGCTGTGAGCCATCCGCCCGGCGGCGGCTACATCGACATCGGGTAGATGCTTGCGCTCAGTTGCCCACTTCCGTCTGCACGCATGCCACAAGGATCCGTCCAGTTTCTGGTCTCCATCGACGCCCGACGATCGTTCAATGCCGGCGATGTCGAGTTCAGATGGGGCGTTCTAGGAAGGTCCAGGCCATGTCCCGGTTCGAGCCAGCGGCGTGCGTGTCGGGGCCCAGCAGGATGCAGCCGAACTCAACGTCCCCGAACCAATCGCGGATCTCCCCAAGGACCTCGACGGCGGGGATGCCGCACCCGAGCTCATCGTACGCGCGAATCGCCGCGCTTCTTCGCAAAATCTCCTCACCGATCCCGGTGAAGGCGACCGCCCCCTTCGGCCCCGCGTAGAGACCGCAGCCCGGGAGGGGGACATCACCAACGCGGCCGATCCGAGAGCCCGTGAGGCCCCCCGAACTCAGAGCGGCGGCGTATCCCCGACCGTCGGTGGCGACGCATCCGACCGTGTCGGAGCCGCGGAGGAAAGCTTCGTAACGTCGCTTCGCTTGCGCGGTCATTGGATCGTGGTCCTCATGACCGTGCTCGCGGGCAAACCGGGTGGCGCCGGGGCCACAGAGCACGGAGCCCCCTTGTTGGGCAAGCGAGAAAGCGACCCGCGTCGGATTCCGGACGCGTTCGATACAGGTAACGGCCCCGAAGGTGGGCGGACCGGAGTCCGTTGTCGGGTGCCAGGCCATGAAGGCCGCATCCATCTGGATGCTCTTCCCGTCGGCTCGGAGCGACGATCCCGTGCCAGCGTTGAATCGAGGGTCGTCCTCGAGTATATCCATTGCGGCGAGGACGGTTTCCTCGAGCGCCGATCCTTCGGAGGCCGCCCCCAAAGCCCTTTGGGCAGCCCGCATAGTTCCGTCGTGGTCTGCCGCGAGCGAACTGGAGCCTCCGTGAGCCAGTATTCTTACGCAGGCCATGAGGGCTATTATAGTTGAATGCCGCCGTTGCGGCCGCTGCACCCGCGAACTCGAAATGCGGGAGCCATTCTCCGGACCCGTGCTCCTGACTGTTCCCCTTCAGCCAGACTTCTGAGGTTGGTATCGCTATGCCGACGGAAAGACGCCGGGATCATTCAGGGGGCCAGTGGCCCAGAAAGAAGCAGGGAAAGCTCCTCCTGATAGGGGGTAACGAGGACAAGACGGAGGAGATGGAGGTCCTTCGGGCTCTCGCCGCCGAGGCTGGGGGAGCAGCTGGGCGGATCGAGGTCATCACGACTGCTTCGTCCGAGCCCGAACGGAGGTGGCAAGTGTACGAAAGGGCGTTCAAGAAGATCGGGGTCGGTTACGCAAAGCCGATGCACATCGCTTCGCGGGCGGAGGCGGAAGCCCCGAACCTGCTGGAGCGTATCGCCAGATCCACCGCCATCCTATTCACCGGTGGCGATCAGCTCCGCATCACCTCGATTCTCGATGCGACGCCGGTGGCGGAGGCTATTCGTCAACATTTTTTCGTTGACGGGGGGCTAATCGCTGGGATTTCGGCGGGCGCGGCCGCCCTGACCGGCACGATCATCTATCACGGGGAGTCGCCGGAAGCCCTGCGCAAGGGCGCGGTGATGATGACCGGTGGGCTCGCCCTGTTCTCGAACGCCGTGGTGGATACTCATTTCATGACGCGCGGCCGGATCGGCCGTCTAATCCAGGTCGTGGCTGGCAACCCGCGTCTGATCGGGATCGGCCTCGGCGAGGACACGGGTGTCCTCCTCACTGAGGGAACGCGGTTCAAGGTAATCGGGAGCGGGTTGGTGATCGTTGTAGATGGAGCGAGTATCGGTTTCACGAACGTGTTCGATGTCGAGCATATGGAAGTGTTTTCCGTCGAGAACGTGAGGGTGCACGTTATCAGTGCCGGCGCCGGTTTCGACCTCGAAGCCCGCTCTTTCCAACCTCCTCCCGTCCGGGAACCCGCCACCCCCGCAGAAGACAAAGGCTCCTCGGCCGGCCGGTGAAGATCCTCGAGCTGCGCGCGCTGCGCGGGCCCAACCTGTGGTCGCGGTTTGCGACCATATACATGAAGCTCGACCTCGAGGATTTCGCCGAACGTCCCACGAACACCTTTGCGGGATTCGCCGACCTCGTGATGAAGCTGCTGCCATCGATCTACGAGCATCGATGCGGTCTCGGCCGGGTGGGCGGGTTCGAGAGCCGCATGCGCGAGGGGACCTTTCTGGGGCACGTCATCGAGCACGTGGCGATCGAGCTCCAATGCCTGGTGGGGATGGAGGTCGGGTTCGGCAAAACGCGGGAAACCTCCGTGCCGGGTGTCTACCACGTCGTATACCGCTATCGCGACGAACGGGCGGGGATCGAGGCGGGCCGGCAGGCGTTTCGCCTCGTTGAGGCCGCGACGCAGGGGAACTCCCCCGACATCGAGCTGATGCTCCAGGGGCTCCGCGAGATCCGCGAGGAGAGCATGCTGGGACCGTCGACGGCGTCGGTCGTGGAGGAGGCCGTCGCGCGGGATATCCCGTTCATCCGCCTCAATGAGGCGTCCCTGGTCCAGCTCGGTTGGGGGGCGGAACAGCGACGCATCCAGGCGACCTTGTCGGGGCGCACCTCGGCTCTCGGTGTCGAGATCGCCGACGATAAATTCTTGACCAAGACGCTCCTGGGCCCTGCGGGCATCCCAGTCCCCGAGGGATCGGTCGTCCATTCTCTCCAGGAGGCGGTCGCTGCGGCCAAGGAACTCGGCTTTCCCGTGACCGTGAAACCTCTCGTCGGGAACCATGGGCGAGGGACCTCTGTTCGCGTCGCCGGTGAAGAGGACGTGGGGCCCGCATTCGAAAGTGCGTGCCGTATCTTCCCGCGCGTCGTCGTCGAAAAATTCCTCGAGGGGCTCGACTTTCGAATCCTCGTGATCGGGCACCGGATGGTGGCCGCGTCCCTGCGCACCCCGGCCCATGTGGTAGGCGACGGGAAACACACCGTCGGGGAACTCATCGAGGAGGTGAACCGTAACGAGCTACGGGGATTCGGCCATGAGAACCTGCTGACCTACATCACGCCAGATGCGATGACCGAGCGCCTCCTACGGGAAGGCGGACTCGATCTCGACTCCGTCCCCGAGAACGGCCGGATCGTTCGACTCAAGTCGACCGCCAATCTCTCGATGGGTGGGACGGCCGAGGATGTCACGGACACCGTGCACTCGGCAAACCGTTTCATGGCAGAGCGGATCAGTCGAGTGATCGATCTCGACATCATCGGGATCGACATCATCGCCCCCACGCTCGAGACTCCGATCCTCGAAAACGGCGGAGCTGTCATCGAGGTAAACGCAGCTCCCGGGTTCCGGATGCATCTTTCGCCCGTGAATGGAACGCCCAGGCAGGTCGCCATCCCCGTCGTCGACATGCTTTTCGGTAGCGAAGGGCACGGGAGGATCCCGCTCGCGGCCGTTACCGGGACCAACGGAAAGACGACGACGGTCCGGTTGATCTCCCATCTTCTCCGAACGATCGGCCGTAGCGTCGGCTCGACCACGACCGACGGGATCAAGATCGCGACTCATACTGTCATGCGCGGCGATTACGCGGGACCGGAAGGTGCTGGAGTGGTCCTCCGGGACCCCAGCGTCGATGCCGCGGTGGTGGAGGTCTCGCGGGGAGGGATACTTCGCAGAGGCCTCGGCTACGACCGTGCCGACGTGGCGGTGGTCCTCAACGTCGGCGAGGACCATCTGGGGCTCGATGACATCGAGGATATCGACGACCTCGCCGCGGTCAAGCGGGTCGTGGCCGACGCGGTGCATCCCGTGAAGAGCCGGATCGTCCTCAACGCGGACGATCCGCAGGTCCTGGCCATGAAAGAGGACGCGCGGGCTCCGGTCGTCCTGTTTTCGCTCCACCCCGATTCCGAAACAGTGCGGCGCCATCTATCCGAAGGCGGGACCGTCTTCACGATCGAGGAGGCCTCCCTCGTGCTGTGCGAAGGGGCCGCGCCGAGCGCGCCGATCGTCAAGGTGTTCGAGGTGCCGATCACCCTCGGGGGGAAGGCCCTCTACAACGTGTCCAACGCCCTGGCTGCGGCCGCGGCCGCCCATGCCTTGCTCGGTCTCAACATCGAGGACCTCAAGACAGGCCTCTCGACCTTCAACCCCTCGATCGGGCAGTCCCCGGGACGCCTGAACCTCTTCGAAGTCGCGGGGGTCGACTACCTTGTCGATTACGCGCACAATGTCCCTGCATTTATGGCGCTCAACCAGGTCGTGGCGTCTCTGTCCGAAAACCGTCTCAAGCGGCACCGCCGGATCGGAGTGGTTTCGGGCACGGGCAACCGTCGGGAGGAGGATATCCTTCGCCTCGGCGAGACCGCCGCGCGTATCTACACCGATCTGATCATCAAGGACTCCGACCCCCGCGACCGGCCGTTCGGGGAGACGGCCGAGATCATGAAGGCCGCGGCGCTCGGGGTCGGCTTCCCTGAGAAGAGGCTCCGGGTCATCCTAAACGAAGAAGAAGCGATCGAAGCTGCTTTTGCCGTGGCTCGCCCAGGCGACCTCGTCGTGATCCAGCCCGACGACATCCTGGAAACGATCCGCCTCTTATTGGAGCACAAGGAAGAAAAGGAAAGCTTTGACCTTTCCCAATGAACCAGGGGGCCGCCCGTCCTTCGCCGCCGCCTCTCGGCTGCGGCTCGAGGCATTTTCGGTCGAATCCGGCCGAGCGTGATGCCGCGAGGCTAGGACCCGAACTCAATCAGCGGCGGATAACCAGAGGCCCAGACGACCCCGACCCGGTTGCTCCGCGTGCGTGGGTACGACGGCACCGGCTCCAAAGAGTGAGAGACCGACACCGCCGACTGACAAGAGTGTAACCCGTTCACTCGAATGCAGTTATCTAGGCTTGCACAGCGTGCTGTGTCGCCATATGCTTGGGTAACGGTATTTATTCGGGTGGCCCATGCCTTTCCTAAACCGTGTCCCCGCCTTCGCACCAGATGGCCAATCCTGAGATCGGCAAGCACGCCTCGCGAGGTGGGAAGGCGCGTGCAGCTCGCCGTCTCACGGCGACCTCCGGCGACGTGCCGAAGCGCTGGAGATACCCCAACTCGTCCAGACCTCGACCGAGCGGACCACGGCGCTGGCCACACTGCCGGGTAGCAATACCAGCCGCTGCCCACAACCCAATGCGATCGAGGCGACGCATGGCGGAAGACCGGTTCGGGCGCTACCGCGACGACCCGGTCGGCTTCTGTCGGGCGCCTCCGAGCCTCCACTTCCAATTCATCAACGCGGCTGCGCAGCGCTCGACAAAGTGGAGGCCGCCCTCGGTCCGCTCGGAACACTCGACGACTGGATTCGCGGCCGGAGTGAGCGGTTGGCTGCGGTCATGGCGCAGCTGCCGCAGCCCCCATGCAAGAACCCTGCGCAGATCTTGCTGTGGCACATACGGATGGTTGACCAGCAAGCGAAGAGACCGTCCGGAGTCGACCGCGAGGATCGGCCTGGCACCGACCACGGGGACCTCGAAGTGTCGCTGGCTCAGCAGGTAATCCGTTGCCTGGGCGGCCGTGTGGAAGGCTTCATCGTCAGGCTCACCAGAGTCTGGATCCTCACGGTATTGCGGCTCTTCCCAGGTCCAACTCCAGTCAAAGAGCTTCGAAGCGAGAAACGAAATCAATCGCCGCCGGCGGCGCAGACGCTCCTGCTCGGCGAGGGCCTGACGATATGAGACTATCAACTTGAGCGCTTCAGTCCCCAGGGACTCTACTTCCTCCTCCCGGTTGCCTTGCCGCCACTGAACGGTGTTGTGCCACCCGAAGAGGATGTCGTCGCGACCGCGATGACTTCCGATGATCTGCGCGACGATCCACTGCAGCCATGCGAGCGACTTGAAATCGGCCAGTATGCGGTGCATTGCATGCCAACTCCACATATAGCGATCCGACACGGACAGGCCAACCAGGTCGACAGAACGTCGATGGCGTAGGTCCGTGCAAAGCACGTCCTCCGGCGTCGGCTCTCGGTCGGGCGGTCGAAGTCGAACATCGCCAGCTCGCAGGCACGGTGGACGTCCCGAAGAGCCGTCCATGCGCAGCAGGTCCACGCCCCCTCCTGCTCCATCGTTGGAGCCACGAGCGGAGGGTCCTCTGCTGCGCCGAAGCCGCGTACCGCGGCGTCGAGCACGTGCACGTTGAACCGACCAGCGTCCTCGACGGCAACGAAGAGTTCGGCCGCGTAGTACCGCAGCGTTCTCAGCCTGCAAGTCAGGTGCTTGCCAAGTTGTGAGAGGTTTGCGAAGGCTGCCAGCAGCGACGCTTCGTCGGGG
>JBDHCY010000166.1:0-8363 GCA_039591795.1 Gemmatimonadota bacterium | reverse complement strand
TAGCTTCATCCATGTGCGCTTCGCAGGTGATCCCGACTGTTCGGCAGCTTAGAAGAGGAGGCAGGACGTGAAGTTGGCCATTTTCGGATCGACCGGCAGCATGGGCCACCAGCTTGTCGTGCAAGCTCTTGAGCAGGGGCACACGGTCACTGCGTTTGCACGCAATCCCGCGAAGCTAGAACTCGAACACGCCAACCTGACGGTAGTTCGAGGCGATGCACTGGATTCCGCATCAGTGGAAAAGGCTGTGGACGGACAAGACGCGGTGCTGTGCTCGCTCGGGGCGGGGGCGAAGGGGACAACTAGATCAGAGGGGACGCGGAATATTGTTCGGGCGATGGAGAAAGCTGGAGTCAGTCGCCTTATTTGCCTGTCAACCCTCGGCGTCGGGGACAGTCGGGCCAATCTGAGTTTCTTCTGGAAGCACATCATGTTTGGGCTCCTCTTGCGTCGAGCGTACGCAGATCACGCAAGCCAGGAGGACCATGTCACGGAAAGCCGCCTGGACTGGACTATCGTTCGCGCGGGAGCCTTCACGGACGGGAATCGTACCGGCGTGTATCGCCACGGCTTTCCAAGCACCGATAGGACGATCAAAGGAAAGATCTCGCGCGCCGATGTGGCCGACTTCCTGTTAAAGCAGTTAACGGATCGAACGTACCTCCATGAGACGCCGGGCCTCTCGTATTGAATATCCGCTGCCACGGCTGCAAGGCGCTGCCGAACAAAGCGTTACAGCGAACGGGGCTTCGCCGCCGAGCGGTGAAGTCACCGTCGATGTATCCCTCGGTGAACGTATCGGGAGCCCAATGGGCGGTTACCTCGTGGGTATGCTCACCCGCTCCATCCTCCAACCTACGGAGGTACACGTGAGTCTTGTTCGGCATGGGATAGCGTTGGGACTCCCAGAACCAGGCGCACACCAACGATGCCCGGGGCGGGACTCGAACCCGCATGGGGTTGCCCCCAGGGGATTTTAAGTCCCCCGCGCCTGCCATTACGCCACCCGGGCTAGATGGTGCGCTATCGAGAGTTAGGCGACTCGTCCACGAACAGCAACCGCGACTACACCGACGAGCGAATGCTGCGGCCGCCGGCTATCGAAGGGCTCCCCTGCTCCTTACCTTACGCTCGTTCACCAAGGCCCGTGACCCTCGAGGCAGACTCCGAATGAAACGCCTTCTGGTTCCCCTCGTCGCGCTGTCGCTGTTGCTCCACCCACGCGTCAGCGCCCAGCAGGCCGAGACGTACGACTACTGGCGATTCAACCGGGACATGATCCAACACGGCGTCCAGGCCGTGCTGATGTGCAACGGCCTGTTCACCTCCAACCGGACCCTCGAGCAAGTCTTCGATCAGGAGCTCCGCTACCTGCGGCAGCCGGTGGGCACGGCGCGTGGAGGCGACTACGTCGTCGACCGGGAACGAAAAGCCGTCGCCATCGGCGCCCCCGGAGGTACGCCGGTCATGCGCGCCGCGTTCCGCGAAGGCCTCGGCTGCGTCATCATGGCCCCTGACCAGACCTTCGAGGACATCGAGAGCCTGCCGATCCTCGACATGGACCCGCCGCCGGGGGACCCGGCGACGATCCCCTGGCCCGACGGCGACCTGATCGTAGACGCTGCGCTCCCCTACGGGATGGATGCGACCGCGCTCGCAGCGGCCTCCGACTGGGCATTCGATCGCGAGTCGCCCCAACAGGTCACCCTGAGCCTCCTGGTCGTGCACCAGGGCAAGATCGTCCACGAGCGCTACGCGCCGGGTGTGGACGTCACGACCCGAACACGCACCTGGTCGACGGCGAAGAGCATCGGGGTGACGCTGATCGGCATGCTCGCCGACCGGGGGCGTCTGGCGCTCGACGAGCCGCTCGGCTTCGAATGGCTGCCGCGGCTGCGGTCGCCGGAATCGGATCCGCGTCACACCATCACCTTGCGGCACGTGCTGAACATGTCCAGCGGTCTCTATCCGGTGGACGATCGGGGGCTGGAGTACGCCACCGGTTCCGGCCTGTCGTACTGGGCTGGCGCGAGCTCGATCCGTGGCGCGCGAGACCGTGCCCTGGTGCGCGCGCCCGGAACGTTCTGGGACTACGAGAACTACGACACGATCCTCGCCGTGTACGCCATGAAGCTGGCACTGGGCGACGAGCTGACGTACCTGGAATACCCCCGGCGCGCGCTGCTCGATCGCATCGGCATGCGCAACACCCTGCTCAGCGTCGATCGCTTCGGCGATTTCATTCTCAGCAGCCAGGTCTACACCAACGCGCGCGACCTCGCGCGGTTCGGCCTGCTCTACCTGCAGAACGGCGTGTGGGGCGGAGAACGGCTCCTGTCGGAAGAGTGGATCGGTTTCGTCCGCACGCCGGCTCCCGCGATGGCGGAGCGCGGCAACTCCTACGGTGGACAGTGGTGGCTCGTCCCCGACAACCGCACCGACGTACCCAAGGACGCATACTCGACGGCAGGCAACCGCGGCCAGTACACCATCGTCGTGCCGACTCACGACCTCGTCATCGTCCGTCGGGGCCTCGACTACGGGCGGCAGGGCTTCAATCGATGGGACCTGACCAGAGAAGTATTGAAGGCGTTTCCGGTGACGTCGGAGGACGAATAGGCCGGCGAACGACGTAGTGCGGAGAACCATCTCGCAACCGAAGGAGCACGTGATGAAGCGGATTCCAGTGGGCCTCACGGCCGCACTGCTCTACCTGTCGCTCGCGACCCACGCCACCGGCCAAGATCCGGTTCACCGATCTGCCTACCACGACTACCGCGTCGTCACCGTCGTCGACGGTCTCGAGCACCCATGGTCGATCGCCTTCCTTCCGGGCGGCGACATGCTGGTCACCGAGCGGCCCGGACGACTCCGCATCGTTCGGAACGGGACCCTCCTGCCCGACCCCGTGCCCGGGGTGCCCGAGGTCCTCGCACAGGGACAGGGCGGACTGCTCGACGTGGTGCCGCATCCGGACTTCGCCTCGAACCGCCTGCTCTACCTCAGCTTCTCGAAACCGATCCACGCAGACTCCGGCGCGACCACGGCCGTGGTGCGCGGTCGGTTCGAGAACGATCGCCTGACGGACGTGGAGCAAATCTTCGAGGCGGCCTCTCGCGGTCGTGGGCACTACGGGTCGCGGCTTGCGTTCGACGGCGACGGCTTTCTCTTCATCACCGTGGGCGACCGGCAGGTACCGTCCCGCGGCGACCTCGAGGCGCATCCCGCGCAGGACATCTCGAACCACCACGGCACGATCAACCGCATTCATGACGACGGCCGCGTGCCTGCCGACAACCCGTTCGTCGATCGGGAGGGCGCGCGCCCCGAGATCTGGAGCTACGGGCACCGCAACGCCCAAGGCCTCGCCGTCCATCCGGAGACGGGAGACGTGTGGGCCAACGAGCACGGCCCGCAGGGCGGAGACGAGCTCAACCTCATCCGCCCCGGTCTCAACTACGGCTGGCCGGTGGTCGGCTACGGCGTGAACTACCGTAGCGGCACGGCCATCCACGAGGGCACCCACCGAGAAGGCATGGAGCCGCCCGTGCATTTTTGGGTGCCGTCGATCGCCACGTCGGGTTTGCTCATATACACGGGTGATCGGTTCCCCGAATGGCGGGGCAACATGTTCGTCGGGGGCATGAACGGGCAGCAGCTCGCGCGCCTCACGATGGACGGTCAGCAGGTGGTGGTCGAGGAAACGCTGGTCCACCGGATGGGGCGCATCCGCGACGTCCGCCAAGGGCCCGACGGCTTGATCTATCTGGCCATCGACGACCGAGGGGGAGCCCCGACAGCCGTTGTGCGATTGGAGCCGGCTGGCGGGAACTGAGATGCCTGACATTCTGCGCGACGTCCGCGCCGCGATGCGGCGGCTGTGGCGGCGGCCGCTCTATCCGATCGTCGCGGTCGGCATACTCGCGCTGGGCCTGACCGCGACTATCGCGGTCTTCACCTACATCAACGGCTTCTACCAGCCGTTCCCCGGAGCCGACGCAAACGGGCTGGTGCGCGTCTTCGGTGTCGCGGAAGACGATCCGTACCAGAACGTCTCGTTTCTCGACTACGTCGATTACGCTGGCGCTGATCGCGCGTTCGACGGGATCGCGGCAGCGCAGGCCGGATTTGCCGCCAGCGTCCGCCGGGAGCAGATGACCGAGGTCGCCTTCCTCGAGGCCGTCTCGGGCGCCTACTTTTCTGTGCTCGGCGTCGAGCTCTACATGGGGCGCGGAATCCGGCCCGATGACGACCGCCCCGGCGCAGACCCGGTCGCCGTCCTCTCGCACACCTGGTGGCAACGCAGCTTCAACGCCGACCCGTCGGTCATCGGCCAGACGATCTTTCTCAACTTCAGGCCGTTCACCGTGGTTGGCATCATGTCGCCCCAGTTCTTGGGCACGACGTCGAACTTCCGCCCCCACGTGTGGATCCCGATCGCACCGTTCAGGGACCGCTACGTGGGTTGGGCGGCCCGCGCGGAGAATCGTGACCTGCCGCTCGTTCGCGTGTTCGGACGCCTGCGCGAACGTGCTTCGGTCGAGCAAGGCCTGGGCGAGCTGACTGCCTTGGCCCACGGCCTCGACGAGATGTACCCCAAGCGTGATGCCGAGCGGCGGCAGCTCCGACTCGAGGCGGCGACCTGGATCGACCCGCGCGCGCGGCTGGGCGAAGTGCCCACGCTCCGGCTCATGACGGCCGCCGCAATCGGGCTGCTGCTGCTCGTGGGCGCGAACGTGGCCAACCTGCTCTTGGCGGTTGCGGTCGGCCGCCAGCGCGACGTGTCACTCAGGGCGGCGCTCGGCGCCTCACGACCCCGCCTCATGCGCCTCGTGCTGATCGAGAACGTCCTGCTGTCTGCGCTCGCCGGCGGAATCGCCCTGGCACTTGCCTACCCCGCCACCGCGCGCCTGGGCTCCTACTTTGCACGACCCAGCGTTTGGGGAGAGAACGTATCGCGCGTCGTCTCGGTCGATCTGCGGGTGGTCGTGTTTGCGATCGCCGTTTCGATCGTCACCGGACTCGTGGCCGGCCTCCTGCCGGCGCTTCGAGCCTCCGGTAGTAATCTCGTGAGCACGCTCAACGCGGCGCCTGGAGCAACGGTGAGCCCGCGGCGGCTCTTCGGCCGGCGCATTCCCGGTGTGCACGACCTCCTGGTATCGACGCAGGTGGCCCTGTCGATCGTGCTCCTGGTCGTGGCTGGCCTCGTCGTCCGCACGTTCGTCAACGTCGGGAACCTCGATCCCGGATTCGCATACGGCCAGCTCATCGTGACACACGTGTCGACGAGTAGCACGACGCTTCGCCCCGACGAGCGTGAACGGTTCTTCCGCGAGCTGGCGCAGCAGGTCTCCGACGAACCGTGGGTACAAACCGCCACTGTCGTGGACTTTCCGCTGCTCTCCCCGCATCCCACCGCTGAGTTCCGGTTGGACGGCGCCGATCAGCCATCGTCCTTCGTCTACTCCAGGGTGATTCCGGGCTTCTTTGAGGCGCTCGGGATCGGCATCGTGCAGGGCCGCTCCTTCTCGGCGGCCGACACCGTCGGAGCGACGGACGTCGCCATGGTGAACGAGCGCTTCGTCCGCCTTCAGCTCGCGGGCCAGGATCCCGTTGGCCGAAGGATCTGGTGGTCCCTCGGGGAGGGTGATCGCTCATTCGAGATCGTTGGTGTTGTCCGGGATACCAAGACACGGGACTACTTCGCCGAGCCGGAGCCGACGGTGTATTTCTCGTATCCGCAGCACGCGTATCCCACGGGAAGCGCCGTGATCGTCGCCACGCGGGGGCAGCCGCACAGCTTCGTGCCGGACCTGAGTCAGTGGCTGCGAGATTTCGAGCCCTACCTCGCCATCGTCAACGTCGTACCGTATGCCGATGTCGTTCGTGGATATCAGTACACGCAGCGGATGAACGCCGAGTTGTTCTCGATCATGGCGTTCGTGGGGGTGGCGTTGGCGGCGGCCGGGATCTTCAGTGTGATGAGCATCGCGGTTACCCGGAGGACGAGAGAGATCGGGATTCGCATGTCTGTCGGAGCGGCTCGCGTGGACATCGGCCAGATGGTCGTTGCCCGGGCGTTGAAACCCGTTGTCCTCGGGCTCGGCGTGGGTCTTGCCGCCTCGTTTGCGGTAACCAAGCTGGTCCGGAGTCTGTTGTACGGCGTCGAGCCCACCGACCCATTGACCCTCCTGGTCGGCACCGGCGTGCTACTCGGGACCGCGGCGTTAGCCGCTTACGTCCCGGCGCACCGAGCCGCAACTCTCGATCCCGCCGCGGCGCTGCGGCGGGAGTGAGGTCGGAGGAAGCCGGACCGAGAGCGGCCGGGCTCTCCTGACTGTTCGGATCTCGACGGGCTCCTCGAGTGTTGCGGCCGCGCATCCTCAGCTTTTGCGGTCGTTACCAGAGAATTCATCCAACCTTCATGGTCCCCTGCGCAAATACGAGGAGGTCACCTCACCTCACCAGGAGTGGTTCGTATGATCACGGAGCTCGGGTGCCACGGTCGTGTGGTGGTGGGCAAGCTACCGCCTGAGGTCGCCGCCCTCGTGGACCGCGTCCCGGCAGAATGGCTCGACTACAACCCGACGACCGGTGCCTTCGAGGTGAGGCACGTCCAACCGTCCGATGCCCCGATCCTCCCAACCGTGGTCTCGGAGCTCGCGCACATGCTCCACGCGATTCCGTACGATCTCCGCCGCGGGATCGAGGGTGGCCAGTTGCTGGTGCACACCGAGGACGAGGGACGGCTCGTGCGGATCGTCGTCGACCGCGGAGGCTCGTTCCACGTGGAGTGGGCGCATCCGGGGTATACCGGATCGCAAAAGAGGCCCTACACCGGTCATGAGATCCAAATCCAGCCGTTCGAACATCGATTGAACGGCAAGATCACCCTCCGCGCCGAGGATGCGACTGCCACTGCGCGCGCCCTGCAGTCGCTCGCAGATACCTACGAGGGTCTCTATCCCGAGGGTGAGTTCTCAGCGCGCCCGGCGTCCGGCGGATCGGTTGAGCTCACACTGCAGGATGTGAACCTCGACGTCCGACTCCTCATCGACGCCCTCGAGCGCCGGGCGGCCCCCCGGTCACTCGGCGGCCGCATCACGCTCGACTCGTTCAAGGAGGCGATGCCAGAGCATATGCTGCGGTTCGTCTTCGAGCGCGGCGAGGTGTGGGTGCAGCGGCCGGTGTTGTGGACTGAAACAGAATAGGACGGGCGAGGACGGCGGGGACGGTCGAGGACGGTGAAGACAGGTAGCCCGGCTTCCGTCACCGGGCTACATTGCGTTTGCACCCTTCCATCTGAGCGATCATGACGAACCTACCGACGCAGCGTGACGGCTGGGACGTCAGCCGCGTCAACTATCTCACGACCACCGCGTTCACCCTGCCGAGCCATCGCATCGTGGAAAACCTCGGTGTGGTCCGCGGGGTCGTCGTTCGCTCCCGTTCCCTCTTCGGAACGATCGGTGCCACGCTCCACACGCTGGTGGGCGGCCAGATCACCCTCTTTACCCAACTCGCCGAGAAGACCCGCGGTGACGCGTTCGACATCATGATCCAGCACGCCACTGAGGTTGGGGCGAACGCTGTGGTCGGGATCCGCTACGACGCGACGGAGGTGATGAATGGCGTGACCGAGGTGCTGTGTTACGGCACGGCCGTCGTCGTCGAGCCCATCGTACCAGGCACCACCACCGACGCGTGAACCTCCGGCGGCAGGCGCTGCGCCTCGTGGTGCTGTTCAACCGCGAGCCGTCGACCCTGCTGGCCGTCGCCGCTGCCATCGGGGTGGCCGTCGGCCTCGTTGTCGTCGCGTTCTACCGCGCCATCGACCTCGTGCAGGGCATCGTCCTTCAGGGAGTGGCCCAGGCACCGCTCAGCATCGCGCTCGTCATTCCGGGGATCGTCGCCCTGGGTCTGATTGCGAGCCGCGCGCTCGTGCGCTGGGGTGCTCGCGGCTCAGACGGCGAGAACATCGCCGACGTCATGCATGCCATCGCGTCTCGCTCGGGGCGAATCCGATTCGGTCCGGTGGCAGCAAAGACCGTCGCATCCGCGCTGCTCATCGGCACCGGCAGCTCGGTGGGCCCAGAGGGACCAGTCGTGGTGGCGGGTGCCGCAACCAGCTCACGCATCGGCCGATGGTTTCGCGCTTCGCCCGACCGGCTCAAGACGTTGGTGGGCGCGGGCTCGGCGGCGGGCATCGCCGCCGCCTTCAACGCGCCGATCGCGGGCGTGCTCTTCGCATCGGAGAAGATGCTGGGCGCCTTCGGGGCGGCTTCGTTCGCGCCCGTGGTCGTCGCATCGGTGCTGGCGTCGGTCGTCGCCCGCACCGTCTTCGGAGACGAGCCCGTGATCCG
>JBDHCY010000165.1:0-8379 GCA_039591795.1 Gemmatimonadota bacterium | reverse complement strand
CGGGCGAGATGGGCGCAGTCGTCGAGGGTGGAGCCCTCGAGAGGAACGAAAGGCACGACGTCGGTCGCACCCATTCGGGGATGCTCCCCCTGGTGGCCTCGGAGGTCGATCCGCGCGGCGGCGACTGCGATCGCTCGCTCCGCAGCATCGGCAACCGCCGCCGCTGGACCGACGAAGGTGAAGACGGAGCGGTGGTGATCGTGATCCGCGTGGATGTCGAGGAGATGGACGTCCGGCACGGAGGTCACCGCGCGCTCGAGCTCTGCGATTGTGTCGCGATTTCTTCCTTCGGAGAAGTTCGGTACGCACGCGACGGGGGAATCCATCAGGCGTGCCTCAGGAGCTCGAGGAGCCACGCGTGCAGCACCGGACTCCCAGCCACGATCGAACCGGTGCGTAGGACGTCTTCATCTCCCTCCATCGTCGTCACCAGCCCCCCTGCCTCGCGGACCAGGACCGCGCCGGCCGCGACGTCCCAGGGGGCGAGGATGAGCTCCCAGAAGGCGTCGAACCGGCCGGCGGCGACGTCGGCAAGGTCGAGCGACGCGGCCCCTGCGCGACGGACGCCCGATGCGCCACGCATCACCTCGGCAAACTGGCGCTGATACGTGGGGAGGAGATCGAGTTGCTTGAACGGATACCCAGTGCCGACGAGCGCCCAGTCGGGGCGCTGGAGCCGCGAGACCGCGAGCCGGTCGCGGCCCGCCCAGGCACCGCCGCCACGCCACGCGCGATAGCATACGTTCCGTGGCACATCCAACACGACGCCGGCAGCGAGCACGCCGTCTACGGCAGCGGCAATCGAGACGGCGAACTGCGGATAGCCGTGCAGGTAGTTGGCCGTCCCGTCGAGCGGATCGACGATCCAAACGACACCGGCACCGTGTGGTGCCTCGGGACTCAACTCCTCGCCCATGACGATGGAGCCGGGCACGCACGCACTCAGTTGCTCGGCGATCACCGCCTCCGCCGCTCGGTCGACCGCCGTGACGAAATCGCCAGGGCCTTTCTCACGCCAGGCTTCTGGTGACGGTCGGACATCGGACCGCAGGATCGTGGCAGCGGCCTCGGCGGCGATCTCGGCGGCAGCGACTAAGTCCAAGAAATCACGCATCTTGCGCCCATTCGAGAGCGACTCTACGTTCTTCAGCCATGACCCGTGTCTTCTCGGGTATCCAGCCTTCCGGCGAGCTCCACATCGGTAACTACCTCGGTGCCGTACGCCACTGGGTGGAGCTACAGGACCAGTACGACTGCTTGTTTTGCATCGTCGATCTCCATGCGATCACCCAGCCGTTCGAGCCCGACGAGCTCGCCGATCGGACGAGACAGATGGCAGTCGGCCTCCTCGCCGCCGGTCTCGATCCCGACCGGTGTACGATCTTCGTGCAATCGCACGTTGCCGAGCACGCCGAGCTGGCCTGGTTCTTCAACACGGTGACGCCCATTGGCGAGCTCGAGCGGATGACGCAGTTCAAAGATAAGGCGCAACGGCAAGAAAGCGTGGCAGCCGGTCTGCTCAACTATCCAGTACTCCAATCGGCCGACATCCTGCTCTACCGTGCCTCGCTCGTTCCCGTTGGCGAGGATCAACTCCAGCACCTCGAACTCACTCGTGAGATCGCGCGACGGTGGAATGCGCGGTTTGGGGATTTCTTTCCCGAGGCGAAGGCACTCCTCACTCCAGCTCGGAGGATTGTCGGCTTGGACGGCGAGGGGAAGATGTCGAAGAGCCTGGGCAACACGATCGGGATGCTCGAGGCTCCTGAGGAGATCTGGGAGAAGCTACGGCCGGCGAAGACTGACCCTGCGCGGAAGACGCGGCGCGATCCTGGCACGCCGGAGCTTTGCAACTTGTACACGCTCCACCAGTACTTCTCCCCACCGGAAACGGTCGCCGAGGTAGCGGAAAAGTGCAGGACCGCTGGTTGGGGTTGCCTCGACTGCAAGCGAGTGCTCGCGACGAACACGGCGTCGGCGTTCGCGCCCATGCGGGAGCGCGCAGCGGCGCTCGCGTCAGAGCCCGGCCGTGTCGACGCCGTGCTGGCTCGAGGGGCCGCGAAAGCACGGGCGCTCGCGCTCTCCACCATGGGCGAGGTGCGGCGTCGGATGGGGCTGCTCGCGGCCGTCCCCGATGACTGAGGCCTCTGAGCGACGACAGGCGTAGACGCACCCTATGCGACGGCTCGTACTCGACGTTGCCTCGCGCCGGGCCGTGTGGCGGATGCCCGACTGGGTCGCGGACCGAGTGCGAAGTGCGCTCGCGTCGGAGTGGGAAATGGCCGTAGTCGACGCGGCAGCGGACAGCGACGGTGATGGGGGGCCGGGGAGTGCGGAGGCGGCGCGCAGCGCCCGAGGTGCAGAAGTGTACGTGGGCTTCGGGCTGCCGCGCGACGTCTTCGCGTCAGCACGTGACACCCTCCGCTGGGTCCACTCGGCTGCGGCGGGTGTTGGAGGGACCGCGATGCTGCTGCGAGGAACGGGCGTTCGCGTGACGAGCTCAGCCGGCGTGCACGCGGAGCCGATGGCCGATTGGGTGTTGGGAGCGGTCCTACACTTCACTCGGGGGTTCGACATCGCAGTGCGGGCTCAAGCGGCCGGACGCTGGGCCAAAGAAGCGTTTACCGACGGAGGCCGGCGGTTTCCCGAGCTGGATCAGCTGCGCGTCGCTATCCTGGGGCTTGGGGGGATTGGCCAGGCCGTCGCGCGTCGGTTCGCAGCGCTGGGGAGCACGGTACGGGGAATACGAAGGCATCCTGAGCGTGCGGTGCCGGGGGTGGTGGATGTGCTTGGCCCCGACAGACTGCTCGACATCGCGCGCGTGTGCGACGTGCTCGTCGTCGCAACCCCGGGCACGGCAGAAACCGAGCATCTCGTCGACGGCGAGTTGCTCGCCGCGCTTCCCGAGGGTGCTTTGCTGGTGAACGTCTCGCGCGGGCGCTGCGTCGATGAGCATGCACTCCTGGCGGCACTCGACCGAGGGCAGGTGGGTGGGGCAGCCATGGATGTGTTTCGGGAGGAGCCACTGCCGAGCGATCATCCACTGTGGCGGCACCCCCGGGTCCTAGTGAGTCCGCACGTGTCGTCGGTCACGGATCGGTATTGGGAGCGAGAGGCAGAGTTGCTCGTCGACAACGTGTCGCGCTATGTCGATGGGCGCGCACTCGTCAACCTCGTGGATCTTGAGGCGGGATACTAGACCCATGGAAAAGGTCATCAAAGCGGCAGTGGATCGTGGCGCATCGGATCTGCACATCAAGGCCGGTGACGTCTTTCGAGCGCGGATTGACGGAAAGCTGGTGCCACTCACCAAACAGCGTCTCACGCCCGAGCAGACGCGGGCGATCGCGCTGCGGCTGATGACGAATCTCGAAGACAAGGCGCGGATCGACCAGATCCGGGATTATGATTGCTCCTGGGGCATGCCGGGAGTCGGCCGGTTCCGTGTGAACGTGTTGCGCCAGCGGTCTTCCTTCATGATCGTGATGCGCGTGATCCCGTTCGATGTTCCCACCATCGCGACGCTGGAGCTTCCGGCGGTGCTTGCGACGCTGGCAGAGGCCGAGCGTGGGCTCGTCCTCGTGACCGGCGTGAGCGGATCGGGCAAGACCAGCACCATCGCGGCGCTGGTGAGTCATGTCAATCGGACCTTGCAGCGGCACATTCTGACGCTCGAGGATCCGATCGAGTACCTGCACAGGGATCTGAAGTCGTCGGTCACCCAGCGGGAGATTGGTGTGGACACCGAGTCGATTCGGGCTGGACTGAGCGCCGCCTTACGCCAAGACCCCGACATCGTCGTCCTCGGAGAGATCCGCGACACCGAGGCCGTAGACACGGCGGTCAAGGCAGCCGAGACCGGCCATCTGATGATCTGCTCGATGCTCACTCCCGATGCCGTCTCGACCGTCGCACGGTTGCTGGCGCTCTTTCCAGCCGAGGAGCAGGAGATCGCACGCGCACGGATTGCCGAAGCGCTCCACTCCATCGTGTCGCAGCGGCTCCTCCCGCGCGCCGACGGAGGTGGACGGGTAGCCGCAGTCGAGGTCCTCGTCGCGACGCCGGACGTCCGGGAGCTCCTGCGCCGCCAGGACGGGATGGATGGGCTGCAAGAGGCCATGGCGGCCGACGATTCGGGGATGCAGACGCTCGACCAGCATCTATTGGACTTGGCGCGGGCTGGGACCGTGACACCGGAAGTCGCCCTCGCGGCGGCGACCCGGCGCGGTGAGCTCGAGGCCGCGTTGGGTGCTGCCGGTTCCGAGGCCAAGACGACGTGACGCCGCCGGCCCCGCGAGGATTGTTCGTGCCAGTCACCACGCCGTTCACGTCGGCGGATGGTGGTGTGGACGCCGGCGCGCTCCGAGCCAACCTTGCCAGCTATGTGAGCGGCGGCGTCCAGGGAATCGTAGTGTGCGGCAGCACCGGCGAGGCCGCGCTCCTGAGTCCCGACGAGCAGCGTCGCGTCGTGGAGGTGGCGAGAGACGTCGTGCCGGGCGACCGGTGGCTCGTGGCAGGCACGGGAGGGGAGTCAACTGCCACGACGGTGTCAACGACCCGCGACGCTGCCGCGGCCGGGGCAGACGCCGTGCTCGTCCGCCCGCCGGCGTACTACGGCCCCTCGCTGTCGGCGGCGGCGCTCACCCGGCACTTCCAGGCCGTCGCCGAGGCGAGCCCCGTTCCGATTTTCCTTTATAACATCCCGAAATACACACACCTGGCCCTCTCGCCGGAGACGGTTGCTCCCCTCACCGAGCACCCACGTTTCCTTGGCCTCAAAGACTCAGGTGGTGACATGGAGCACTTTGCCGCCCTCCAGCGAGCGGCGCCGCAGTGGTGCTTCTTCGTGGGCTCGCTGGCGCACGTGGTCAGGGCGCTCGATGACGGCGCGGTGGGGGGAGTGCTCGCCGGTGGATGTTTTCTCACCGATGCGATCCTGCGGCTCCTCGCGGCCGTGGAGGAAGGGAACCGGGAGGCAGCCCGCGAACTGCAGGATGGGCTCGTACCGGTCGCCCGGGAGATCGTGGGTCGGCTCGGTGTCCCAGGTGTGAAGTACGCCATGGATCTCGCGGGGCTGGCGGGCGGGCCGCCCCGGCTCCCCTTCGAAACGCTGGACGCCGGAGGACGCGCGCGCGTGGCCGAAGTCATGGCTGCGGTGCCACGCTGACCCAGACGTCGAGCCCGCGGCCCGGCCTGAGGAGCACATCGACGATGTTCGGTCCCAAGACGCACTGTGTAGTCGTAGTGGGCGCCCAATGGGGCGACGAGGGAAAAGGGAAGGTGGTGGACGTCCTCGCGGAGCGCGCCGACGTGGTCGTCCGCTACCAAGGGGGCGCCAACGCCGGGCACACTGTCGACACCGGGGTGGGCGAGTTCGTCCTTCATCAGATTCCTTCCGGTATTCTTCACGGGCGAGCCCGGTGCGTGATCGGGAACGGCGTTGTGCTCGATCCGGAAACGCTGTTCGCCGAGATCGAAGCGCTGGCCGATCGCGGCATCTCATTGGAGGATCGGCTTCTCGTCTCCGATCGCGCGCATCTCGTGCTACCGTACCACAAGCTGCTCGAGGCAGCGCACGAGCGGAGTGAGAAGATCGGGACCACGGGCCGCGGCGTTGGGCCGGCCTATGAAGACAAGATCGGCCGGCGCGGCTTGCGCGTCGGAGAGCTTCGGAATCTCGACCGGGCACGACGACATGTTCGGGAGCGCGCCGCCGCAGTGAACCAGACGCTCGACCGGTTGGGCGCGCCCGGGCAGGCCTCGGCCGACGAACACGAGACCTTGCTCGAGCGCCTGGCCCCACGCCTCCTGCCGCTCGCCGCCGACACGGGCCGGTTCGTGCGCGATGCGCTGACGCGGGGGGATGCTGTCCTGCTTGAAGGGGCGCAAGGCGCCCAACTCGATGTCGATCACGGCACCTACCCGTTCGTGACCTCGTCGAACACGACCGCCGGCGGTGCGTCAGTCGGTGCCGGCATCGGTCCCACGGCCATCGACGCCGTCCTCGGCGTCGTCAAGGCCTACACGACGCGAGTTGGGAACGGGCCGCTGCCCACTGAGGCGGACCCGGCCCTCGCCGAGCGGATTCGAACGCTGGGCGGAGAGTTTGGCGCCACGACCGGACGACCGAGGCGCTGCGGCTGGTTCGACGCGGCCGTGGTGCGGTATGCCGTCAGAGTCAATGGCCTGACCGACCTCGCCGTGACGAAGCTCGACGTCCTCGATTCGTTCGAAGAGGTTCCCGTCGCGGTGGCATACCGCCTCGACGGCGAGCCGTGTGACGAGCTCCCGGCGGACGTCGACTCGCTCGAACGGGTTGAACCCATCTACGAGCGCTTGCCGGGCTGGCAACGGTCGACGGGAGACGCGCGACGGCTGGCCGACTTGCCACCAGCCGCGCGTGCATACCTCGACCGGTTGCAAGACCTGGCGGAATCGCCCATCTCCTACGTCAGCGTCGGCACGAGGAGAGATCAGATCATCGAAGTGGCCTGAACCGGAGGCCGATCCGACATGACACATCGCCTCGAGCATCTGCGAGAGCCGAGGCACCGGGTGCGCGAGCCGCTGGTGAGGATCTCGTGGCCACTGCTTCCGGACCGGTCCCGTGCAGAACCACAACCCCCAGAAACGAGCGAACCCCCCAACCCGAGGGTCAGGGGGCTGCCGCCTGCTCGTCGTCGTGCGCCCTAGTATCCCGACGCGAGCTCGGCATTACTCGTTACCCTAGCAGCTCCACCAAGCTGCGAGGCCCGATTCCCACCAGGAGGCAGGGGGCCGGAGTGAGCTATGGCAGCAAGCGTGCCGGCCCTGTGGGAGCCGGTTTTGGGGGGAATGAGCCGGATTCGGCCGTTTTGGGGCTCGCAATAGACGCGACTTGACGCAGAACGCAATGGATTGTGAATGACAACGGTCGTCGTCGCACCCCAAGGGTTCAAGGGCACGATCGGCCCGGGCGCGGTGGCTCGTGCCCTGGCGGCTGGCGTGCGGCGGGTCTGGCCTGACGCGACGCTGATCGAGCTGCCGGTCTCGGATGGCGGTGACGGGCTGCTCGATGCGGTGCTGCGGGCTGGAGCACGTCGCGTCCGGTTTCCGGTCACCGGCCCGCTCGGCCGGCCGGTCGAAGGGGAGCTGGGATGGTTGGATGAACAGACGGCCATCTTCGAGTCTGCGTCTGCGTGCGGACTGCGACTCGTGCCGCCGGCCTTGCGCGACCCGACGAAGACGACCACGCGCGGAGTCGCTGAATTGCTCCTCGGCGCGGTGGCCCGCGGCGCCCGGCGGATCTACGTCGGACTGGGGGGGAGTGCAACGGTCGACGGCGGAACCGGCATGGCGCGCGGACTGGGGTGGCAGTTCCTCGATGCGGAGAGCAGGCACCTCGCGGAGGGCGGTGGGTCGCTCGAGCGCTTGAGCATGGTGGTGCCAGGGTCCGTGCCGCGGGCGGGCGTGGTAGGGCTGGCTGACGTTGAGAACCCGCTCACCGGCCTCGATGGGGCCGCCCGGACGTTCGCTCCGCAAAAAGGGGCTGACGCTCAGGGTGTGAGCCAGTTGGAACGGGGACTGGCACGGGTCGCCGCGTGGGCGAACGGAGCAGGCAAGGGTGCAATCGCCCTAGAGCCGGGGGCGGGGGCGGCCGGGGGGCTCGGGGCAGGGCTCTGTCTCTTTGCGGGAGCGCGGCTCGAGCCGGGCGCGAGGTGGGTGCTCGAACGAGCCGGCTTCGGCGCCGCCCTGCGTCGTGCGCACTGCGTGCTCACGGCGGAGGGTGCGTTCGACCCGACGTCATGGATGGGGAAGGCCACGGGCGAGATCGTGCGCCAAGCGACAGCCGCAGGCGTCAAAATAGGGGTGGTCGCTGGCCGTGCAGACGGCGAGGAAGGCGTGGCCACGTTCACCCCATCAGAGGGAGAGCAGCTCGATGCCGAGAGCATCGCCGCGCTGGCCGCGCAGGCCGTCACGGTGCTCCTCGGCTTGCCCGCTTCGTGACGGCATCCCTATCTTCGCTTCCTCATGGCACGGCAATCGGTAATGGACAAGCTCGTCTCGCTGGCCAAGCGACGTGGGTTCGCATTCCAGTCCTCCGAGATCTACGGTGGCCTCGGGTCGGTTTGGGACTACGGTCCGCTGGGCGTGGAGCTCAAGCGGAACATCCGGAACCGGTGGTGGCACGCCATGGTTCAGGCGCGGGAAGACGTGGAGGGGATCGACGCTGGGATTCTGATGCATCCGCGGGTGTGGGAGGCATCGGGCCATGTCGCCGGGTTCACCGATCCCCTCGTGGACTGTCGGCAGTGCAAGAACCGCTTCCGCTCAGACGACGAGCGGATCAAGGGGACGCCCGGAGAAGAGAGCGGTCAGTGTCCTGTGTGTGGCACCAAA
>JBDHCY010000164.1:0-8420 GCA_039591795.1 Gemmatimonadota bacterium | reverse complement strand
GCTCCCGAAGGCATCCGGCGCTCTCCGAGCGATGCGAACGAGGACGAGGATGAGGGTGGCGAAGAGGCCGAGCGCGATGAACACGCCCAGGAATCCCAACTCCTCACCGACCACGGAGAAGATGAAGTCGGTGTGCTGTGCCGGGAGGAAGGCCAGGCGCTTCTGCGGCCCATCCGTGAACCCTTGGCCGAGGAAGCCTCCGGACCCGATCGCGACCTTCGACTGGATCACGTGCCAGCCGGCCGCCCGCGGGTCGACCTCGGGGTCGAGAAACGCCAGGAGCCGATTCTGCTGGTAGGACGGCATGCGTTGCCAAAACGGAAGTGCGATCACCCCCATCACGACGTTCACGAGCATGACCGTGAGCCCTTCCCATACGTAGGGCCGCAGCCGGATGAGGAGCACGAACAGGAGCACGATCCACACGCTCCACGCCGCCGTCGAGAACGCGAGGATCAGGCTCGCCACGGGCGATGCGAGGAGAAACAGCGAGGACGCCCTGACGCCCGCCCAGAAGAGCATGGCGAACAGGATGCCGACGAAGACGATCGCGCTTCCGAGGTCGGGCTGCGCCGCGATGAGCAGGAACGGTGCGCCAACGATGAGACAGGCGGGCACGAGCCCGCGCAGCGTCGTTGGCGGCTCGCGCCACGTGGCCAGGTACCTCGCCATCATGAGGATCGTGGCGAGCTTGGCAAACTCGGCGGGCTGACCCAGCCGGACCCCGCCAATGGCCAGCCACGAACGGCTGCTCGCCGCCGTGCCCGCGCCGGTTCCCACCACGAGCGCGAGTGCGAGGAGCGCCAGGCCGATCGCGTAGACCGCCGGCGTCCCCCACTCCACGATCCGCGGGGACAATCTGAACGTGATGACGGCTCCCGCGAGGCCGAGCATGGCCCAGATGATCTGTCGCTTCCACAGCGTGGCGACCGGTGTGGCGAAGTCGGTCTGACCGGCCGAATAGAGCGTGGCGAGCCCGTAAGCGAGCAGGGCGGCCCAGCACACGATGAGTGGGAAGTCGAGATCTCGGACGCGGATCATCGGCGGGACGGACCGGGCGGTGCACCCTGCACCGGGACGGCTTCCGGTGCCGAATCTTGGGGAACGAGGAGTCGGTCGTAGGGCAGATCACGAGCGGCTTCGGCCCCCAGGAGGTGGTGGGCCATGATCGCCGCAGTGAGCGGGGCGACGGACGAACCGTGCTCCCCGAACTCGACGATCGCCCCGACGACGATTCGCGGCTGGTCGGCGGGCGCAAATCCCACGAACCAACCGTGCGCTTTCCCGTGGGGGTTCTGCGCGGTGCCCGTCTTGCCCGCGATATGGAGGTCGCGGAGCCGCGACTCGGCAGCGGTACCCTCCTCCACTACGGACACCAGCGATTCCCGCAACACCGCGAGCTGTTCCGCCGGCAGGTCGAGCAGAGGCCGGGCCGGCTTCGGTGAACCGCTGAGATACGGAATCACGTCTTGGCCGTCGGCGCGAGCGAGCGCCGCAAAGAAGCGAACAACATTGACGACCGTCTGGGCATTCTCCCCCTGGCCGATCGCGAGATTGAGCGATGCGGCGTTGGTCCAACCGCGCGGCCCGTAGCGACGATCGAAATACTCCGTGCCGCTCGGGTAGATCGGTGTCGCTTCGAAGGGGAGATCGATACCGCTTCGCGCCTGAAAACCGAGCGACACTCCATCGGAGAGCATGCTCGTGAGCCCCAGCTTGAGCCCGAGCTGGTAGAAGTAGACATCGCAGCTCTGCGCGATGGCTCCCACGAGGTCGAGCGTGCCGTGCCCCTCTTTCAGCCAGCATCGAAAGTAGCGGTTCCCGTACTGGAACCCTCCGCGGCAGGGCTCGGGCATGCGCGTGCGCGGGCCCACGAGGCCCCGTTCGAGCGCCATCGCGGAAACCGCCAGCTTGAATGTGGACGCAGGTGGGTAGCGAGCCTGGATCGCGCGGTTGATCAGCGGCCGGGCCTCATCGGTGGTGAGGCGCGTCCAGTCCCTCGGCGAGATGCCACCCACAAACGCGTTCGGATCGAAGGTCGGACTCGAGTACAGGGCAAGCACCTCGCCCGTTCGCGGGTCGAGCGCGACCACCGCCCCGCGATATGTCGCCGGGAACGCCTCAGCGATGAACTGTTGCAGCTCGAGATCGATCGTCGTCTGCAGTGTCTGTCCAGCCTCCGGCACCAGCGCGAAGGTGGAATCGACGTCTCGCACCAACCGTCCGAGCGCGCTGACCTCGACAAGTCGGTATCCGTCGCGCCCGCGGAGCACTTCGTCGTACTGGCGCTCCAGACCATCGCGGCCGACGACAGCCCCAGCCGCAATCCCGGTGGCGCGTCCCGTGGCGCTCAGCTCGCGCTCGGTCACCTCACCCACGTATCCGACCATGTGTGCGAGCGCCCCACCTGCTGGATACCTCCGCTTGGGCTCGGTCTGAATCACGAGCCCGGGGAACAGGGGCCGCTGCTCCTCGAGCGCCGACACCACTTCGAAAGCGGCGTCACGCACGACGACCAAGGGCAGGTACGGCGCGCGACGGTAGCGCTCCAGGATCGTAGCGATCGCCGCCGTGTCGAGCCCGGCGATGGCTGCCAGCTTTTCCAGCACGACTCGCACCGAGTCGCGCGGGCCCGGGAGCAACGCCACGCTGTAGCCGGGGACGTTTTCTGCGAGCACCCGGCCGTGGCGATCGGTGATCACCCCGCGGGGCGCGGGCAAGCGAATCGGCCGAAGCCTATTCTCGGCCGACTGCGTGGCGAATTGACTGTGAGAGAGGATCTGGATGCGGAAGAACGCCGCGGTGAGCAGCATGATGGCCGCGGCGACGATCAGCACAGCCACGCGCGCGCGTCGTGCGATGGCGTGGGGATGGAATGCGTTCACGGGAGCGCCGGCCGCGTGGCCCCGATCCGACGGAGCACGAGGAGCACGGCGACACCAACCAGAGCCGTCGTGAGTCCCATGAGGGGTGACCACACGAGCATGTGCCACAGTGGATGGCCGGACTGGACCTGCCCAGACGCCACGATGACGATCAGATTCCGCACCCAGACGCCGGCAAGGAAGAACCCCGCATTGACCGCAACATTGTCGGCGAAGAAGATGGCTTTGCCCCACGCAGCCAGATAGCCCGTCACCGTATGCGCGAGGGCTCCCGCACCGAATGCCGCCGGTGCCAGCGCATCCGTCAGGAGACCGACTGCAAACCCGGCCAGCGCTCCTGAACCGGGCCGTGAGCGAATCGCATAGAGCAGGAGCGCAAGGAGCAGGAAATCGGGAGCGACGCGGGGGTCGCCGAGCCACGGACGGACCCCGAACTGGAGCGCGACGAGGCCCGCGATCGTGAGACCCAGTGCGCCCGATCCGCGGCGGCTCACTGGCGGGCTCGCTCTCCGGCTCCGAAGGCCGGCCCGAGATCTGCCCCAGGATTCAGGATGACGAGCACGTGTGACACGCTCGACGGGTGAGCTGCTGGGAGGACGAAGTAGCTGCGCTCCCACCCGGTCTGCTCACGGCTGACCCCGAGCACGGAGCCGAGGGGAATGCCCGGCGGGAGCACGCCGCCGAGTCCCGACGTGAGGACGTGGGTCCCGACGGCCACCGAGTCTCCGTACGGAACTCCCCGTAGCTCGAGCAGCTCCGACCCGGGCTGCCGCCCCACCACGGGAGCCACGATTCCACGGAGGCTCTCGTCAGCCGTGTGCGCGCTGGCGCGGAACTCCGGATGCGCCCAGGTCATGGCGACGCTCGATCGCCCATCCACCTTGGTGACGACCCCAACGAGACCCTCGGCGGTCACGACAGGGGCCAGCATGGTCACGCCCTGGGCGGAGCCGGCCGCGAGGAGGATGGTCAGGGGTCCACCCGCCTGCGTCTGGTGCAGCACGTCGGCCCCCACGAAACTCCCCGGCGTCAGAGCCCGCAGGGCCAGCAGCTCTCGCAAGCGCTCATTCTCGGCGCGGAGTTGCGGGAGGAACTGCGCGGCCCGCACCGCCGAGTCACGCGATGCCATGATGGCATCGAGCCTGCGCGTGAGGACTTGGAGCCGCTCCGTCTGACGCTGCAGCTCGAGCAGGGGGAGAAGCACCGTGCGCCGCAGCCCGCCGGCCACGACGCCACGCCATTCCGTGGGGAGCGCGAGGGCCACCAGCGACAGGACGAGGCACGCCACGAAGATCAGCGTGTCTCGGCGAGCTGCAGCGCGCTCTGGATGCGTCAGCACGATGCCCTACGTGCTGAGGACGTTGCGATAGCGTTCGGGATCATCGAGGATGCGACCGGTCCCACGCACGACGCAGGTGAGTGGGTCTTCATCGACATGGATCGGGAGTCCCGTCTCCTGCTGGAGCAGGATGTCGAGCCCGCGGATCAAGGCACCCCCTCCGGTCATGACGATGCCCCGGTCGACGATGTCGCTCGCCAGCTCGGGCGGCGTGATCTCGAGGGCGCGCCGCACCGCATCGACCACCTGCTGCACGGGCTCGGTCACGGCCTCGCGAATCTCGCTCGAGTGCACACGCACGGTCTTCGGGATGCCCGACACGAGATCGCGCCCCTTCACCTCCATCTCGCGCTCGTCACCGCAGGGCGCAGCCGACCCGATCTGGATCTTGATCGCCTCGGCCGTGGGCTCACCGATCAGCAGGTTGTAGTTCTTCCGCATGAACTGCACGATCGACTGATCGAGCTCGTCGCCCGCGGTGCGGATCGACGTGTCGCTCACGATACCGGAGAGCGCGATTACGGCGATCTCGGTCGTACCGCCCCCGATGTCGATCACCATGTTGCCGGTCGGGGTCTCGACCGGCAACCCGACGCCAATGGCAGCGGCCATCGGTTCCGCAACCATGTACACTTCCTTCGCCCCTGCCGACTGGGCGCTGTCGCGCACAGCGCGCTTTTCGACCTCGGTGATCCCGCTCGGCACACAGCAGATGACTTTGGGCTTCACTTTGAAGACGTGCTTGTCGATGATCGTCTTCAGAAAGTACCGAAGCATCTTCTCGGTAACGTCGAAGTCGGCGATCACGCCGTCTTTGAGCGGGCGCACGGCCAGAATGCCATCGGGCGTCCGCCCCAGCATGCGCTTCGCCTCGAGTCCGATTCCCTTGATCCTGCCCGACCCCTTCTCGATCGCCACTACCGAGGGTTCGTTCAAGACAATCCCCTCGCCACGCACGTAGACGAGCGTGTTCGCAGTGCCGAGATCGACGGCGATCTCGTTCGCAGGAATCCACGATCCGAAGCGGAGTTGTGACCAGCGCATCCCGTTGACGGCGAAAGAGCTCAACAGTGGTAGGGCGAACCCTCAACTTAACAGACGCCGTAACTCTCGGCAAGATCGTAGCTTGACAGCACTTCGACCGGCCGGCTAGCCTTGGGCGGAATGCGACGCCGACGCCCCACTCAGATCGCTATCGTCCGCCTGAATCGCTGCGACGAGTGCGGCTTGTGCCTCCCGCTCTGCCCCCCGGCTGCGATTACCCTCGAGACGTCGGGCCTGATCGTGGACGAGGAAACGTGCACAGGGTGCGTCAAGTGCATCGCCCCCTGCCCCGTCGGCGCCCTGGTGATGGTCGATGCCCCGAGTTGACGTGCTGGTGGTGGGCGCCGGCCCGGCGGGCTCCGTCGCCGCCCGCGAGTTCAAGCGCCAGGCACCGGCTCTCGACGTGCTCCTCGTCGAGCGCGATCGCGCCGTGGGATCCCCCGTGCGGTGCGCAGAAGGGGTCGGCGATGCCGGCCTGAGGGAGTTTGCCGTACCGGAGGGAGCCGACTGGACGCTCCGACGGATCAGCCGCGTCATCTTCCTCGCGCCCGACGGCACCGAGGTCAAGGTCGCCGAGCGAGACGTGGGCTGGGTGCTCGACCGGACGCGATTCGATGCGCACCTGGCCGCCGAAGCTGGCAGCGAGGGTGCCGAAATCTGGGTCGGGAGCGAAGTGACCGGACTGAACCGAAACGGCGACGGCTGGCACGCGTCGATCACGACACCTCGCGGCGAGGAGATGGTCGAGGCTCGTCTCGTCGTGGGCGCCGACGGGGTGGAATCAATGGTGGGACGCTGGGCGGGTATCGATACTCGCGTCCGGTCCAGAGACATGGAGTCGTGCGCGCAGTACGTCGTGCACGAGATCGAGTTCGATCCCGACGCGATTTACCTGCACTTCGGCGACGCCGTCGCACCCGGCGGGTACGCATGGGTTTTCCCACGCGGTGTGGGCGTCGCCAACGTGGGGCTGGGGGTCGTGGCCCTCAAGGCCGGCCAACGTTCGGCGCGCGAGTGGCTGGACCAGTACATGGCTGATCGGTTTCCGGACGGAATTGTGACGGGCTACACCGTCGGAGGTGTCATCTCCGCTCCGACCCTGCGCACGACCTTCACCGACGGCGTCCTCATCGCGGGGGATGCCGCGCACATGATCAATCCGCTCTCGGGCGGCGGGATCATCAATGCCATGAAGGCGGGGCGACTAGCTGCCGAAGTGGCGACCAAGGCCCTCGCATCGGGTGATGTCTCGGCAGGCGCACTCGAAACCTATCACAAACGATGGATGCGTCTCCTTGGCGACGACCACGTCCGATACAACCGGATCAAGGAAGCACTCGAAGAGCTACCTGACTCGTTCTACAACGAGCTCGCCGTCACGCTCAACGACATCCCGACACGCAAGCGCACGCTCGGCCGCATCTTCGCCAAAGCGCTCGTCCGTCATCCGGCGCTCCTGCCCGTAGTCGCCCGTTTCTTCATCTGACCTGCAACGAAGCGCTCTCGGCCGCCGTATCGTCGGCCGGTGAGCCGCTGCATCCATGCCGTACCGACCGCGCAGCGGCTGGCGCCGAGCGCCAGCGCCTGGGCCACACCTGCCAGTGGACCGTTGCCCATACCGAACGGCATGGGCCCGATCTCCCACGAGTACATCGGAAGGCGGGCGAGGCTCATCGGATCTGGTGGCCCCGGTGGAGCGATCCCGAAGCCGACGGTGTACCCCGCGCGGCGCGCCAGCGCGCGAACGCGGGCGGTTGACCGCCCGAATGGATAAGCGACGGACAGGCCGGCCGCTGGGCCAAGCCGCTCGACGAGCATCTCGCGCGACCGGGCGAGCTCCTCCAAGACCGCCTCGTCGGTCAGCCAGTCGAGGCGCGGATGTGTTGCGGTGTGTGAGCCGACGTCGAACCCGGCGGTCCACCAGCGCTCGAGTGCCGGCCATCCGAGGTGGCGCTGCCGACCGCCGTAGGGCAAATCCCACGTGTTCTCTCGCCCTACGAAGTCGGTGATCACGAACAGCGTCGCGCTGAACCCGGCGTCCCGGAGCGTTGGAAGCGCTTCGCGCTCGAGAGACGCGTACGCGTCATCGAACGTGAAGAGAAGCGTGTTGGGTGCGGTGGCGCCCGTCTTCGCCAGCTCCGTGTACTCCTGGAGGCGAGCGGTGCGCCAACCCGCTGCCGCGAGCGCGCGAACCTGGCGGCCGAAGGCGCGCGCCCCAACCCGGGTCACGCCCAACTCGAAGGGGCCGCCGACGCGATGATAGCAGAGTACCGGCAATCCGGTGGTCGTCACGCTACCTCAGACACCGAAGCCGCCGAGCGCGTGCGCCCCGGGCGTGGCGTGGTCAGCCCCCCGTGCTACCGAACCCGCCGGTCCCACGCGCCGTGGGCGGGAGCTCAACGGCCTCTTCGAGCACCACGTCCTCGACGCGGTGGAAGACGAGCTGGGCGATTCGCATCCCCCGCTCCACGGTGACCGGCTCGGTGCCGAGATTGATCAGGGCGACGAGAAGCTCTCCGCGATAGTCAGAGTCGATCGTGGCCGGCGTGTTGGGAAGTGTGACGCCCTGTCTCAGCGCCAGCCCCGATCGTGGCCGCACCTGACCCTCGAAGCCCGGGGGAATGGCGAGTACGATCCCCGTGCGCACCAGGCGTCGCTCCATCGGCCCGAGCACGAAGTCCACGTCGGCGCTCGCCAAGTCGTAGCCGGCCGCGCCCGCTGTCTGTCGTGCGGGGAGCGGGAGATCTGCGTGATGCGGGAGGCGTTGCACCTGAACGACTGCTCGTCTCACGCGAGGGACTCGACGTCGGTCAGCGGCAGGGAGAACGCTTCGGCGACGCCGGGATAGACAACGTGTCCGGCGACGATGTTGAGCCCGAGTGTGAGCGTCGGGTCGGCAGCACAGGCCGCGCGCCAACCGCGGCGCGCCAATCGTCTCGCGTACGGGAAGGTTGCGTTCGTCAGCGCGAGGGTCGACGTCCGGGGCACCGCGCCGGGCATGTTGGCGACGCCGTAGTGGATGATTCCTTCGACGACATATGTCGGGTGCTCATGGGTCGTCGCGTGAATCGTCTCCACACACCCACCTTGGTCGACGGCAACGTCGACCACGACCGAGCCGGGCTTCATCAGCTTCAGGTCATCGCGGGTCA
>JBDHCY010000163.1:0-9121 GCA_039591795.1 Gemmatimonadota bacterium | reverse complement strand
GAATTGCTGGCGCATCCGACCCGCTTTCTCTCGACGATTCAGCTCGGGATTACTCTCGTCGGGGTGTTGGCCGGTGCGTTTGGTGCCGTGACGATCGCGGCACGTCTCGCGCTGCGGTTTGAGAGCGTTCCATGGCTGGGCCAGGCAGCCCAGCCGGTCGCGTTTGCGATCGTCGTCGTGGGCGTGACCTACCTGTCGCTCGTCTTCGGCGAGCTGATCCCCAAGCGGATCGCCTTGAGTCGCCCCGAGCATTTCGCCATGCGCCTCGCTCCCGGCGTTCGGCGCCTTGCGACGATCGCACGCCCGCTCGTCACACTGTTGGCTGGATCGACCGAGATGGTTGCCCGACTCCTGCGGATCCGTGCTGCGCCCACTCACGCCGTGACCGAAGACGAGATCCGAGCCATGATCGACCGCGGGACGCTGACCGGCGCCGTCGAGCCGGCGGAGCGCGACGTGCTGGACCGCGTGTTCCGCCTGGGCAACCGCACGGTTGCAGCGGTCATGACACCCCACCCCGATCTGGTCTGGCTGGACCGGAATGATTCAGCCAGCGTGATCAGGGACCAGATCTGCGGCAGTCCCGGGAGCCACTATCCGGTGATTCGCGGCGGGCGGGACAACGTGCTCGGGCAGGTATTGCGACTGCGCGACGTGGACCTCGACGCCGCACTACGTCCCGCCGTCTTCGTCCCCGCCGTCATGCCGGCCCTCGCCGTGCTGGACCGACTGAAGGAGTCACCCACAGGTGCCGCACTGGTCATCGACGAGTACGGTAGCGTGCAGGGGTTAGTCACGGCGGACGATCTGTTGGAAGAGATCGTTGGCGAGTTACCAGAGGCGGTGGCGGCCAGTGAGCCGGAGGTGGTACGGCGGCCGGATGGATCGTGGCTGCTGGACGGCGCCATCGCCGCCGACGAGTTGAAAGGGATCCTCGAGCTGGAACAGCTCCCCGGCGAGCCCGACCGCTCCTATGGCACGCTTGGCGGTCTCGTGATGGCCGAGCTCGGTCGCGTACCGTCGGCTGGTGACAGCATCACGTGTGGTCGATGGCGGCTGGAGGTCGTCGACATGGACGGCAGACGGGTGGACAAAGTCCTGGCGAGCGTCACCTCCTCGCCACCGCAGGTGCCCTAATGCGATTCGTCCATCGCTGATCGTTGTCCTCCTCGTCGACCTCTATGCCCGCGGTGATGTATTCGAACGGCTGATCGCAGACCCCAAGGAGCCGGAGTCAAGTCGGCGGTGCCGGCATCGCTCTTGAGCCTCGGTGGCGCACGTACGCTTGAGTGAACTCGGCGCCCAGGAGAATCAGCTGCGCGGAGTAGTACACCCAAAACAGGAACACCACGAGCGATCCCGCTGCTCCGTAGGCAGAGGCCAGCACGCTGCGTCCAAGGATGACGCCCACGACCTGTTTCCCCGCGACGAAGAATGCCGCGGTGATCATGGCACCGCTCCAGACGTGGCGCCAGGCCAGATCGACGTCCGGCAAGAGCTTGTAGATCATGGCGAAAAGGACCGTGACCACGGCGAATGACCACCCAACGTCGAGCACGTGCAGGAGAATGGGGAGTCCCGGCACTGCATCACTGAGCCGCTCCCCCGCGAGCGACAGACCCACACTTGCCGCGAACGCGAGCAGGCCCAACAGCCCAGTTCCGAGAACCAAGACGAAGGAGAGCATCCGCTTTCTGGTGAATTCCCACACCGGATGGCGGTGAGGAGATGCGACGTTCCAGACGGTATTGAGCGCGCCCTGGAGCGAAGTGAACGCAGCCGTCGCGCCGAGAAGGAAGGCAAGCACTCCAAACAGGGTCGCGAGGACGCCTCTGGGCGAGAGCGCCATGTTGTCCAACACCCGTTCCACGAGGGAGGCTACGGCATCGCCTGCCGCGTTTCGCGTTGCAGCCACGAGCTCGGCGTGAGCGGCCTCCTGCCCGAAAACGGCCCCGACGATGCCTGTGGCAATGAGCAGCAACGGCGCAAGGGAGAAGAGCGTGTAGAACGAGAGCGCGGCACCCAGTCTCGGCACCCCATCGCGATCTGCGGCTCGCAACGCCGCCCTGACCAGGGTCGAGAGCGTCCGGAACGTCATTCACCCGTGGTCGCTACACCGGCGTCTCCGATCACGCCCCTCGCGACCCTCCCACCCTCGTGATGAGAAGACATCCGTGAAACTCCGCTACGATCGTCTCCACCCGCTCATCGGTCACGAGGTCGGTGCCGCCCGGGAGAATCAGCGTGTTGGCGCCGAGGGAGCGCGCGAACTGCCCCACCCGAGCGACGGCCGCGGGCTCGAGATATCGGAACTCGGCGCCTGTGCCGTCAGGGCCCAATCGCGCTGTGGCCTCTCGGGAGAGCACTCGGGCTGCTTGCTCACTCGGCGCGACGCAATACAGGTGAAGGTCGCGCGTTCGTCCCCGCACCATGGCCACGGCGATCTCGAGCGCATCGACCGACGCCGGACTGTCATCGACCACCACGGCGACCGGGCTCGTCGGTCGAACGCCTGGCGGAAGGAGAAGAAGCCGCCCTCGCCCCATGAGGACAACTCTCCGAGCAGTGGAGCCCAACCGGTGTCCAGACCGTTCCGGGCGGCGGAGAACACTGATGCTCAACACGTCCTCGCCGGTGAGATTGAGGAGGAGTTCCTCGGGGACGCTGCCACGAGCGATGCGAAACGACGTGTGCAATCCGAAACGACGTGCCGTCGCGTCGACGGTCGCCCGAGCGTGTGCGGCTTGAGCCTGCAGCTGACGTTCCAACTGGCCGCTGTCGAGACGCCGGTACTCTCCGGACGTCGTGCCTACTTGCCGCGCAAAGGGCAGGGAACTCCATCGCAGCAGGTCGACGTCCTCGACGAACAGTCCCTGCAACTCGGCTTTCAGAGTCTCCGCGAGCCCGGCGGCAGCCTCGAGCGCCTCCACGCTCCCTGGAGACGCGTCGATCGCCACGACGATCCGCCGGATAGGCATCGGTCACCCCTCCGGAGCGGCCGACGGTGCTCCGTTCGGCTCCTCTTCCACGATTGCGTCCTCGTCCTGCTCTTTCGTGGGTCCCGGCGGTCCAGCCTCGGGGCCGACCCCGAACCTCTTCTGCTGTTCGGCAAGCTGCACGAGCCGCGCTTCGACGAGCCGATTGAACGTCCCCTCTGCGTAGTCGCCCTGTTCGTCACACTCGCCCGCACGCAAATCGGTGAGCAGTTCGATCCCCTGATCGATACCCTCGATTGCGTACACGTGGAACTGGTTCTGCTTCACCGCCTCGACGACATCCTCACGGAGCATCAAGTGCTCGCAGTTGGCGCGTGGCATGATCACGCCCTGCGTGCCTGTGAGTCCACGTGCTCGACAGACGTCGAAGAAACCTTCGATCTTCTCGTTGATCGCACCGACGGGCTGTATCTCCCCACGTTGATTGACCGAGCCCGTCACCGCGATCGACTGCTTGAGGGGCACTTCGGCGATGGCCGATAGGAGCGCGAACAGCTCGGCAGAGGATGCGCTGTCACCGTCTACCTCGCCGTACGACTGTTCGAAGACCAGACTGGCTGCCAGGGAGAAGGGCTGATCGGGAACGTACCGTGCACCGAGGTAACCCGAGAGGATCAACACTCCCTTCGAGTGTACCGGCCCGCCGAGCTTCACCTCCCGCTCGATATCCAGCACCTCGCCTTGGCCCAAACGCACGCGGGAAGTGATCCGGGACGGCCGGCCAAATACGACGCTGCCCAGCACCATTGCCGACAGGCCGTTGACTTGCCCGGTCGTGGCGCCGTCGGTGTCGATCTTGATCGTGCCCCGAGTGATTTCCTCGACCAGACGTTCGCGGATCCGGCTTGCGCGATAGATCTGGGCGTCGACCGCCCTCTGCACGTGTCCGGCGGTGACCACCGCGGCCCCTCCGGCGCTGGCCCAGTAATCCGCTTCGCGTAGGAGATCGTCGAGCGAGCGCATGTGTGCGGTCAGCTTGCGCTGGTCTGAGGCTATTCTGGCGCTCTGTTCCAGCACCCGGGCGACCGCAGAGCGGTCGAAGGGCCGCAGCTTCTCTCGTTGAACGAGCGAGGCGATGGTGTGTGTGTACTGCCGCACCCCGTCATCGCTCGAGTCCATCTCGTCGTTGAAGTCGGCAGCGACCTTGAACAGCTCCTCGAACTCCGAGTCGTAGTGACAGAGCAGGTAGTACAACAGCCGCTCGCCGCTCAGCACTACCGTCACGTCCAGGTCGGCGGGCTCGGGCTCGAGCGTCACGGTGGACACCAGGCTCAACGCCTGCCCGAGAGACTCGATTCGCAGCTTCTTGGACTGCAGGGCGCGCTTGAGGGCGTCCCAAGCGTAGGGAGCGCGGAGAAGCTTGCTGATCTCGAGGAGCAAGAATCCACCGTTCGCCCGGTGCAGCGCCCCGGCTTTGATGAGCGTGAAGTCCGTGGAAAGGGCTCCAAAATGTGACCGGTGCTCGATCCGGCCAATGACGTTGTCGTACGACGGGTTGTCCTCGCTGATGACGGGCGCACCCTCGGTGTCGCGGTTGTCGACGATCACGTTGATTTCGTAGCGGGTGAGAGCTTGTGGCCCTCCCTGCCCCGAGCCGCCCATGTCCACGAGAGCGGCGGGAAGACTCGGCTGTGGACTCACGATGCTTCGCGCGTTGCGAATGATGTCTTCCTGTACGTCAGCGAGGTATGCGAGCACGGCATCGAGTCCGCTGAACTCGCTGCGCAGATCGTCGATGAGGTGGCTGACGGCCGGCTTCGTGATCTCCCGATCGAGCTCTCGCACGTGTTCGCGCCGTTCGCGATCCCACCGGGGGACCTGCCGAAGCGTCCGGTGGACCTTCTCTTCGAACGACTTGATCTGCGACGCGATCCGGTCTCGCTCCGCTTCCGGAAGGTTGGCGAACCCCTCGCCAGAGAGCACCTCACCGTTCTGCAGCGGGGCGAATCCCATTCCGACCTGCGTGCGTATCAACCGGAGTCCAGCCTCCGTCGCTCGGCGTTCAATTCCTTGCAGCGCCTCCTGGGGACGCTCCTTGAACTCGTCTTCGATGACCCTGCGGCGGGTCTGGTACTCCTCGCTCTCGAAAGCGCTCGTGAGGACTGTGCGCAGCTCCTCCACGAGGTGCTGCATCGCGTGGCGGAGCGCCGTTCCCGTGCCCGCGGGGACGACGAGTAGGCGGGGCTTTCGAGGGTCTTCGAAATTGTGGACGTAGCACGTGTCTGGTGGGACGGGTTGCGAGCGGGCGTTGGTCGTCAGATGATGTCGCAGCAACGAGCGCTTCCCGGTGCCTGGCGGGCCCAGAGCGAAGATGTTGTACCCGTCTTGCGTGATCCCGATACCGAATTGGATCGAGGCTTCGGCTCGCTCCTGCCCCACGATCTCCGTGGTCTCGGCGACATCATCTGTGGTTTCGTACGGGACGATGCTGGGGTCGTATCGAAGCCGTAGCCTGTCGGCTTCGAGCTGGAGTCCTGGCGCCGCGCTCACGGGTTCTTCCCCCTCGTCGCATAGTGTTGCCGGCACTCCTCTTCGCGTCCTCGGACGGTCCGAAGTCCATCGAGTGGGCCCTGCCACTCGGTGACGACCGTGTACTGCTGCTCGCCACATCCACCATCGGAGTACAGCACGACCCAGTCGCGCGTGCGTCCGAGTCGGTGAGCCCTCGGCGTGTTGGAGAACAGCGCGGTGTACTCCCGTTCCCCCCGCCGCGTATGGAGCACCGGCAGCCACGCCGCGCCCGTGGGGTTGAGACGCCTGGGGGCGATCTTCCGCAACTCACCTGTCTGCGCTTTACGCCGGTACTCGCGATCCACGTCCAACAACTCCCCAACCGACGGGGCAGCGCCCGCCGGGGCGCCGGGCTCGCGTGCTCGAGCGAGCCGGGTGGCGAGCACGTCGCGGATTCCAGCCAACGTCTTTTCCCCGACTCCGGCGATCGTCCTGAGCCGCCCGTCGTAGGCCGCGGTCTCGAGTTCCTCGAGCGAGTCGATGCCCAGTTCATCGTGCAGTCGGTCGGCCAACTTGCGGCCGATGCCGGGCACCGACATGAGCAGCGAGATGGGATCGCTTTGACCGCGCAGCCGATCGAGCATCGGCAACCGCCCGGTCACGATCACCGCGTGGATCGAGCGAGCCAGGCTCTCGCCGATCCCTGGGAGACGGACCAGGCCTTCGAGCCCCTCCGTCTCCAGAATCTGGCTGACTGGCCGATCGAGACGACGCAGGACCCCAGCTGCGCGGCGGTACGCTGCCACCCGAAACGGGTTGGCCTGCTGCTGGTCGAGGAGCAGTGCCACTTCGTCGAACCGGCTGGCGATGGCCGCGTGCAACGCGCGGAGCACACGACGGTCCCGCGACCGATACCGCCTTCGACGTTGCGTGAGCGGCGAAACCACGATGTGCCCCTCCTGGCAGCCCGAGACTAGTCTCGGGCCCCGGGTCGTTAGGGCTCGTGAAGATCGAGCGAACGGAGCTTCATGAGGCAGCGCTCATGAGGGGTTCATGCGCGCTTCAGGGCCTCATCATGAGGCCCACCCCATGTATGAATCAAGGGAGCGGCAGAGCGCGTTGGGGAATCGTGCGCCGCCAGGGAGGTAACGATGTCAATTGGAACGGTGTGCAGTCGTATCGTCGCTACGACGGTGCCCGGGGAGAGTGTCCGCGTCGCGGCACGTCGCATGGCGGAAAACGAGGTCGGGACCCTCGTGGTCATGAATGCGGGGGGCGTGAAACAGCCGATTGGGGTGCTCACGGATCGGGACATCGCGATTCGGTGTGTGGCCAGCGGCCTCGACTGTGACGTGACTCAGGTGTCCCAGGTCATGTCGAAACCGGCCTATACAATGGACGAGGATACACCGATCGAAGAGGCGATCACGATGATGGCCCGCACGGCCACCCGCCGCCTCGTGGTGACGAGGGCGGGAGGTGAACTGGCTGGCATTCTGAGCCTCGACGACGTCCTTGATCTGCTGGTGGCCGAGGCGCGGTCGATTGGCCAACTGCTCGATCGACAACAGCCGCACCTGACGGCGTGACCACGGGTGCCGCGCACCATGCACGGAGCTCCTAGTGGCGACCAAGCAGCCTCGCGTTGACGGCTACGACGATCGTCGAGACCGACATCAGAGCGGCCCCGACTGCCGGTGAGATCATGATCCCCGCCCAGGACAATACCCCGGCCGCGAGCGGGATCGCGACGACGTTGTAGCCGGTCGCCCACCAGAGATTCTGCACCATCTTGCGGTAGGTCCTCTTGGCGAGGGAGATCACCACCGCGACGTCTTGGGGATCCGAGCGGACCAGCACGATGTCGGCCGATTCGATCGCCACGTCGGTTCCCGCACCGATGGCGAGCCCTACGTCGGCCTCCACGAGCGCCGGTGCGTCGTTCACGCCGTCTCCGATCATTGCAACCCGGAGACCACGTGCCTTCACCTCGCGGATCTTCGCTGCCTTCTGATCGGGGAGTACCTCCGCGAAATAGTCGTCGAGGCCCAGGTCGCGGGCGACCGAGCTCGCCACGGCCCGGCTGTCGCCGGTGAGCATCATGACCCTGATTCCCATCGCCTTGAGCCCGGCCGTCGCGCGGTGCGACTCCTCGCGCACGACGTCGGCGAGCGCGATCGCACCTTCCACGCGGCCGTCGACGAGGACGTATACAACGGTCTTTCCCTCTTCATCGAGCGCAGCCAGACGGGCATCGTCGATCACTTGGTCGATCTCCCGGAGGTATCCGGGGCTCACGACCTTGACCTCTCTTCCCTCCACCATTCCCTGCGCGCCCTTGCCGGGAATGGCCTGCACATCGCTCGGTGTCGGAAGGTCGATGTCACGTTCTCGCGCGGAGCGCACGATGCCCGCGGCGATTGGGTGCTCCGAGCGGCTCTCGACGCTCGCCGCGAGACGGAGGATACGCACATCGTCTGCGCCGCCCAGGGAAAGAAGGTCGGTGACGCCGAAGCGCCCCTCGGTGAGTGTGCCCGTCTTGTCGAATACGACTGCGTCGAGCGCTCGTGCACGCTCGAAGGCGGAGCGGTCGCGCAGCAGGAGGCCGCGCTGTGCGGTCATCGCCGTGGAGACTGCAACCACGAGGGGAATGGCGAGCCCCAGCGCATGCGGACATGTAATCACCATGACCGTGACCATCCGCTCGAGCGCAAAATCGAACGTGCTACCCGTGACGAGCCATGCGCCGAGGGTCAGGCCTCCGGCGCCGATCGCCACGAAGGTGAGCCAGCGGGCCGCTCGGTCGGCGAGATCCTGGGTGCGCGAGCGCGATTCCTGCGCTCGGCGCACCATGTCGAGCACCTGTGCGAGGTAGGTCTGGTCGCCGGTGCGCTCGACGACGATGGTGACGGCCGACTCGCCGTTCACTGCACCACCGATCACCTCGCTCCCTTCGCCCCGCTCCACGGGCTTGCTCTCGCCGGTGAGCATGGCCTCGTTGAACGTGCTGCGACCTTCCGCGATCCGTCCATCGGTTGGGACCTTCTCGCCCGGCTTGACGAGCAGGTGGTCGTCGGGGTGCAGGTCGCTCACAGGCACGTCTTCGGTTGAGCCGTCGACCCGCAGTCGGTGCGCCTCCGCTGGCATGAGCTTCGCGAGCGCCTCGAGGGCCGTGGAGGCACCCATGACGGATCGCATTTCGATCCAGTGGCCGAGGAGCATGATGTCGACCAGCGTGGCGAGCTCCCAGAAAAACACCGTGCCGCGGAGCCCGAGTGCCACGAGGCTCGAGTAGATGTAGGCAACAGAGATGGCCAACCCGATGAGGGTCATCATGCCCGGTTGGCGTCTCCGGATCTCGCGTACGATTCCTTGGAGAAAGGGCCAACCGCCGTAGAAGAACACCGCGCTCGCCAGGGCCAGCTGAACGTACCGGTCGCCCGGGAACGCGAGAACCTCCGCGAGACCGAGCCAAGCTTGGATCATCGGTGCCAGGAGGAGCACCGGGACGGTGAGTGCGAGGGAGATCCAGAATCGCCGGCGGAAATCAGCGACCATCTGCGCGTGGTGGTCTCGGTGGCCGCCGTGATCGTGAGTCGTGTGTTGCATTGCCGCTTCTGGTCTCCTCTCTTCTAGTCGCCCGGTGCCAAAGAAAGTTCATCGTGTGCGGGCTC
>JBDHCY010000162.1:0-11617 GCA_039591795.1 Gemmatimonadota bacterium | reverse complement strand
GAGGTCGCGCAGCGTACGCACGATGGCGTCGAACGCGTCCCAGCTTCTCGCTGCGCGTCCCGTGCCTCCATAGACCACGAGGTCGTCCGGTCGCTCGGCGACCTCCGGGTCGAGGTTGTTCATGAGCATCCGCAGCGCCGCTTCTTGTATCCAGCCGCGACACGACCGGGCACTCCCGCGCGGGGCGCGCACAGCGCGAGGTCCGCTCATCCGGCCTCTCCGGAGGGCGGCACGAAGCGGCCCTCGAGCGCGAGCGCTGCACACGTCTCGATTTCGCCAGCCATCGACCGATCTCCAGCAAGTGGTGCGAGCCCCTGCGCGCGAATCGCGTCCCGCGCGTTCGCCACACCACGCCCCGGGCGGAGCGGCTTGAGGAACTCCAGGCCTTGCGCCGCCGCCAGGAGCTCGATGGCTACGATGCGCGCCGTGTTTGCGAGAATGCGACGTGCCTTCCAGCCAGCCGTCATCCCCATCGGGACGAAGTCTTCTTGATTCCCCTCGGTGGGAATCGACTGGACCGAGGCGGGGGTCGCCAGCACCCGACATTCCGCGGCGAGGGCGGCCGCAGTGATCTGGGCTGTCATGAATCCCGACTCGAGCCCTGGATCGTTGGCGAGGAACGGTGGTAGGCCCGACGACAGATCGGGATTGACAACCCGTTCCAAACGCCGCTCGGCGAGGCCAGCGAGCGTCGCGAGCGCCAGGGCCAGTACGTCGAGCGCGAGGGCCACCGGCTGCCCGTGAAAGTTCCCGCCCGAGAGCACGTCGTCGTCGAAGACGAGGGGATTGTCGGTCGACGCGTTGAGCTCGACGGCAACGAGCTGCTCGGCAAAACCAAACGCCTCACCAACCGCACCGAGGACCTGCGGCGTGCACCGCAGTGAATAGGCGTCTTGTACTCGGAGGTCGCCTTTGCGGTGCGACTCCCGAATCTGGCTGCCCTCGAGCAATGCGCGCAGGAGCGCCGCCGATCGGCGCTGAGCGGGATGTGGTCTCGCGTCGTGAATGCGGGCATCAAACGGCGCTGGCGTGCCACGCACCGCTTCGAGACTCATGGCGGCGGCCGTATGCGCCGTATGCCAGATGGTCCACGCATCGTGCAGCAAGAGCGCGCCGATCCCCGTTTGCGCCTGCGTACCATTGACGAACGCGAGCCCCTCTTTGGGGGCCAAGGTGAGCGGAGCGAGCCCCAGAGCGGTGAGAGCCTCACGCGCCGGCTGCCACCCGCCTCCGGGTGCCGCGACCTCGCCCTCGCCAATCACGGCGAGCGCGAGGTGTGAGAGCGGCGCAAGATCGCCCGAGGCTCCCACGCTCCCCTGCTCCGGCACGCGCGGATGCACACCGGCGTTCAGGAGATCGGTCAGCAACGTCGGGAGCTCCGGACGGACGCCACTCGCGCCCCTGAGAAGCACGTTGGCGCGGAGGAGCATCATCGCGCGCACCACCTCGGTGGGCAGCGGCTCCCCCACGCCCGATGCGTGACTTCGTATCAGATTGACCTGGAGTTCGGCCAAACGGGCCGAGTCGATGCGAACGTGAGCCAGCTTACCGAAGCCGGTGTTCACGCCGTAGATGGTCTCGCCGCGAGCGATCGCGTCGTCGACCACGCGCCGGGACGCCCCAACCCGCGCGAGCGCGTCCGACGCCGGTCGGACGGGGCGGCCATGTCTGGCCACCGCAATCACGTCGTCGATCGTGAGCGAGGAGCCAGTGAGGACGAGCGGCTCGCGCACGCGCCAAAGCTAGCAGCAGAACGGCGCGCGCGCGAACCCCACTGATTGACGCCACCCGCGCGCCCGGTTAGGGCGCGCCGCCCGCCACGATGGTGAGCTCGGGGTTCCCCGGGTCGTCCTGGAACGACCAGTCGAAGATCAAGTACTCACGCCCCACATGGGTGACCCGCAGACCGCCGTAGCGGAAAAAGCCGTCTCCTCCATCCATTTCGAAGACGTACCCGAAACCGGGCAGGGCCTCCATCGCGCTACGGCCGTAGCCCCCGAGCGGCGCGAAGTCAATCGCGGTCAGGTCGTCGATCGGCCCAGCCGCGTACTGCTGGACTGCCGCCGCCGACCGCTCGGGCACGAACCAGAGCGAGCCGTCAGCCGCATCGCGAAAGAGCCAGAAATCGAGGTCGGCACGGTTGCCGTCGAGGACGTGGCCTAGCTCGCTCCGCTGAGCACGGAAGTCCCCGTTCCCATCGATCCAGAAACGGAAGCCGCTCTCGAGTGCCCGGACGTCGTAGGCCCAAACGATGACGTTGCGTGCGTCCGGGCGCGGCGTGTCTGCACGCACGGGTGACCAGAGGCTCTCCCACCCGTCGAGACTCAGCGCCGACACGCCGAAGCAGCGCGGGACACCGTTCGGCAGCGCGCCGGAGAGAAACTCAGGGGCCACCGTGGTCCCTTCGAGCACCCACGTCTCGTCGCACAGGCCATCGTCGAGCGAGTAGAGTGCGGAGTACACGCGGTAGGTGCGAAACGCTTCGGGTGCCGACGCGAAGGAGTTGTCGGACCATGCCAGGTGGATCGCTTCGTCGAGCGAGACGGAGGCCAGTGATGACGGTGCCGGGAGCCGGCCACGCTCGTCCACCTGCACGGTGTTGCTGCCCTGCGATTCGCCGCCCGCAGTGACCGCGGTGACGAAATACTCAAAGTGCGGAACCCCGCGGTCGTGGAACGAAGGCGAGCTCGTCTCGCCGCGCAGCCCGAATGATTCGTTTCCAGCGCGCGAGTAGACGCGATAGAAGTCGACAACCTCGTTCGACGGAGGCACCCAACGCAGGAGCAGCCCCTCCGGGGCGAGTGGATCGCCCGTCGGCTCCAGCTCGTAGGTGAGGCCAGTCGGCCTGCCCACCGCTGGCACGACGACCACGGTGTCGCTCCCACAGGCCGTTGCAACAACGGCCAGGGCGACTCCAGCCATGGTCAACCGATCTCTGGACATGATCTGTTCCTCCACCCGCGGTTACCAAAGCTGAGAGCACAGGGCGTGCCACGGTGGGATCCGAGGTAAGTTATTTAACCACACCATGTTAGACTGACACTCCAACCGAGGTGTTGTCCGCTCGGGAGGACACGCCTGGTGTTCCACGCCAACGTCCACTTGGCAGTCGGGCTGAAGTTGAGGGCGATGCCCATGTTCCGGCGGTCTTGCGAGATGACGGGACCGGGCCTTGGGCGGGCCCGGGTCACATCGTAGGTGAGCGCCAAGGTGAAGCCTCGTCCACCAAAGCGTGAGGGTGCCATCCGGTCGAGGGTCGTGAAGCGTCCACCGATCGGCGATCCGACGCCGGTGAACCCGGTATCGGCGGCCGCACTGTCGGCGGCTTGGCGCGTTGGCTCGCGAGAGGGCTCAGGCGCGCGCGCGAGCCCCAACAGGCCGAGGAGCCCGGTCACGGTGCCGGCGTTGATCGTCGCTCGTGCCGAGACGTTGGACAGGAACGGGTCGAACTTCGTCGTGTCGAAGCCCGCGGGGCCATCCCACAAGTCGTGCGTGATGCTCACGCTCATGCCTCGCAGGAGCTCGGAGGTGAACGTGTTGGTGAGGCGCTGCGTCACCCAGCCGTTCTGCCCGGGGAGCTTGGCTCGCTCGAAATCATAGGTGAAGGACGAGGTGTTCAGCTGCAGGAGCTTGCTCTTGCGCGCGTTCCGAGGATCGGCTGCCGTATCGCCCGGTTCGGGGGTGAACTTCCCCTCGAAGACCTGCGACAGACCGAGAACGAGCTGATGCACCGCTCTGCCCCCCCCGCCGGCGGCGACGCCGCTTGGATCGAGCGCACGGGCGTAGGCCTCTGGAACGGACGCCGACGGCGCATATCGCCAACTGAGCGATGGCGACAGCGCGTGCCGGATGCGCATGATCGGCCCGACGCCGGGAAAGAAGCCGAAGAGTGTGGGCGAGAGGCTCGCGCCGAACGAAAACCGCTTGCCCTGCGCCACCCACTCGCCCCCGGTGTTCCGGTTGCGCACGAGGAACGGCCCCGAAGTGACGTTCTGCACTGAGATCGATGGCTGCAGTCTCCACGAGCTGCGGAGCAGGGTGGGGAGGCCGATGCCTGTGGTCCAGTCGATGCCGGTGGAGAAGTCCTGGGCGAACGCGGTGACGATCTGGCTCGCGCTGTCCGCCCCGAGCTCGGTCCTCACGGCGCGTCGATCGGTCCAGAAGTCAGTGAAGGCAATAGCGTTGCTCCAGTTCCAGCTGCCGATGCGGATGGGAGTGTTCAAGTTCGCGGTCGTCCGCCGCGTGTTGGCGAGTAGCACGAGGGTATCGGTCCCGCCCCCAGATGCCGCCAGCAGCACGCCGGCAGACTGGTTCAGGTCCTGGGAGTTGGTGAGGCGGAACGAGGGTGACCAGGTCACCGAGCGCCCGAGATTCACCGCGGACGGCGCCAGCGCGATCGTCGGGAGGGTCTGATTGACCGAGGGACTCGTGATGCTCTGCGTTCGGCTCCCGCCGAAATCGAGACGCCCCCAGTCCAGTGTGCGACTGTAGTTGATGCGCGAGTCGATGTTGGCCGTCAGGTCCGTGGGATCGACGGCGTTGTCCTGCACGACGCGGCTATTGGAGGCGTAGTTCACGCTGGCGACGAGACTGGTCCGACTCGAGAAGTTCTGGCGGTGATACCACTGAATGTTGGTAGAAGACGCGCCATCAGACTGCTGCTGGCGACCGACGCGAAGCCCGCCCTGCACGAACCGATCGAGCCACCGGTAGGCGAACGCCCCACGCATAGCGATGTACCGGTTGGAGTACCAGTCGAAGGTCACCTGCGCATCGGTGTAGTCGCTCATGGCCCAGTAGTACCCGACCCCGGTCAGGTGACGCTCGTAGGACCGGCTCGGTCGGACGAGATCGTTGATACCGAACTTGGGCACGAGGATGCCGCTGCGACGCCCGGGGCGAATGTCCTGGAAGATGAACGGGAGCCACAACACCGGCACGTCACGCACGTACAGGATGGCCGGGCGGGCTATGAGTACGCGTTCGCTGATCCACTTGAGCTTGCGAGCGTGGAAGTGGTAATGAGCGCTTGGAAGCTCACACGAAGTGATGCGGCTGCGCCCCGCGTGGAATCGACTCGAGCTCGAGTCGACCGCCAGCTGACCGCGCAGATACCAGTTCACGCCGTTCTGATCGAATTCGGTGATCGCCTGGTCCACGACGCCTCGTTCGATGCAGGCATCGTACAGCATCGCCTCTCCGATGAGCACCGTGCCCGCATCGAAGAGGGCGGGTTCGCCCCCGGCGTTCATCGCGCACGTCTCATCGTAGTAGCGCACTGAATCGGCTTCGAGGATCGCCGTGCCCCGATCGAGGCGCACGGCACCGCGGAACCTCACCTCCCGCTCGACGGCGAAGAGGGTCACCGTGTCGGCCCGGTACCGTATCGTCTCGAACCCACCGCGCGCGAGGAGCGCGGTCATCAAGGAGTCCGCGGTGGGCAGCGTGCGTTCCGGGCCCGTTGGCAGGCCGAGCGCGCGGGCTGCCGCCGTGTCGAGACGCTCACCGGTCGGGGTGCCGAGCGGCCGCCGAGCGGTGGTGTCGCGCTGCTCCTGGCTCGAGGCCAGATCTGGAACCAGTAGGCACCACAGGACCACCGCTCCAGCCGCAGCGCTCCGCGCCCGCCTGCGCTCGATCAGCCAAGCGGCCCAGATGCTGATCTCGTAGAGGATCAGCACCGGAAGGAGCATCATCATCATCGACACGACGTCGGGCGGAGTCAGAAACGCCGCCAGGACGGCCCCGACAAGGAGCGCATACCGGCGGTTGCGCCGCAGCCCACGCGATGAGACCACGCCGAATGCCGCGAGGATCGTGAGGACGAGTGGCAGCTCGGTCACGAGACCGAACGCGAAGATCAGACGGAGTGCGAACGCGAAGTACGCTGGCCCCGTGATGACGGGTGTGAACGACTCTGGATTGACGCCAAACAACAGGCGCAGTGCCGCTGGGAGGACCCAGTAGTACGCGACGGCAGCGCCACCGAGGAAGAGACCGGTGCCCACCAGGAGGGTGGGGACGATCACGCGTTTCTCACGCTGGTAGAGGGCCGGCGAGAAGAACGCCCACGCCTCCCAGATCACGACGGGCGAGGCCAGCACGAGCCCGAGTGCAACGGCGACTTTGAGGGTGATGAGAAACGGCTCGGCCGGCGACGTGAAGGCGAGGCGGCCGTCCGGCAGATAGTCTGAGATCGGAGCCTTGAGGAATCCGATGACGTCGAGCCAGCTCAGGATCCCGTAGCCGATGAGCGCCCCGACGACGACCGCTGCGAGGCTTCGGAGCAGACGCCACCGGAGCTCCTCGAGGTGGTCGAGGAACGGCATCTCACCTCGCGGCGTTTCGTCAGGCACGGCGGGTTAGGGCTCAGCGCCCCCTTGCAGCTTCTCGCGGGCCAGGCTCGCCTCGGGCGACCGCGGATAGTCGCGGAGGACACGCTCGTAGTAGCGGCGAGCAGCGGCGCCCTGCCCCCGCTGCTCCGTGAGGAGGCCGAGCTTGTAGAGCGCCTGCGGAGCCCGTGGGCTGCTTGGGTAGCTCGTCACGACCTCTTCGTACACCGCCGCCGCCGAATCGGGTTCCTCGCGTTCGAAGCTCTCCCCGATGAAATAGAGAGCGTCGGGTGCGCGGTCGTTGGTGGGATACAACGCCAAGAACTGTCGAAAGCCCTCACGCGCCGTGCCGACGGCACCCCGCCGTAGCTGCTGGTTTGATGCCTCGAAGATCACCAAGGCTCCCGGTTGGCCCGCGGCGGCGCCGGTGTCGGGGGGGAGCACGTCTGTACGCCGCTCGAGCTGGCTCCGCAGCTCGGACAGCCTCTGCTGGCTCTGCCCGGTGAGCTCCTGGATCTGGACGAGTTGCTGCTGAATCTCCAGCAGCTCCTGGCCCGTCTCGGCCCGAAACAGGGTGAGTACCCCTGCCTGCGCCACCAACGCCTCGCTGAGCTGGCGATCGGCCTCGGCGAGTTGGGCACGCACATCTTCAAGCGCTGCCGCCCGGGCCTCATCGGCCCGGACGGCTTCCGCGCGTATCTCTGCCAGCTGCGCCTCGACTCGCCGGACGTCGCTCTTCAGGGCACAGCCGCTGACGGCGAGCCCGAGGGCGAGGACCGCAGCTCTGTGCACTAGCGACCCATGACGAGCCGGTCGCCGCCGCCGGTGACGATGAACTCATCGCGGCGGTTCTGGGTCCACGCGTCCTCATTGGATTCGGCCACAAGTGGCCGTTCCTCGCCGAACGACGCGACCTCGACCCGCTCCGGTGCGATGCCACGGCTCACCAGATAGTCCTTCGCCGCATTCGCGCGGCGGAGCCCGAGCGCGAGGTTGTATTCGTCACTGCCCCGCTCATCGCAGTGCCCCTCGATGCGGACCCGAACCATCGGGTTGGCCTGCAACAGTGCGAGCTTCTGATCGAGGATCTCGGCGTCGCCGGGCCGGATGTCCGACCTGTTGAAATCGAAGTGAATCCGCGCCATGATCATCCCGCGCACCCGTTGTGTCTCCGCCCGCGCTCGCTCCTCGGCGCGGCGGATGGAATCGGCCCGCATCTGCTCCGCGCGTCGAATCGAGTCGCGCCGCGCCTCTTCCGCGCGTCGGATCGAATCCAGCCGCGCCTGCTCGGCCTGAGCCGCCGCAAGCGAGTCCGGGTCGGGCCCCGGGGGCGGCGCAGGCTCGGGGTTCCCCCCGCACGCCGCGAGCACGGCCAAGGTGCCCACGCCAAGAACGAAAGCCATCCGCCTCATCGTTACTCCCAGTTAAGGTGTCGTGAGATCCGCCGCCGCGAGGCGCGGCGACCATGCAGGGAGTCGCGTGGCGCCCACTCTCGTGAGCTGGCGCACGCGCCCCGTTTCCAAGTCGATGACCCACAGCTGCCGAGACCCAGTCCGGTTCGACACGAACGCGATGTGCCGGCTGTCGGGTGCCCAGGTCGCGTCTTCGTTTCGCCCAGTCGAGGTCAATTGGCGCGCGCTCCGAGTCCGCACATCGAGAACGAAGAGCTGCGGGGTTCCCTCGACGATGCGGTGAAAGGTGACCCGCTGCCCATCCGGCGACCACGCCGGTGCATAGGAAGCCCCGGTGACGCCGTAGTCAAACGGAGCGAACAGTTCCTGCCCCGTCCCGTCCGCTGCCATGACGTACAGTTGTGGGAGGCCCGGCCGCGTCGACACGAACGCCACGCGTGACCCGTCCGGGCTGAATGCGGGTGACAGATTATCGGCGAAGCGACCAACCGTCAAGCGCTGCAGGCAGCAGGCATCCCGCGTACGCACCAAGAACAGATCGGTCTGCCCATCGACGGCGCGGGCGAACGCGAGGCCGTTTCCGTCCGGCGCGTACTCCGGGGTCATGTTGAGACCCGTCCCGGTCGAGAACACGAGCTCGGGCCGGTCGCTGCCCACCGCCAGCTCGAAGAGCCGCCCCTGTCCGTCCTCCTCCAACGCCATGTACGCGAAGCGCCGGCCATCCGGCGCCCAGACTGGCGAGAGGGCCTTGACCGAAGACGGGCTCACCGCACGGACCGCGGCGCCGTCCGCATCAACCTGGAAGATACGGCGACCCTGCACGAAGAGGAGACGGGTCGCCGCGATCCCGGGCGTCCCCACGGTCAGCTCCACGATCTCGTCGGTCAGTCGATGTGCTCGCAGCCGGTCGTCGGGGCGGCTGAGATCGAGGCCGCCGGCGGCGAGATCGCGAACCAGTGCTCCTCCCGAGACGCTGTGGATAGCGAGCCTCGCATCTTCTGCCGTGCCGAGCACTTCAACGGCAAAGTCGGCACCGAGTGCCCGGTAGAGGGGATAGTTGAGAGCGCGCCCGGCGGTCGACGCCATCGAGTCCGTGCCCGGAAGCGCAATCACCTCGAACAAGTCGCTGTAGTCAAGGTCGCGCAGGACGAGAGCCCGCAGCGAGTCGAGACCGGTCGCCCCGGGCAGAACCGCCACACCTGGGCGGGTTCCCGGGCGGTAGGTGATGCCGACTCGCACGCCCTCCCTGGCGGTGGTGTCTTGCGCCTGGGCGACGGCGGGGAGCACGAGCGTGAGAGCGAGGGCCAGGCTGCGTCTCATCGCCCGCACCGCGGCGGCAGGCTCGGTCTCATCGCCCCGCCCGCGGCGCGAAGAAGAACGTCACGGGCAGGACGTCTGCGGGATAGTCCGGTGGGAGTGGACCAAACGCAGCGGAGCGTCCGGCCGCTTCTACGGCGCCCTGGGCCTCGAGATCGAACGAGAAGTCACCGGACCGCTTGGTGAAATGCAGGTTGGTCACGGACCCATCTCGATGGACGAGAAACTGGATCTCCGCTTCGAATGCTCTGCCCGACGGCCGTTGCCACCGGCGATGCACTTCAGCCACGATGCGGGCGAGATACTCCGGGAAGGCAAACTCGACCCCCGGGGTCTCGACGGTGGCCACGTCGCGACCCGTGGACGGCTCTTCGCCCGGCAGCGGTTCTTCTTCGGCACGCGCGCGAGGTGGAGCCTCGGTCTTGGTTGGAGGCGGGGCCGTCGTCTCGCGCGGCTTGGTGGGTCGTGGCCGCGGGCGCGGCGGCGCCGGTCGCGGCTCCTCTGCCGGCCGCTCGACCGCCTCCGGTGGCGGCCGACGCCCGGGGGCGGGCCGCGGCGCCGCAACCAGCGAGACCCGGTAGACGGGCGGCGACGCCTGCCGGTCCGCCGCGCCGGCGAACAGCGCCCCCGCCAGGACCACGTGCACCGCAAACGAGCCGGCAAGCCCCACTACCACCCCGCGCCCCGACGGCCGTCGCGACCGCTCCATCATCGCTGGATCGTCTCCTCCTCTGCGACGAGGCCAACGTCCTCCACCCCGCTACTCCGCATCAGTGCCAGCACGCGCACGACGGTTCCATAGGCAACTCGTCGGTCGGCGCGCAGGTAGATCCCCTGTGGCTGCCGCGCGGTCACGATGGCCGCAAAGCTCACGCGGAAATCGTCGAAGGTAAGTGGCGTCTCGTCCACGTAGATACGACCTTGGCGATCGACCGATACGATGAGACCTGCCTTTGGGTCGAGCGGCCTCGCTGCGGCCCGTGGGAGCTCGACATCGACGCCGCCCTGCATGATCGGCGCTGTGATCATAAAGATAATGAGCAAGACAAACGCAACGTCGACCAGCGATGTGACGTTGATATCTGCATTGAGCGGGAGCTCGCCGTGCCCGCGGAGCCCTTCCCTCTCCATCATAGCCTCCCCTCGCGAGCCATCGTGGCGATGAGCTCACGGCCGAACCCTTCAAGCTCCCCCGCAAAGAGACCGAGACGGCTGACGTAGGCGTTGTACGCCATGACCGATGGGATGGCCACCGCCAGTCCGACCACGGTGGTCACGAGGGCTTCCGCAACCCCGGGCGCAACCGCTTGAATATTGCCGGACCCACGGAGCGCGATGCCGATGAACGCGTTCATGACGCCAAGCACCGTCCCGAGGAGACCGAGCAGCGGGCTCACTGAGCCGAACGTCGCGAGCCACGGGAGGAAGCGGGCCATGCCGTCGCGCTCGGCAGCGACCTCCTTCGCGAGCACCATCTGAAGCGCCTCGAGTTGTGTCGATGTGAGCTGAATGCGCCCCTTCTCCTCCTGCAGCGCGCCTGGCTTGAGCTCCGAGAAGAAGTGCACACTCTCGCGGAAGATCCGCGTGTGGGGAGAGGTGGGGAGCTTGAGCACCGCATGGTAGGCCTCGTCGAGCCGTTCCGCACCCTCGATGGCCGAGAAGAACTGTGTGCCCTGCCCCCGAACCTTTCGGAATTGCCACCATTTCAGCACGATGAGAAACCACGACGCCAGCGAGAAGAGCGCCAGGACCAACAAGACAGTCTTCGTCTCGCGGCTCGAGACTGCCACGAGGTCCCACACCGTCGTGGGGACGGCCTCACCAACTTGAACCGCGAGCAGCACGTCTCAGTCCCTCGTGATCCAGGCGTACGTCTGGCGTAGGCCGTCTTCCAGCGACACCGTCGGGCGCCAGCCGAGTTCACGCCTGGCCCGCTCGACCTGTAGAGCGCTTCGAGCCAGCTCACCCGCGCGCGCCGCCTCGTGGTGGATCGCCGCTCCGCGCCCGGCGACCTTTGCGAGGAGCTCAGCCAACCCGAGAACACTCGTCTCGACGCCGGTGCCGATGTTGTAGGCCGTGGCGTCGAGGGTATTCGTTCCGTAGAGCCTCGCGTCGGACGCCAGCACGTTCGCACGCGCGACGTCGCCCACGAAGACGTAGTCACGTGTTTGCCGGCCGTCTCCGAACACCGTCACGGATTCGCCCCGCCCGAGGCGCTCGCCGAAGATCGCGACGACGCCCGCTTCGCCGTGCGGGTCTTGTCGTGGTCCGTAGACGTTGGCATAGCGCAGCGACACGGTCTCGAGCCCGTGGAGCAGCTGGTAGACGTGGAGATAGTGCTCGCCCGCGAGCTTGCTGACGCCGTATGGCGAAGCGGGGAGCTTCTGTGCCTCCTCAGGGAGTGGTGGCGCCTGTTCGCCGTAGACGACGCCGCCCGACGACGCGAAGATGAACCGCCGCACACCGCCTTCGCGAGCCCCTTCGAGCAGATTGATGCAGCCCAACACGTTGGTGTCCGCGTCGAACGCTGGTTGAGCGACCGACACACGCACGTCCATT
>JBDHCY010000161.1:0-8559 GCA_039591795.1 Gemmatimonadota bacterium | reverse complement strand
GACCGCTGCGGGGAGCGTGAGGCCGTCATCAACTTCACCCAGGTGGAGCAAGACACGAAAGTGACGCTCCATCTGTGCGAGCAGTGCGCGGCCGAGCAAGGCGTTGAGACCGGCGCGGACAAGCTGAAGTCGCCGCTCGGCGACTTCCTGGCCAGTCTTGGCACTAGCGGAGACGGAGTCGCCTGCTCGGCATGCGGCGGCACGCTACAAGACTTCCGCGACAGCGGCCGACTCGGCTGCGCGGACTGCTACACGTCGTTCGAAGGGCACCTCCGCGACCTCCTGCGCCGCGTCCATGGCGCCAGTCAACACACCGGCGAGGCCTACCTGCCCGTCGATCGGCCGGTCGAGAGCGACGACCGGTTGGCCGACCTCCGCGACCAGCTCCAGCGTGCCGTGGCGTCGGAGAATTTCGAGCTCGCCGCCGAGCTCCGCGATCGGATCAAGGTGCTCGAATGATCGACCTGAGCCTGCTGACCGACGGAGGAATTGGGTGGCTCGAGGCGAGCGGGCCGGAGTCGCACATCGTGCTGTCCACGCGCCTGCGGCTCGCGCGCAACCTCACCGGCTACGCGTTTCCACAGCGCGCGAGTGCGGCCGAGCGCGCCGCGATCGGCGAGAGTGTCGTGGGTGCGGCCCGCGCGACCCGAGCGCTCGAATCGGCGATGGTGTTCGAGCTCGACCAGCTCGATGCGCCCGACCGGCAGCTCTTGCACGAGCGTCATCTCATTTCCAAGGAGCTCGCCGGGCTCGAGGGGTCGGGCTCGGTCCGCAACGCGTCGGCTCTCGTGCTCGAGGGGGACACCGGGCTGATGGTAAACGAGGAGGACCACCTCCGGCTCCAGGCACTGCGCTCGGGCTGTGCGCTGGAGGACGCCTACTCCGCCATCGAGGCCCTGGACAACGAGTTAGGGCGCCAGCTTCCTTTCGCATTCCACCGGGAGTTTGGCTACCTTACGGCGTGTCCGACCAATGCGGGCACGGGGCTCCGGGCGTCGGTACTGATCCACCTTCCGGGCCTCGTGCTCACCAAGGAGATGGCCAAGGTGCTGCACGGCCTGACCCAGGTGGGGCTCACGGCCCGCGGGCTGTACGGGGAGGGGAGCGAGATCGTCGGCAACTTCTTCCAGCTGTCCAACCAGACCACGTTGGGGAAGAGCGAGGAAGAGCTGATCGATCACATGGGCCGAATCGTCCGGCAGGTGATCGCCTACGAGGAACGGGCCCGGGCGATGCTCGGGCGGGAAGCGCCAACCGTGATCGCCGACAAGGTGTGGCGGGCATACGGTTTGCTGCGATTTGCCAGGACGCTGTCGTTTACGGAGGCGATGAACCTGATGAGCGCGGTGCGGCTGGGGCTCGGCCTGAAACTGATCGACGGGCTAAGTGTATATACGCTCAACAAGTTGGCAATTCTCGCACAACCCGCCCATCTGGCCCGGTCGGAGGGGCGGCGGATGACCGACCCGGACCTCCCAGCTGTCCGGGCAGCCTATGTCCGGCGGACGCTCGAGGCGGAGCCGGTGCGATGAGTTCCAACATGAAGTGGCGAGGACGGCGATCGCGATGAACGGCTACAATTTCACCGATCGAGTGCGCAAGGTGCTCCAGATGGCTCGCGAGGAGGCCGCCCGCCTCCACCACGAGTACGTGGGGACCGAGCACATTCTCCTGGGCTTGATTCGCGAGGGCGAGGGCGTGGCGGCAGCTGTGCTCACGAACTTGAGCGTCGATCTCGAAGACATCCAACAAAAAATCGAGGAGACCGTCAAGAAAGGGAAGGCTCAGGCGGCGGCTGGGCCCGACCTTCCGTATACTTCGCGCGCCAAGAAGGTGCTCGAGCTCGCCATGAGCGAGGCGCGCGAGCTCAACCACTCCTATGTGGGGACGGAACATCTCCTCCTCGGCTTGCTCCGCGAAGAGAAGGGCATCGCGGCGCAGGTGCTCACCGACGCGGGAGTGAACCTCGAACAAGCGCGCGCCGAGACCCTGCGGTTGCTTGGCAGCGAGATGCCGCAGACGCCGGCCTCGTCCGGCGGGCCGGCGCCGTCGGGCAAGGGCGAGAAGAAGTCGAAGACCCCCGCCCTCGATCATTTCTGCCGCGACCTGACGCAGCTCGCGGTGGAGGGCAAGCTCGATCCGACGATCGGGCGGCACCGCGAAATCGAGCGCGTGATGGAGGTGCTGTCACGCCGGAAGAAGAACAACCCGGTGCTCATCGGCGAGCCTGGCGTCGGCAAGACCGCGATCGTCGAAGGGCTGGCGCAGCTCATCGCGAGCGGCGAGTGTCCCGAGGCGTTGCGGCACCACCGCGTGCTGGCACTCGACATGGCGGCAGTGATCGCCGGCACGAAGTATCGTGGACAATTCGAAGAGCGTCTCAAGGCCGTGATGAACGAGATCGCTCAAGACCGCAACGTGGTGCTCTTCATCGACGAGCTGCACACGCTCGTGGGAGCCGGTGCCGCGGAGGGCGCGATCGACGCGTCGAACATGCTGAAGCCGGCGCTGGCGCGTGGGGAGCTCCAATGCGTTGGTGCGTCGACGCTGAACGAGTACCGCAAGTACATCGAGAAGGATGGCGCGCTCGAGCGGCGGTTCCAGGCGGTGATCGTCGAGCCTCCCACCGTCGAAGAGACGATCGAGATCCTGAAGGGGCTTCGCAAGCGGTACGAAGATCACCACCACGTCGTGATGCCCGATGAGTCTCTGGGGTCTGCGGCGCGCCTGTCCGACCGCTACATCACCGACCGGTTCCTGCCCGACAAGGCCATCGACGTGATCGACGAGGCCGGTGCCCGGGCGCGGCTTGCGTCGCAAGCTCCTCCCCCCGAGGTCGTGTCGCTCAAGGAAGAGCTGTCGGAGGTGACGGCGCAGAAAGAAGCCGCGGTGCGCGATCAGAACTTCGAGCGTGCGGCCGCACTGCGCGACCGCGAGCGTGAGCTTCAGACGGGCATTCGCAAGCAACAGGAAGAGTGGGACCGCGAGCGCCAGACGCGTCGACCGACCATCACCGAAGAAGAGGTGTCTTTCATCGTTTCGCGATGGACTGGCATTCCCGTGACGCGGCTGCAGGAAGCAGAGACGTCGCGGCTCCTCCGCATGGAGGGGGAGATCCACGAATCGGTCGTGGGCCAAGACGAGGCCATCACCGCGGTGTCTCGCGCCATCCGTCGCTCGCGTGCGGGGCTCAAAGACCCCCGGCGGCCCATCGGCTCGTTCATCTTCAGCGGGCCCACCGGCGTGGGCAAGACGGAGTTGGCGCGTGCGCTGGCCGGGTTCCTCTTTGCCGACCCGCAGGCGTTGATCAGGGTGGACATGAGCGAGTACATGGAAAAGTTCTCGGTGTCCAGGCTGATCGGTGCGCCACCGGGCTACGTCGGCTACGAAGACTCGGGTACGCTCACCAAGGCCGTGCGCCGGCGCCCGTATTCGGTCGTCCTGCTCGATGAGATCGAGAAGGCGCACCCCGACGTCTTCAACATCCTCCTTCAGGTGCTCGACGAGGGGCATCTGACCGACAACTACGGCCGCGTGATCGACTTCAAGAACACCGTGCTGATCATGACGTCGAACGTGGGGGCGCGTGACCTCCTCAAGACGTCGGCCGTCGGGTTCCATCAGGCGGACGGACAGGGAACGTTCGAGCGGATGGTCGAGAAAGTGCGAGACGAAATCACGAGAGTGTTCAACCCCGAGTTCCTGAACCGAGTGGACGAGACGATCGTCTTCCATCCGCTCACTCGCGAGCACGTGTCCAAGGTGGTCGATGTGCTCATGCGCGATGTGCAGCGACGGTTGGGCGAGGAAGAGCTCAGCATTCGGCTCACGGCAGCAGCTTCCGATTTTCTGGTTCGGCACGGGTACGACGAGCAGTACGGCGCCCGACCGCTCAAGCGTGCCATCCAGAAACACATCGAAGACCCGTTGTCCGAAAAGATCCTCCTCGGCGAGTTCACCCGGGGCGACGAGATCGAAGTGGACCTCGGGGAGGACGATCGGCTCACCTTCCGGGCGCTCTCTGGCTCGAAGGCTTGATCCGGCTCGCGCACCTCGCTGCCGCTGCCGTCATCCTGGGCGCTGGCCCGAGCTGGGCCAGCGCCCAGGAACGTCCCGCCCAGGGGCCGTCCGCAGATTCCATCGCCGTGGCTGGGACCTTCCGGGTCCAGGCGGGCGTGGTCCTGCAGCAGTCGGGTCTCCGGACGGGTGAGCCGCTCTCGTTCCGCGACCTCCAACGCGCCGTCACGACCCTCTACTCCACTGGAAATTACGACGACGTTGCCATCGAACAGGTGAACGTCGATGGGCGGCTCGTCTTGATCATTCGGGTCGTCGAGCGCCCGGTGCTCTTGCGGTGGAGCCTTCGAGGTGCCGAGCGTCTCTCCCAGGGGTCGCTCCGAAGCCAGGTCGTGCTCCTCGATGGGCGCCCGCTCGACCGGGCGGCGCTGGAGCGGTCCCGGGCTTCCATCGACTCGGTGTATCGCTCCGAGGGGTTCTACCGATCGAGCGTTCGGCCGATCATCCAGTACTCGGATGACTCGACCACCGTGCGCGTCGTGTTCGACATCGTCGAGGGACATCGTGTGCCGGTCGCGCAGATCGTCATTAGCGACAACACCCAACTGACCGACGAGCAAATCGCGGGCGCGATGAAGACCGGCACCGAAGGGTTCTGGTGGTTCCAACGTGGGGAATACGACGAGGAGAAACTCCAAGAGGATATCTACGAGCGGCTTCCGCAGCACTACGGAGAGCAGGGCTACGTCGATTTCCAAGTGGTCCGCGACACTCTGCTCGTCGACGAACAGACAGGCAAGGGCATCCTCGAGATCGCGGTGCGCGAGGGAGACCAGCACCATCTCGGCACCTTCGAGATCGTGGGCAACCGTCGGTTTTCCACCGAGCAGCTCGAAGCGCTCTATCCCTTCGGCGCACGGTCGCGAGGATTGTTCGGACTCGGCGGGACGTTCACCTCGACGGTGTTCGACCAATCGCGGTGGGACGAAGCCACCCAACAGCTCCACAACCTCTACACGAACCAGGGCTACATCTACGTCCAGATCCGTCCCGAGTTGGTCCGGCGCCGTGACGCCGAGGGGCGAGCGGTCGTCGATCTCCGCTGGGTCATCAACGAAGGCCAGCCGGCGACGATCCGTCGCGTCGACATCGTGGGCAACAGCCACACCCACGAGCGGGTGATCCGCGACGCGCTCCTCGTCATCCCCGGCGATGTCTACAACCAAGAGCGCCTGATCCGGTCGTTCCAGAACATCATCAACCTGGGATTCTTCGAACAGACGATGCCCCCACCCGACGTCCAGCCGGCCAACGAGCAAGGTGACGTCGACATCATCTTCCACGTGGAAGAGCGCCGGACGGGCAACGTCAACGTCGGGGCCTCGCTGGGCCAGGGCACGGGGATCGGCGGCTTCATCGGGCTCGACGAGCCGAATTTGTTCGGCCGGGGGAAGCGCGGTCGCATCCAGTGGCAGTTCGGGCGCAACATCAACGACATTGATCTGAGCTACACCGACCCGGCCTTTCGGGGCACCCGCGTCTCGGCGACCCTCCGACTCCACAACACCCGACTCCGCTACACGATCGCCGACCTCGGGAGAATCCAGACGCGTGGGTTCAGCCTGCAGCTCGGGTTCCCGTTGCTCGACCGTTTCAATCGGCTGTTCGTTTCCTACACGCTCGAGCAAGAGAACTACCAGGGATCGGCGTCGAACCCGACCTTCCAGAGCGCCTTCCGCTGCGTCGACTGCCTCCGCTCGGCCATCGGGCTGTCGATCTTGCGCGATACGCGCATCAACCTGCCGTTCCCGACCGGCGGGACGATGCACCAGGGGAGCATCGCCTTCAACGGTGGCCCGCTCGGGGGCACCGGTGACTTTCGCCGGGTCGACCTCGAGGGTCGTTGGTACGCGCCGCTCGGGCAGATGGGCGGCGGCGACGTCGGGTCTCAGCCGGCGATCTTCGTCTTGGGGTTCAAAGCGCGCGCCGGTTTCGTGTTCGGTGATGCCGGACCCTTCTTCCGGCAGCTCTTCGCGCTCGGCGGGACACAGTTTGGAGTGCCGGTCAGGGGGTACGAGGAATTCTCGATCACACCGCGGGGGTTCAACCCATTCGCACAGAACAGCGTGGCCAGTCCAGACGCGTTCGGGGCCTCGTACTTGGCGTTGACGGGTGAGGTGGGGCTTCGGCTCTCGCAGATGCTCTACCTGAACGCCTTCGTCGACGCCGCGAACAACTGGGCGCAGGCTGGAGAGTTCAACCCGACCCGGCTATTTCGGGGGGCCGGCGTCGGGGTCAGCTTGATCTCCCCGCTCGGGCCACTCGGGCTCGACTACGCATACGGCTTCGACCGGGTCGGCCCCATTGGGCAGCCCAATCCCGGTTGGAAGCTTCACTTCAAACTGGGGAATTTCTTCTGATGAACCGGGAACAGCTGTCTCGAGCGGGCCTGGTCGGCGGCGTGCTGACGCTCGGCTTACTCCTCGGGGGCGCGGCTGGCGACGGTGCGCCGCAAGAGCCCACGAGGCTGGCGTTCGTCAACGCTCGTGCCGTGCTGGAGGCCGTGCCGGAGTACCAGGCGGCTGAATCAGCGTTTGCCAGAGAGCTCGAGTCATTCCGAGACGAGGTCAGTCGGCTCCAGCTCCAGCTGGACTCGGCCGTCCGCGAGTACGACCAGCAGTCCGTGGTGCTGTCACCGTCGGCGAAGCAAGCGAAGGAGCGCGAGCTCCAGCAGCTCGATCAGCGGTTGCAGCAACGATCCGGCGAGCTTCAGCAGCGCGCCGAAGTACGGCAGCAGGAGCTACTCGAGCCGATTCAGCAGCGCGTGAACGCCATCATCGAAGGCCTACGGGCGGAGGGGAACTACGCGTTCATCTTCGACGCGGGGTCGCCGGGGATCATCGCCGCCGATCGCAGCCTCGACTTGACCCGAGCTGTGCTGCAGCGACTCGGCGCAGCACCGTAGTCCAACCGTGACCGTGCTGGAGGCCGACGCGGCCGAGGTCGCGTCGTGGGTCGACGGCCGCGTGCTCGGCGATGGTGCCGTGCGAGTACGTGGCGTTGCCCCCATCGAAGAGGCAGGCCCAACCGAGCTCACATTTCTTGCCGGCCGGAGGAATCTGCCCTCTCTTCGCGCGTCTGCCGCGGGCGTCGTGCTGCTCCGTCCCGAATTCCAGGAGGCAGCGGCCGGGCCCGCGGCGCGCATCGTCGTGGCGGAGCCGCTCGCTGCGTTCATCACGGTGGTCCAGCGGTTCTATCCCGAGCCTGCACCGTCACCCAGTGTGCATCCAACCGTCGTCGTCGGGCGCGGCGCGACCTGGGGTGAGGGCGTCGAGCTCGCGCCGCGGGCAGTCCTCGGTCGCGGAGTCCAGCTGGGCGACCGGGTGCGCATCGGCACGAGTTGCGTGGTGGGGGACGACGTGGTGATCGGCGACGACACCGAACTCGTGGCGAGCGTGACCGTCTACCCGCAGACGACGATCGGCGCTCGCGTTCTCGTCCACGGTGGCACGGTGATCGGTGCGGACGGGTTTGGCTTCGTCCCGTCCGCGGACGGGCAGCACACGAAGATCCCCCACATCGGGCGTGTCGTGATCGAGGATGACGTCGAACTCGGTGCCAACTGTACGGTGGATCGGGGAAGCTTGGGCGACACGGTCATCGGCACCGGAACGAAAATCGACAATCTCGTGCATATTGCCCACAACGTCCGAATCGGGCGGGGGTGCCTCATCGCGGCCCAGTCGGGGATCGCCGGAAGCTCGGTGTTGGAGGACGGCGTGGTAATCGGCGGGCAGGCAGGGATCACGGACCATTGCCGGATCGGTACCGGCGCCCAGGTGGGCGCGCAGGGGGGCGTCATCAACTCGTTGGACCCAGGCAGCCGCTTTTCCGGCACGCCGGCACGCCCGGTGAGCGAGTGGCTCCGGGGGGAGGCGGCACAACCGCGGCTGGCGAAGATCGTCCGGCAGCTCGAGGCGCTCGTTCGACGGTATGGCGACGACGACTAGACGCTCAATCGAGCACTCGACTCGGGTCGAGGGCGTGGGGCTCCATACCGGAAGCCCGTGTGCCGTGACCTTTCAGCCCGCTCCGGCGGGTACGGGCATCGTTTTCCGGCGCACCGATGAGGCGTCCCGGCCAGAAATCCCAGCCAGCCTGCACGCCGTGAGCTCGGTCGAGCGGCGTACGGCGCTGGGAGAGCCCCCCGTCACGATTCACACGGTCGAGCATCTGCTGGCGGCGGTCGCAGCCCTGGCCATCGACGACCTCGTGGTGGAGCTCGACGGCCCCGAGCCGCCGATCGGAGATGGGAGTTTCCTGCCGTATCTCGAAGCGCTCACGGCTGCCGACCCGGTCGAGACGGACGGCGAGGCGTCGGTGCTTCGCATCGCTGCCCCGTTTACGGTGACGGAGGGCGACGCCTCCTACGTCATCGCGCCCGCCAAGGGCCTGACCCTGACGGTGACCGTCGAGTGGCCTCATCCGCTCATCGGGAGCCAGGCAGGCACCTTCGAGATCGATGCGGACACCTTTCGCGCC
>JBDHCY010000160.1:0-8567 GCA_039591795.1 Gemmatimonadota bacterium | reverse complement strand
CGGGAACCTCCAAGCGACACGGCTCGGTGAAGGACGGAACGGCACTCACCGACTACACACAAGACGAGATTGACCGCAAGTACTCCATCAACCTGGCCCTCGCGATTGCCGAGTGGCAGGACGCGAAGATCAATCTCATCGACACTCCGGGATTCCTCGATTTCACCGGTGACGCGCTTGCCGCGACCTGGGCAGCAGACGCGGCCGTGATCGTTGTCGCAGGAACGGCAGGCGTGGAAGTCGGGACGGAGAAGGTGTGGGAATACTGCGAGGCGCGGGGCCTTCCTCGCATCCTGTTCGTCTCGATAATGGACAAGGAGCACGCCGATTTCGAGAGGGTGTATCAGCGCGTGAAGGACGAGCTCACGACGAAGGTGATCCCGGTGGAGATCCCGGTGGGCGAAGGGCCCGAGTTCAAGGGGATCATCAACCTTTTCTCGCGTAAGCTCCATCTCTACAAGCCCGGCACCAAGACGGGCGAGTACGACGAAGCGGAAGTGCCACCCGAGTATCAAGACCAACTCGAAGAGTACTCCCGAGAGCTGATCGAGACGATCGCAGCTACCGACGATGTCCTCCTCGAGCGCTACTTGGGTGGGGAGGAGATTGGGCGTGAAGAGGCGATTGAGGCGATGCATCGCGGAATGGCTCGCAATGAGCTCTATCCGCTCTTTTGTGGGAGTGCGGAGCTGACCTACGGGATGCGAGCGCTCCTCACGAAGATCGTCCAACTGTGCCCGTCCCCGGCGGAACGCACTGCCATGCGAGGGGAGCGCTGGGGAACGGGGGAATCACTCGATCTGACGGCGGACGATGCAGCGTCGCCCGTTCTCCATGTGTTCAAGACGGTGTCGGAGCCGCATGTCGGTGACGTGAGCTTTTTCCGGATCTTCTCTGGACGGGTTGCCAATGGAGTCGAGCTCCACAACGCACCGCGCAGCGTTTCGGAAAAGCTGAACCACCTGTCGGTGGCGCTGGGGAAGGAGCGAGTCGAAATGGCCGAGCTGCACGCCGGGGACATCGGCGTCGTGGCGAAGCTCAAGGACACGCACACGAACGACACACTCTCGACTCGCGAGCAACCGGTCATCGTGTCACGCATTCCGTTCCCGGATCCGGTCATCGCCGAGGCGGTGGTGGTGAAGCAGCGAGGTGAGGAGGAGAAGCTCCTGAGCGGCCTCCACCGTTTGCACGAGGAAGATCCGACGTTCCACCACTCGTACGAGGCAGAGCTAGGCCAGACGATCGTACGCGGCGTGGGCGAGCGGCACCTCGAGATCGTGATCGACCGATTGGCACGCAAGTTCGGTGTACATGCAGAGCTGACGAGGCCAAGGGTTCCCTATCGGGAGACGATCAAGGGAAAGGCTGACGGGCAGGGGAAGCACAAGAAACAGACCGGAGGCCGTGGACAGTACGGTCACTGCTGGATTCGGATCTTCCCTCTGCCGCGCGGATCGGGATTCGAGTTTGAGAATCAGATCGTCGGTGGGGTCATTCCGTCGAAGTTCATCCCGGCCGTCGAGAAAGGGATCGTCGAGTCCGCCCAGCGGGGAATCCAAGCAGGCTACCCGACGGTCGATTTCAGAGTCGAGCTGTACGACGGCTCCTACCACGACGTTGATTCCAACGAGATGTCATTCAAGATGGCCGGCATTCTCGCGTTCCGAAACGTCGCACCGACCGCGAGGCCTGTGCTCCTCGAACCCGTGCTCGATGTCGACGTGTGGACCCCGGACGAGAACCTCGGCGACGTGATGGGCGACCTTTCTTCGCGGCGCGGGCAGATTCTGGGTAGCGAGCCGGACGGCAAAATGACAAAAGTCCGCGTCGTCGTTCCCGAGGCGGAAATGTACAAGTACTCGACGCAGCTGCACTCGATGACACACGGTCGGGGAACCCACAGACGGCAGTTCCACAGTTATCAAGAGGTGCCGCCCGACATCGCAGCGAAAGTGGTGGAAGAGCACCAGAAGGAGCTCGAAGCAGCGGCGAAGTAGGTGGCGGCTCGCTGCGCTACGAATCCCGAGGTGGCTCGGTCGTCTTGGGTGGTTCGCTGGTCTTGGGTGGCTCGGTCGCCTTGGGCGGCTCGCTCGTCTTCGGAGGGGGTGCCGTCGTCCGCTTGATCTCGAGATCCACCTCGGTGGTGAGCGAGGCGACACCCTCGGCGAGAGCCCGGAGCTTGAAATTGAGCCCGAGTCCGGCGCGGGCCAGCACCGCCATTGCTCCGGCTCGCTCGTCGACGCCGCCGACGCCAGAGGCGAGCGCGCGCTGGCGCAGCTGCGAGAGCTCGCGAGAGATGGAAGTGCAGAGGCGGTCCCGGACGGCTGGGGGGGCGGCCCGGCTCGAGTCGAGTTCGGCTACGAGATGACCGACGTGCTCCAGCGTGCGGAGGTACTCCCGGAGCTCCGTGACCCGGGTTTGTTGTCGCGCGCTGAGTCGGTGTTGCGTCAGGAGTGCTTTCTGCCGCCGCCCCTGCGCTTGGGGGCCGGCGCGACGAGCTCGGTCAGCTCGCCAGAGAAGAAGGACTCGCCGTCGCCCGCTCCCACGAGTGCCTCCTCCCGAGGCTGTTTCCAGACGTAGCGTTCTCCCTTGTAATTGCGCAGGACCACTTCCTCGTCGGTGATCGCCTCGACATACTCCGGCAACAAGGGAATCTTTCCGCCGCCGCCCGGTGCGTCGATGCAGAAGTGCGGAACGCCGAGGCCGGACGTCCAGCCACGCAGTGCCTTGATGATCTCGAGTCCCGTCTCCACTGTGGTGCGAAAGTGTTCCGCACCGGCGACCTGGTCGCACATATAGATGTAGTAGGGTCGCACACGAGCGGCGAGCAGCCTCTGCATGAGCTGCTTCATGATGTCCGGATCGTCGTTCACTCCCCGCAACAAGACGGTTTGGCAGCCGAGCGGAACGCCGGCGTTCGCCAGCATGCCCAGTCCCTGCACGGCGCTTGGGGTGAGCTCGACAGGATGGTTGAAATGCGTATTGATGAACAGTGGATGCGCCCGTTGCAGCACCTCGCACAGGGAGGGGGTGATACGTTCGGGAAGGTGACACGGCACGCGGCTGCCGATCCGGATGATCTCGAGGTGCGGGATGGCCCGGAGCCGCGTGAGAATCGCGTCCAGCCGCCGGTCGGAAAGCAGGAGTGGGTCGCCGCCCGACAAGATGACGTCGCGGATTTCGGTGTGTTCCTCTAGGTAGCGAAAGCCCGACTCGAGTTGGCTCAAGGGGATCTTCTCGGGATCACCCACCTTGCGCCGACGGGTACAGAAACGGCAGTACGCGGCGCACACGGGGCTCACGAGAAAGAGCGCGCGGTCCGGATAGCGGTGGGTGATGTTCGGAACCGGTGAGTCCGCGTCCTCATTCAAAGAGTCGACGATCCCATCGACAACTTCGAGCTCCGCGAGATCTGGCACATACTGGCGCCAGATCGGATCGCCGGGCTCTTCGATGAGATCGACCATGGCCGGGGAGATCCGGAACTCAAAGCCGTCAATCGCGTCTCGTAGTCGTTCGAGATCGGGAAAGTGCTCCGAGCCGAACTTGGCGACCAGCTGCTCGAGGGTGGAGATACTCCGTTCCTTCAGCAGTCGTTGCCAGTCCATCAGGCGCTCTCCTTCGGCGCGCCGAGGCGCTTGACGTAGATCACTCGATCGTCGCCGATATCGTAGAAATCTGGAACCCGTGCTGCCGGCTCGTAGCCGCGGGACCGATAGAAGCCGCGCGTCGCGGCGTAGTCGTTCTTGGACGATGTCTCGATCACGAGCAAACGCGCGTTCGCGATCTCGAGCTGCCGTTCGACATCATTCAAGAGAGCTGTCCCAACGCCGCGGCCCTGCGCGGCAGGATGCACCACTATCCAGTAAAGATCCCACGTGCGGACCGTGCATGGTGTCGGCCCATAGCAGGCATACCCTAGTAGCGCACCGGCCTCGTCGAGTGCGCCGACGAGGGTGTAGTCGTCTGGTTCGTCGCCCAGAGCCGAGTCGAAGACTTCGAGGGCCACGGCGATTTCGTCTTCGCGGAACACACCCGTGGCACGGACGAGCGCTTCGAGAGCTGCCCGGTGACCCTTGCCGAGCGGGGCGAGGTGGAAGCCTGAGACCACGCGCGTCGCCGTCACGTTCGCTGGCTCCGGCGGCGCCCTGGTGAGCCGTTACTCTCTGGACCGGCCGGAAGAAGCTGAGCGATGGCGTCGGCGGATGCAAACCGCTCGAGTGCGGCCTCGGCGATCTTCACAACGAGGTCGCTGTAGCTCCAGCCGATCGCTTGCGCCATCCGCGACAGGCCAGCGTCGTCGGAGATGTCAGGATTGGGATTCACCTCGAGAACCCAAGGCTGTCCAGTCTCGTCGACCCTCATGTCGACGCGCCCGTAGCCTCGACCGCGCATCACCCGCCATGCCTTCTCCGCCGTCCGAACGATACTCCGTCCGAGCGCCGGCTCGACCTCGGCCGGACACACGGGGCGGCTACCGAGATCCTCAGCACTCCCCGTGTTCCACTTCGCCCGGTAGGAGAGAATCGGCCACAAGTCATCGGGCATATCGGAGTAGTCGATCTCCGCGAGTGGGAGCGTCTTTCCACCCACAAACCCGACGTTGATCTCGCGGCCCGGGACGTACTCCTGCACCAGCACTTCGTCGAACAACTCCGCAACCGTCGCCACCTTGCGGCGGAGCGCCCTCCCGGTGGTGCACACCGAATCCTCGTCGATGCCCGAAGACGCATCCTCGGCTGCGGGCTTGACGATCGCGGGGAGTGGAAAATCGTCAGGAACCTGATTCCTCTCGGCCAGGACCCAACGCGGAACCGGTAGCCCCTGGGCGGCGAGCATCGCGTTGGCCACGTGCTTGCGGTGACAGGTGGTCACGGTCCACGCATCGCAGCCGGTGAACGGCACTCCAGAGAGCTCGAGCGTCCCGGTCACGAGCGGCTCGTAGGCACTGCGGCCACCCATCCCTTCGCACAGATTGAAGACGAGATCCGCACCACGGCAGGCGGCGAGCCAACGGAGGTTCGGACGTACCGCCACCTTGGTGGCGTTGTGCCCCAGCTCAGTGAAAACCTGAACGACGGCCTTGAGGGGCTCCAGGACGCTCAGGACGTCGCTCGGGGTCCAGTCGGCACAACCTGGGTCGTAGAGGACGACGACTCGCATCAGGCCGCCTCCACGCGCGCACCGGGGAGCTCCTCACCGGTGATGCGCCGCCATGCGAGGCGAACCGCCGTTTGGATCAGCGTGTCGTACTCCATGCCCTCAGCTCGGGCCGCCTTGGGGAAGCACGAGTTCGCCGAGGGGTCTGGGAGGATTCCCGGGAGGGGGTTCACCTCGACCACGTTGGGGACACCTGCGGCGTCGCAGCGGAGATCGACGCGGCCCCAGTCTCGACAGCCCAGCGATCGGTAGGCCGACAGCGCGGTCTCTTCGACGCGGGTGAGCTCCGCAGGCTCGAGCTTGGCCGGACAGGTGAAGATGTCGAGCGGCCGCTCGGGCACGTCCCACACCCATTTTGCCTCGTAGCCGTAGACGGGAACCGCGCCGGCCGGAAGCGCGTCGAACTGGAGGCCAACGATCGGCAGACAGCGAGCGGCGTCACCCGTGCCGAGGATGGCAACGGTGAATTCATCTCCGGGGAGGAACTCCTCGACGAGCACGGGCTGACCATAGCGGTCGAGCAGCTCGGTTGTGCGCTCGACGAGCGCCGCACGGCCGGGACAGAAGTTCGCGACGCCGATTCCCTTCGACGAGCCTTCGTGGATGGGCTTGACGAAGACTGGGAAGTCGAGATCCACACGAGCGATGTCTTCAGGGCGCTCGACCACTCGGAACGGGGCCGTGGGGACGGAGTGCGCGAGGAATACCTCCTTCGAGCGAGCCTTGTGCAGAGCCAGGGTGAGCGACAGCGGGTCGCTCCCGGTGTACGGAACCTCCAGGAACTCGCAAATGGCGGGAACATGTGCTTCGCGGCTGGGCCCGTTGAGCCCCTCGGCCATGTTGAAAACCAGGTCTACCTGGGCGGTGGCGAGGTGTTGTGGGAAAGCGCGATCGGCGGGGAGACGAACGACTGGCCCAAAGGCGGTGAGGGCTCGAGCGACCGCGTCGATCGTCGATGCATCGTCCCACTCGGCGAAACGATCGTCGGGATTGTCGAGACGAGAAAGCTCCCCGCGCGCGGATTCGTCCGCGTCGGGTTTCTGGTTGTATGCGAGACCTAGGCGCATGAGGTCTCGGATACCGCCTCCTAAGAAAAAGGCCGCGCGTGTGCATGCAATCACTGCGGCCGACGAATGTGGTAGCGCAAACAGAATAAAGAACTCGGAATCGATGCGCAATACTTATTGACGGTTCGAAGCACGCGAAGTTGATGAGGCGAGTGCGGGGTCGCAGCGCAAAAGAGGGTGACACGTGTCGCTCGGAGTCTTCGTCGAGGTGATCTTCGAGTCGACTCGACGATTCGATGACATCGATCGAAGCGAGGGAGCTACGAGTGCGTGGCTTCCCGCGCGTTCAGCGAGGCTCGGTTGCCAATCCTCGCTTCGACACCTCCCACCGTCCCTCGCGCTCGATCGTCCGGAGGCCCTGAGCGACGTTTTCGGGGATCGTGGCAGCCTGTGGGCCAATCTTGAGGTCCGCGAGGAGGTCGTGACCGTCGGGGATGATCACCCCGGGGTTGAGGATGTCGGTTGGGTCGAACAGGCGTTTGACCTGTGCGAAGAGGTTGGCGACGTCGGGTCCGAAGGTGGTGGCGAGGGCACGAGCCCGCAGACGGCCGTCCCCGTGCTCTCCGGCAAGAGTCCCTCCGAGTCGGACCACGAGTCCGGTGACGTCGTCGAAGACGCGACGGAGCCGGTCCTGCCAGTCGGGAGTGGTGAGGTCGGTGAGCGCGTTGACGTGGACGTGACCGTCGCCCGCGTGCCCGAAGAGAACGACCTCCACGTCATGCCGCGCGGCGGCCGCGCGCACACCTGCTACGTACTCACCGAGCGCCGCGACCGGCACGCAACCGTCTTCGACCAGCTGGAGGGAGCGGCGCGTTTCCGGCAGCCGGGCCAGCGTTGGACTAGCGTCGTGACGAAGCGCCCAGAGCGTCGCTTCGTCCTCCGGCGTCACGCCGACTTCGACGTGGGCACCGAGCCCGATCATTTCCTTCTGAACCCGCTCGGCCACGGCACGTGCCGCCTCGCCCGAGTGCTCCTCGAACTCGGCGATGAGCGCCGCGGGCGCCCCGGGCGGCACGAGCGCCGCCGCAGACGCACTCAGGTCGAGGAACGTCCTCTCGAGGAGCTCGAGTGCCGTAGGGTGGGCCGTCAGGATCGCAGCGACAGCTGCTCCGATGTCGTCGAGGCGTGGAACGGCCACCAGCACGCTCGCACGTTGTGTGGCGAGCGGGGCGAGCCGCAGCGTGCACTCGGTGATCAAAGCGAGGGTGCCCTCGGAGCCCACGAGGAGGTCCACGAGGTCGCCACTGTCGAGGTATCGGTCGAGCGCGTACCCAGAGGAGTTCTTTGTCGTGCTGGGGAAGCGGTCGCGAACGAGCGCGGCGTGCTGGTCCACGAGCGCGCGCAACTCGCGCTCGACCGGCCAGCGTCCCTCCTCTCCCCGGCGAACCACGCCGGCGGTCCCGTCGGCCCACACGACCTCGAGTGCCTCGACCCAGTCACGGATCGCGCCATATCTCAGCGAGCGGGCGCCCGCCGCGTTGCACGCGATCATTCCGCCCAATGTGCAAAAGCGCGAGGACGACGGCTCTGGTGGGAGGCGTTGGCCCGTAGGCGCAGCTCGGTCGGCTAGTGTCCGATAGGTGACGCTGCAGCCGGCCGTGACGCGGCCGCGACTCACCGCGAGCGGGTGCGCGAACCCGTGCGTGAGGTCCACGACGAGTCCCCAACCGACGTTCCCGCCACCCATGCCGCTACCGGCGCCCCGCGGCACGAGTGGCGTGCGAGACGCGCGGGCCCAATCGACGAGCCCTTGGAGTTCGCCGCGGCTGCGGGGGAACGCAACTCCTGACGGAACGATGCGGTAGATGCCTGCGCCCTCGGAATAGGCGGCGCAGATCTCTGGTGCGCGCTCAACGCGCACGGGAGGAGGGTCCGCTGGCGGCACTCCGGCGCGCATGCAGCAGAATCTAGCCGCGTGCGCGCCGGGACCCTACCCTCTCAACCGCTCTCTCAACGCTCCGCGATCGATTTCGCTCGGCTGAACAGCGTGCGGGCGTACGAGATACCCGGATGCCCCGTGGGAACGGCACGGTCGTTCCGCTCCGAATAGACGCCCGTTGCGAACGGCTGATACAACGCCTGGACCGCCAGGTACGCGCCGCGTCCGAGGGTGTCGGGGGTAACGAGGAACCGAAACCGCACCTGCCGCTCAGCCGGCGGGTACGTCCGTGCCTCGGGCAGCTTGGTCACGATGTCGAAGTAGCCGGTCTGCGCGTAGCGCGTGTCGGGATCGAACTTGTCGAGGGGGATGCCCTCGGCTGCCATCGCGTCGACCGACGCCTGTAGAGTGACGTTCACCGACGCGTTGATCACACCCTCAACGGCTGCCGGCGGCGG
>JBDHCY010000159.1:0-8640 GCA_039591795.1 Gemmatimonadota bacterium | reverse complement strand
GCCCTCTGCACGCCCTTCACCCGGGGGCTCGATCGTGGGCACCAACGAGTCGCGATCGCCCGGACGGTCCGCGGTGGACTGGCGCACTACACGGGCGCCTATCTCCCGCTGGAGCGCGCCGTCGGCCGGGCACTCGTCAAGGTTGCGCGGGAGCGCCATCCCTTCGTTCTCGCCGTATTCCCGGGGGTGGACGGCGTCACGCATCTCCACGACCCGTGGCATCCCGCGGTGCTCGACGTCTACCGAGCGTTCGACGAGACGGTGGGTCAGTATGCCGCGGCAGGCGGGTTCGCCGACGACCACCTGTCGATCATCGTGAGCGATCACGGGCTCTCGCCGGTCGAGCAGCACACCGACATTGCGGTTGCGTTAGAAGCTCGGGGACACCCCACGCTTCGGCATCCCGTGGTCTGGCGTCGCTCACCGCTGGCCGCGGCAATGGTATCAGGCAACGCATCAGCGCAGGTCTACTTCCGGCCCGGAGTGCGAAGGGACGCGGCGTACAGTCTTCCGCAGCTCGAGGCGGGCGTCGTGCCCGGCATCCCGGCAGATCTTCCGCAGTACCTCTCAGAACTGCCGGGGGTGGGGCTCGTCGTGGGCAGAGAGGGTCAAGATGTCATCGTGATGTCGGCGAGTGGGCGTGCCCGTTTGATCGATTGCGGTGGAGGATTCATCTCCTACCGCAGTGAGGTCGGCGATCCACTCGGCCTCGGGGCGAGCAGGGTACAGCACGAGCGTCGGTGGTTCACAACCAGCTTCGATGGGCCGTATCCCGACGCTCCGATGCAACTTCTCCAACTGCTCCGGTCGCGGCGAAGTGGCGACCTGACCGTGATCGCCTCCCCGGGCACCGATTTGCGCGGCCAGTGGGAGATCCCGGAGCATCGTTCCGGTCATGGGAGCCTCCACGCCGAGCACATGCACTGTCTCGTCGCTGCCAATCGACGGTGGAACGGGCCGATCCGGACCGTGGATCTCTTTCCAGCGATCCTGGAGCACCTTGGTGTCCCAACGCCGCTCGGGATCGATGGTACGATGCCACGGCCTCAGACGATGGAGCACGTGGCGTGAGCGCCGGCGACATGTGGAGCCGCGTGGCCGTGCGCCGTATTGGTGATGCGAGCTGGAATGCTCCCCTGCGGATGAGCGGCGCGGTCGCACTGCTCGCGATCCCGGCGGTGCTATTTCTCGAGCCGGAGGTCGCGGGGCTCGTGGTCTTCTTCATCATCACGATGTGGGTCAACGGACCGCTCGGCATTTTTCTACCAGCGACCTACGAGCCGATCCTGATGCTCTTCGGGATCCTCTATCCGCCGGTGCTGGTCGCGATCATCGGCATTGCCGGGACGCTCTACATCGAGGGCATCAACTACTTCATCTATAGGAGACTGCTGGAGACGCCCGCACTGTCGGGCGCACGACAGAGCCGGCTCGTGTCCTCCACTGCCAAGCTGTTTAACGTCGCTCCATTTTGGACTGTCTGGCTCTGCAGCTGGTCTCCCCTTCCCTACTGGGTGGTGAGAATCCTCGCGCCGCTCGCCCGGTATCCAGTGAAGCGATACTTGGCAGCGACGCTACTCGGTCGCTTTCCCCGTCTCTGGTTCTTCGCAGCGGTGGGTGGCAGCCTGCGACTCTCGACCTGCGCGACCGTCGCTGCGACGGTTGCGATCGCCGTGGTCCTGGCGGCGATCGTGACCGTCCGAGTCAGTGGCGCGAAGCGGCGCTCGGCGGCGCTGAACCCGGCACTCGCTGCCCAACCCTGATGACCCTGGAGTCAATCATGTGGCCCGTCCTTCTCTTCGCCTTGACCGACTCACTCACGCTGAGAACGGCAATTCCGGTGGCGCCAGCCGAGTCGGTGGCCGTCACGATCTCCGGCAGCGGCTCTCCAGTCGTCTTCGTTCCCGGCTTGGTCGGCTCGGCCTTCGGCTTCCGCCATGTGCAAGCCGCCATCGCAACGGATACGCAGCAGCTCTTGGTCATCGAGCCACTCGGTTTCGGTCGGTCGGGCCGGCCCGCGATCGCCGACTATTCCCTCACCGCTCAAGCGGATCGGGTGGCCAGTGCGCTCGACTCTCTCGGTATCGGCAGAGCAGTATTCGTGGCTCACTCTGTATCGGGATCGATCGTCTACCGACTCGCCCTAGTCCGGCCAGAGCTCGTTGCGGGAATCATCTCGGTGGAAGGTGGCGTCACCGAACAACCCGTGACGCCGGGGATGCGCCTGGCGCTCAAGTTTGCGCCGCTTCTCAAACTCCTCGGCAGCTCCGGTCTGCGCCGTCAACTCGTCCGCAACCTACGAGAATCGTCTGTGGATCCGGCGTGGCTGACGCCCGAGGTCGTCAACGGCTACACACAACACGTCGACGACGTCGGCGCTGTGCTCGCCGTGCTCAAAGGAATGGCTCGGGCCAGCGAGCCGTGGGCGCTCGGCCCTCGATTGCATGAGCTACGCTGTCCCGTTCGCCTCCTGGTCGGCCCGACGGCGCACAGGGGATCAGTACCCCGCGATGAAATCGAGCTGCTCCAGACTGCCGTGCCGGATTTCCAGGTCATCGAAGTCGAAGAAACGGGTCATTTCGTCTTCGAAGAGCGCCCCGATGCAGTGGTGGCTGCGGTGCGGGCCTTGACGGCTGCCTCGATAGGCAACGAGGTGCTGACCTCGGCTCAGCGCTGACACCCGGCGCACCGTCAGTGCCCCGATGCCGCCTCGCCTAAGGGGTGGTCTGTGGCCGCGCTTCTCTCAGCGAATCACGCAGGGCTACGTAGCGACCATTCGCGTCACCGAGGAGATTGAGCAGCAAGTCCGACAGCTCGCGTGCCGGCCCGCGGTGTCCCGCGGCGGCGAGGGCACGCACGCGCAGTGGAAGGATTTCCGGCCAGGCAACCTGATCGACGAAGCCGGCCATCTGCTCGAAAGCCTCAGTGGCCCCGAGCACCGACACCTGATCTCCGTGGGCCGCCGCTGTACGCGCTGCCTCGAGGCGGAGCGGCCACAGCGAGGCGGCAAGTCCGAACACGACGCGCTCAATGCTGTACCGAGACAGGCCCAGTCGCCACGCGTCGAGGGCTGCCAGGGTGTCGCCCACCTCGAGCCGAGCGAGTGCGTCGAGATCGTCGCGTAGGCTCCGCACGAGCGGCGTCGCACGAAGACTGTCGAGCCGACCCCGGGCAGATTGGGCGAGCTGAGGATCCGAGTCCCTCGCCCATCGGGCCACCAGCCATGCATTCGTACCATCGTCGTCCTGCGTGGCGAGGAGTCGCTCGGCCATGGCGCGGTCGGGGACCTCGGTGAACTGCGCGATTCCCGTCACCGCGGCGAGGAAGATCCAACGTGCGCGCTCGTCGCGAGCCGCCTCGTCCCACTGTGCAGCGGTGAGCAGCGAGTCGGCGGTCGCTTCGCGCCCTGCCCCGAGGGCCGTCGCGAGCTCGATTCGAAGCGCCACCACGCGCTCATGTCGTGTTGCCGCCACACGCCCCAGTGCGGCCACCGCGTTGAGTGCAAATTCGCGGTAGGTCTTCCGCTGCCTCAGCTCCCCTGCGCTCAAGGCGAGATACTCGAGAGAAGCAGTCTCGCGCTCGTCGAGCGAGCGCAAGACTGCGATCTGGGCGGAGCTGCCGCGATACAACAGCGAATCGGCCATCCGCGCTACCTCTGCCCACACCGACGTGCTGTCGAGGCGGAGGTATTCGCCGAGATAGCGGCGCCCGGCAGCATCGTCCTCCGCGAGCACCGCGAGCCGAGCGAGGTGCGCCACGGCCGCGGCGAAGCCGGGGTCGAGCTCGTATGCGCGGCGCAGATCGCGCTCCGCACGGTGGCGTGGTCGGGACAAGAGGGCGGCGAAGTTCAACTCCAGGAACCCCTTGATGAAAACCGCATCCACGACGTCGGGGTGGCGCTGCCGGACCTGCTCGAACTTCTCGAGCGCTACCCGCAGGTCACCCTCGGTCAGGAGGATCTCGTAGCCCTCGAGGAGCTCCTGCGAGGCCGGGTCGAGTCCGGTGCGGTACTGTCGGGCCGCCTCCAACGCCGAGTGGACCGCCGCACCAGCCCGCGTGGGTGCGGCGCGCATGACCTCGGCGAGCATGCGCTTGAAATGCGCCAGCGCGAACGTCGGCTGGCGCCGAATCACCTCTTCGAATCGGTCGACAGCCACTTCGTATGCGCCGCGTCGAAACGCTCTCACTCCTTCATGCCAAGCGCGCCACGTCTCCTGGCCGATCGGTAGCGGCGGCAGCTCCCCACCCATGCGAGGTGCGAATGCGTCGCGGACGAGTGTCCACACCAACACGGCGGCACTATCGATCGCGCCAACGCTCGACAGCCGCTGTGCACCTCCTCGGTCTGTAGACCGCCGTACCTCGGCCTCGATCCGGATCGAGTCGAGGCCAAGTGCAGTAATGGTCCCTGTCACCGTGGCCGTGTCGAGCGGGTCGTTGTCGGACCCGTCGGCACCCAGGGTGCTGGCGCCCGGGCCGATTACGATGAGCGCGGGAATCCACCGCAGCTGATGCGCAAACTCGTCAGTGATTGATGTGGCAAGGTCCTGAGCGACCGGAGTGGTATCGCTGCCGAACGCGCCCAGGAGCACGAGCTCACTCGCGTTGTTGGCGGCGGGCAGCGCCGCCGTGGGCGATCGCAGAGCGAGATAGAGGAGAAGCACGCCCACTGCGGCTAGCGCTGGCAGTACTGCCAGTGGTGAGAATCGGAGCGAGCGCGGTCTCCGTCGAAGGCTCTTGAGCCACACATCGACCGATGCCGGCCGCCGGTCGCGGTCATCGGCGAGTGGCGACACGAGCACGGCAATGATCGCAGGATCGAGATCGGGCCGCGACCCGACGAGCGCGCTGGCGGCACCGGATGCATTGGCCGGGGGATCGGTCCGCTTCCCGATCAGTGCTTCACATGCCACCCTCGCCAGCGAGTATAGGTCAGCACGGCCATCGACGTCACGTGACCCAGTCCATTGCTCGGGTGCCATGTACGCAGGTGTACCGAGTGCGACTCCCGTCTCGGTTTGCTCACCAGCATCGGGCCGGGCCATGCGCGCAATCCCGAAATCGGTCACGAGCCAGCGGTTGGTTGCGTCCTCACGCATGAGGTTCGCCGGCTTGATGTCGCGATGCACGACGCCCTGCCGATGCGCGAACGCGAGCGCGGCTCCCACTTGCTCGAGAAGCTCTTGCAGCTCCGGAACACTGAACCCACCTTGGCGTTCGAGCACCTGTGCCAAGGTCTCACCGACGACAAAGGGCATGACGAGGTACGCCATGCCCTGCCGGATGTCGAAGTCGAAGACGGGTACGATATTGGGGTGCGAGAGATTGGCGGCGAGTCGTGCCTCGCGCTTGAAGCGGGCAAGACCGCTCTCCGTCTCGCCACCGGCGAGAGGAAGCACCTTCACGGCAACTGGAGAACCTAGCTCACGGTTGCGCCCCAGATAGACCGCGCCCATACCACCACGACCGCAGAGACTCTCGACGATGTACTTGTCTCCCACAGCCGCTTGGACGTCGGGTACGCTCGGCGGTTCGAACACGTGTGCCCCTCTCGGGGCCGCTCAGGCGGGACTGGACGATCGTTGGGCCCTGGGCGGCCCACGAGAATGATGCCACTGAACTGGCCGAGCGACAAGTAGGAGGCGGCCAATACACGAACGCCCGCCCCCCATCGGGGAGCGGGCGCCGTGTGAAGGTGGGGTTAGCCGGTCAGTTCGTCCCGGCCGTCATTGCGGCGAGCTCGGTCTTTGCTTCGCCACCACCCATCATTGCGGGCAGTCGCACCGTGCTGCGGACCGCGTAATGGGGTCCCTCACGCATCACGTGAATGGTCGCGGTGCCACCCGGTTCGTCGTCGAGCGGCTCGACCTTGACGACATAGGTCTCGTACGTCCCGGCCGCACACGTGACCGTCTCCGTCCCGGTCACGCTCAGTCGCATCGTGCGGACGCGCTGCATGATGAGGTTGAACGTCTGCACCGTCGCCTCATACCCTGGTTTCAGGGGGAGGCCTGCGAATGCCACCTCGAGACCAGCGCCGTCGCCAAAGGCGGGACTCTCGGTCTCCACCTTCACCGGGATGGTCTGCGGCCCGGCCCGTATCTCGCCCTCGATGAGGTTGGGACTGTAGCGGAGCTTCACGTTGCCTTGGCCGCTCGCGGACCGGCGCACGGGGAGGAGCGTTGCACGGTCCATCTCCGTCGTGTCGCTGGCGGCCATTCCCCGCATCTCTGATTGATCGACGACGCGCCAGATGGCACGGCCCTCGAACGTCGCCGCGGTAACTTCACGCGTGGACGTGATGTTGAGCTCCTGCCCCTGCACCTGCACCGTCGAGTGATACTCGAGTGTCACCGGCTGAATGCGCGAGCCGTCCGACGCCACGACGGCCGGAGCATCAGCCGCGGTCGCGCGAGTTGCCAGCGTGACGGTCGCGACGTCAACCGTGAGTGCCGCCAGCTTGGCACCGATCTCCGGCGGCATCGATTCCTGATACCGGCCACCCAAGTGCTTCGCGAGGAAGCGCTCCATCTGTGCAGCTGTCGCCAATCGGTTCTCCCGACCCGCGAACCCGTGCCCCTCATCGGGCGCCACGAGGTACTCCACGGGGTGTCCTTTGTCGCGCAGCGCCACGACGATCTGATCCGACTCGGCTTGATTCACCCGCGGATCGTTGGCGCCCTGGATCACGAGCAGCGGTGCGTTGATCGCGTCAGCGGAGTTGAGCGGCGACTGCCGCTCGAGCCGCTCGCGGTCTTCGGGATCGTCGGCATTACCCAGACGGGCGTCGAAGATCTTCTTGATCGGCGCCCAATAGGGAGGAATCGACTTGAGCAGTGTGAGCAGGTTCGACGGCCCGACGTAGGAGACACCGGCGGCGTACAACTCGGGAGTGAAGGCGAGTCCCGCGAGCGTCGCGTAGCCACCGTATGAGCCGCCAAAGATGCCGACGCGCTCGGGGTCGGCAATGCCGCGCTCGATCAGATAACTGACGCCGTCGCTGATGTCGTGCTGCATGGCACCGGTTCCCCATTCCTTGTTTCCGGCATTGAGGAACGCCTTGCCGTAGCCCGTGGAGCCTCGGAAGTTCGGCTGCAGGACGGCATAGCCACGGTTTGCGAGGAACTGGGTGTACGGATCGTATCCCCACATGTCACGAGCCCACGGCCCACCGTGCGGTACGATGATCACTGGAAGCCCCTGCTCAGCGAGCCCTTTCGGGAGCGTCAGATACGCCGGGATCTCCAACCCGTCGCGGGCGCGGTAGCGGACCGGCTCCATCGAGGCGAGATGCTCGCTCGGAAGGCTCGGCCGCGATCGGTAGAGCAACTCGACTTCGCCGGTCTCGCGGTCGTAGAGATAGGCAGACCCGGGATCGACGTCGCGAGACACGCTGACGATCCAGCGCCTCTCGTCGGCCGTCGAAGCGCCGAGCGAGATCTCACCCTCGGGAAGCTTGGCACGCAAGGAGGCGAGCTCGCGTTCGAAGGCATCGGTCTTGGGGTAGATCCGCACGCGGTCACCGACGTAGACCGTGGCGAGGAGCTCACCAGTCACGTCGGAAAACGCGGCGCCACTGAAGTCCGCCTGGCCCTCGGGATCGGACTCGATGAATTCCTCAGCGCCGGTTTCGACATCGAAGAAGATCAAGCGGGTCAGGTCAACGTCGTTACCCTTGTTCGTGAGCATGTAGATCCGATTCGTGCCACGCTCGAACCGAAGCGGCCCGCAACTCTCCTCGACCGTGCAGTCGTAAATCGGCACCAGCCCGTCTTCGCCTACCCGCAAGATCTCGGTCGAGCCGGTGGGTGCGACGCGGACTCCCAAGCGGAGGCGGCCGGTTTCGTCGAACTGCCACCCGGCCACATTCTCGTTGTTCTCGATGATCAGCGTACGCTCGCCGGTGGCGAGGTCCACACGATAGACGTCGTGCAGCTGGGCGTCGCGGTCGTTGAGCCCCACCATGATCGTGTTGGGCGTCGCCCGCGGCACGGAGTAGATCTGGGCGCGGACATTCTCGTACGGCGTGAGGTCGCGGGCCGCCGGCGTACCCGTCGCGGGGTCGATCGCTCCGGTGGGATCCACCGCGTAGACGTGGTAGTTCTCGTTACCACCCTTGTCTTGGACGTAGAGAACGTAGCGGCTGTCGCGCGACCAGAAGTAGCCGGAGACGGGCCGCGTGGTGTCCGCCGTGAGGGGGCGCGCGGCGTCGAACGGTTCATCGACGCCCTTCACCCAGATGTTCATCACGTCGCGGTGTTGCTTACGGAAAGAGATGAAGCGACCGTCTGGCGAGATCTGCGCGCCCGAGATCTCGGGATCGCCGAAGAAGAGGTCGCGGTCGATGAGCGGTGGTTGCTGAGCCACCGCCGACGATGCGGCGAAGAGCAGCAAGAGCGCGAGCAGGCGCTGGATACGCATTGGGATGTCCTTACGAGAGGAAGATGTCGTACAAGTCGTACGCTAAATAGAACCAGGAGGTTCCGCCCGGCCAACCCCGGCTGCGGGCCCGAGGGTGAAGAGCCCTGTTAGGCCCGCCCCAAAGGGTGAAGAGACCCTCAGAGTTCCGCCTGCGACTGAACTGGTGAGCTCTAGGTCGGTGCGCTCCCCGACGCGCGGTACCGCGTCGTCTCGAGCCAC
>JBDHCY010000158.1:0-8750 GCA_039591795.1 Gemmatimonadota bacterium | reverse complement strand
AGCTCGGTGTGGAGCGGGTGTACGTCATCATCCGGCCGAAGGGTCCGTTCGGCGCGGACGAGCGCTTCACACGCGAGGTGGCGTCGTCACCCTGCCTCTCGGGTCTTCCGGGAGAATGGACGAACGCGGTCGAGGTGGTCACAGGCTCGCTCGGGGCGCCGGGCCTCGACCTAGATCCAGCTCGCCGGGAGGCGATCACTGCGCGGGCGACGCACGTCGTGCACGCGGCTGCGGCCGTGGATTTTGGCCTGCCGCTGGTTGAAGCCGCCCGTTCGAACGTTGAGACAACCCTCAACCTCCTCGAGCTGGCCCGCGCCTGTCGCTCGCTGCGTCGCTTTGTGAGTGTGTCGACCGCGTACGTCACTCCGCACACCGGCAATGGGGTGCCCATCGAAGAGACACTGGCACCCCTGCCCGTGCCAGCGGATGAGCTCTACCGATCGATCCTCGACGGTCGCGCCGTCGAGAACGAGCTTCTAGCCCGCACAGGACATCCCAACACCTACACGCTCACCAAATCGCTGGCCGAGCACCTCGTGGTGGCGCGCCGGGGTGAGGTGCCGCTCGCCATCGTGCGGCCGAGCATCATTTCGGCGAGCCGGCGCCACCCGTTTCCCGGCTGGATCGACAGCATCGCCGGATTCGCCTCCTTCGTCATTCTGCTCGGGATGGGTCAGATGCGTGCGGTGATCGCCGATCCCGATGCTCGGCTCGACATCGTTCCTGTCGACGATGTGGTCTCGCGCATCCTTCTGGCCTGCCAGAGCTCGGAGCCGAACGGCGGTGCACCGGTCATTCGGCACGCCGTTGCGGGACTCGCATCGAGCGCGACCGTGTACGAGTGCTGGGAGCAGATCCGAGACTTTTTCACCACCCACCGGATCGACTATCAGCCATCGGTCACGTACATGGGGCCGCCGGGCGTCCGTTTCGCCCTGGCCGACGCGCTCCACCACCGGCCCAAAGGGCTCTGGGCCCCACGAGCCCGGCGCGGGAAGATGCAGGCACGGGTCGCTCAGCTGAACGCCGCGTTCCCATACTTCACTCGCCGGTCGTTCGCGTTTCGCGCCGCCGTGCCGCTCGACGACGGGTTCGATCCGCATCGCTACGTCGCGCAGGTATGTAGTGGGGTGTACCGGCATGTCCTGGGACGGGACGACACTGGGTGGTTGTTGGCGGGACGCCGGCACCGAGGCCACCGTGGCGACGCGCGCTGGGTCGGCCGGCAGCCGCACGGCTCCCCGATGATCCGCGCCACCGCGTGGGCGAGCACCAAAGTGCTGCGGCGCTCGTTCGAGCGGGTGACCGTGGATCTCGACTCCTTCCGAGCGGCGCGCGCCGCGGCGCCCGACGATTCGCCCCTCGTGATCGTGCCGTCGCACCGGAGCTACTTCGATTTCGTGCTCTGCTCCTACCTCTTCTTCGCTCGGCCGGACCTCGGGATCCCGATCCCGTACGTCGCCGCCGCCACAGAGTTCGGGCGCATCCCGGTCCTCGGCCGCGTGCTCAATGCGCTGCACGCGTTCTACGTGGCTCGGGGGCCGCGCAGAGAGAACAAGGAGCTGGCCCACCGCGTTCACGCGATCCTCCGTGCGGGCAAGACGATCGAGTTCTTCATCGAGGGCACGCGCAGCCGCTCCCGCGCGTTTCTCTCGCCGAAGCGCGGACTGTTGCGCTGCGTCCAGACCTACGGAAAGACGTGCACCCTGCTCCCAGTGTCGATCACCTACGATCGTGTTCCCGAAGAGGCCAGCTTTGCCCGCGAGCTAGCCGGCGCACCGAAGCCCCCGATGCGACTCGGCGCACTCGTGGCCTGGACCCAGCGGGCGCTGCGTGGGAAAATCGATCTCGGCCGCGTGCACCTGGCCTGTGGCGAACCGGTGCAACTCGGGCCCCATAGTGACGTTCACGCGGTGAGCCGCGACGTGATCGCACGCCTCGAGGACGGCACCGTTACCACGACCTACCACCTCCGCACCTTTCTCGCAGCACATCCAATCGACGGGGTGGACGTCAAATGGCTGCGGCGCGCCATCGAACAGCGCGGAGGCCGGGTGCTCGACAGTACGCTCGCCTCACCCAGCGATCTCCACCCGCTCACCGCGGCCAGCTACAAGTATCAGTTCGCCCACCTGTTCCGTGGGGATCACCCATCCGACGACCGAGTGCGCCGGCTGCTCGAGGTGCTCTTTGGGTCGGGATATCCCGGGGCGACAGGAGGCGTGGGTCAAGCGGAGCCCGCGGCATGAGCACCGACCCGCTGCTCGTCACCGGAGCCAGCGGGTTCCTCGGGCGTCACGTGCTGCAAGCCCTCCAGGCTGCCCGCCAACCCCAACGTCCCGAAACGCCCGCAGGTGGCGAGAGCCGACCCTCGGCGATCGCCCTCGTTCGCGATGCCGAAGCCTGGCGTGGGATGGAGTGGACCCGCGAGCTGGGTGAGGTCGAGGTGCTCGTGGGTTCGGTCACGGAGCCTGAGGCCTGGATCGAGAGTCCCCGCCTCGAGCGGCTGGGCGGCATCATCCACCTCGCCGCCCTGGTGCGCCACAGCCGGCGCCGCTCGGCAGAGGTGTATCGCACCAACATTGAAGGCACCCTCGCCCTGGTCCGGCTCGCGGCCACCCGCCGCTGTCGCATCGTGTTCGTCTCAACCTCCGGCACCGTGGGTTGTTTCCGCGAGCCGGAGGCGTTCGCCGACGAGGACGCGCCGTACCGCGAAGACCTGATCGCGCGCTGGCCGTACTACCACTCGAAACTCGTCGCCGAACGACGTGCACGGAGCCTGGCCGACGAGCTCGGCCTCGACCTCGTGATCGTACGGCCACCCGTCTTGCTCGGGCCGGGCGACCACCGCTTCCGCACCACCGGTCATCTCTTGCGCTACCTGAGGGGACGGCTGCCGTTTCTCATCCGCGGTGGCATCCACTTCGCCGACGTGCGCGACGTAGCGAGCGCGTTGGTTCGCGCCGGGGAGCGGCCTGACGTGCGGCCGGTCTACAATCTCCCGGGGACGGCGTGCGGCATCGCGGAGTTTTTCAGGCTCGTAGAGGAGCTCTCCGGCATTCCCGCGACGCGCCGCGTGCTTCCGTTCCGTATGGCCTGGTGGCTCGCGACGCTTCTCCGGCCGCTCGGGGTGCTTCCGGACCCCGTCGTGATCGAGATCGCGTCGCACTACTGGGACACCAGGTCGCGCTACGCCGGCACCGATCTCGACTACACGCACCGCGACGTCAGGGAGACGCTGGCCGATACGATCGCGTGGCTCAGGGCGAACCACCCTGCGCTCGCAGAGGGGGGGATGCAATGACTGGTCGCTGGAGCTCAGCGGGGCATCAACAGACACGGCGCACGACGGCCTTCTTCGCCCTTCTCCTTCTGACGGCCTGTTCTGCGAACCCGGAGGACTCCCTTGCTGAGGCCATTCCCGAGGAGCGCTACCCTCGTGGAGTTACAGCGCTCCTTCGACTTCCTCCTGGGAGCACTCGACCCGACTCGGGATCGGCTGGACGAACGCATCCTCTTCGGGGATCGGGAGTGGCGCATCAACCAGATGTGGGTGGCCCTGGTCACGCACATGCACGAGCACCTTGGCCAAACGATTGCGTACGCGCGCGCGAACGAGATTGTCCCCCCGTGGAGCCGATAGACGTCGCGTTGTAACCCTGCCAGCGGTCCCAGCGTATAGTCTCTGTATCTTCCCTCCCAAACCAGCGGTCCAGGGGGCAACCCATGCGCAACAGGAATGAGCCGGCTCGACGATTCGCGTTCGGTCTGGTCCTCGCGGCCCTTCTCGTTGCGCCTGGGCTCAGCCTGGGCCAAGCGACGAGTGATCGCGTTCCCGGCGAGCGCTGGATGCAGTACTCGGACGTCGCGCAGGCTGGATTCGATGCCGAGAAGCTCGAGGCGGCCCGCACGAGCTGGGAAGGACTGCCATCCTCGGCCTTCATGGTGATCGCCGACGGTGCGGTGGTCGCTGCTTGGGGCGACGTCGAACGACGCTTCATGTGTCATTCGGTGCGGAAGAGTTTTCTCACCGCGCTGTATGGCATCTACTGGGACCGCGGCGAGATTGAGCTCAACAAGACGCTGGCAGACCTCGGCATCGACGATGAGCCGAGCCCACTGCTCGAAGCAGAGAAGCGGGCGCGCATTCTCGATCTGCTGAAGGCACGCTCCGGCGTGTTCCATCCAGCGGCCTATGCGGGACGCACCGACTCGCGTCCCCGCGGCAGTGAGGGTCCGGGTCGGTACTTCGCCTACAACAACTGGGACTTCAACACCGCAGCCGCGATCCTGATGCAAGAGACGGGAGACGACGTCTTCGAGGCATTCGATCAATACTTCGGCCAGCCGCTGCAGATGGAGGACTGGCGCGTCTCCGACGGCTACTATCATTACGAACGCGACAAGTCGAAATACCCGGCCTATCCTTTCCGCATGTCGGCGCGTGATGCCGCTCGGTTCGGGTTGCTCTTCGCCCGTAACGGGATGTGGCACAACGAGCGGATCCTCTCCGAGCATTGGGTCCGCCGAAGCTCCGCCCTCTACTCGATCGACAGCGAAATCATGGGTTACGGCTTCATGTGGTGGGTGATGCGCGAGCCCCGCTTCACCCGTCACGGGATGTTCGCGGCGCTCGGTGTCGGCAATCAGATGATCGCGGTGCTGCCTAAGTCTGATCTGGTGATAGTGAACCGTGCCAACACCTACGAGGGCGAGGGTACGCCGACAGGGGCGCTGCTCGATCTCATCGAGCAGATCCTTGAGGCTCGGACTGGTACGGCCGTTGCCGAGCCGACACTCGCGGCGCACGAGGTAGGTTCCGACCCGATGGTCACCAGTGTGTCAAACGACCGTCTGGCGGAGTTCGTGGGAGAGTGGGACTATCCTTCTCCGGCCCTTGGCTTACCAGCGCGCACGACGGTGAAAGTCACTGCTGGTGACGGTCACCTCGTGGGATACGCCCCGGTGTCGGGCACCTTCAAACTGTATCTGCAACCGGACGGCTCGCTGTACGAGGAAGACAGTCACGACAGCTACGTGCCGGTGCGGGACGATGCCGGCTCCCTTGCCGGGATCGCCGATGTGAGGTCGATCGTGTCGGCCGCAGTCATTGCCGCAAGCGAGGGTCAGAGCGACCGGGCCGCACACCTTCTGGCCATGGTCGAAGGTGACGCTAGCTCCCTGGTCGTCATCGGCGGCGCCGTTGTCGATCTGTTGGCCGGCAAGCACGAGTCGGCAGACCGCGCGGTGCGGGATTTGGCGCGACGTGCCGATCCAGCCGGCGTCGAGGCCGAGGTGAATGCCACGGGATATGCGCTCCTGCGGAGTGGAAGAGCGAGACAGGCACTGGCGGTATTCGAGCTGAATACGCGCGTGTTCCCCGACGCGTTCAACACGTGGGACAGCTTGGGCGAGGCGCACATGATGCTACAACACAACGATGAGGCGATTCGCGCCTACCAGCGGTCGCTGGAGCTCAACCCCGAGAACACGAACGCCGAAACGATGATCTCGCAGATCAGGAGGCGTGTCCGGCCCTAGCAACGTCGGACCCCGGCTACCTCCGAACGAACGCACCCCAGCCGAGGCACAGTTCTGCCTGCCGGTACATCCTTTTGGGCCTCAGGGTTGTCCAAGGATGAGGAGCTCGGGGTGGACTGCCAAAACCAAAGAGGGCACCGTGTTCGAATCGATCGGCCAGGATGTACGGCTTGCGCTGCGCGCCTTTCGGCGCGCCCCCGGCTTTACGGCGGTGGCCGTGGCAACCATTGCCATCGCGATCGGGGCGGCGACGACGACGTTCAGCGTGATCAACGGTGCGCTCCTCCGGCCGCTGCCCTACGGCGAACCGGATCGCCTCGTCGCGATCTTCCAGACGGAGAACAACGGGCCGCGGGTGGCTGCGGCATCCACGGAATCACGCAACCCCGCCTCGCCGGCGAACTTTGCTGACTGGCAACGCCAGGCCGATTTCATCGAAGACATGACGGCGGCGCACCCGTGGAGTCCCGTCATGACGGGGACCGAAACGCCGAACCGTCTGAGTGGACTGAAGGCCACGCCCTCGCTCTTTGAGCTCCTACGCGTCCCGGCGCATCTCGGCCGGACCTTCGGGCCCGCCGATGCGGTGAATCCGAACGTGATCGTACTCGGCCACGGAATGTGGGAGAGCGTGTTTGGCGCGAGGAGGGACATCCTCGGCACCACCGTCAGTCTGGACGGCGTGGCGTTCGAAATCATCGGGGTGATGCCGCCGAGTTTCCAGTTCCCGCCATTCTGGGCCGTGGATGCGGACATGTGGGTGCCGCTCGTCTTCGATCCGGAAACCGCGACGGCGCGTCGCGCGGCTTTCCTGAGGGTGTTTGGCCGTCTACGGGATGGGACCACGGTTGAGGCCGCGCAATTCGGCATGGACGCCATCGCCGCTGCTCTGGAGACGCAGTACCAGTGGGCCAACGCCGGCATCGGCGTCAATGTCGAATCGCTGCGCGAACCGGGCGTGAGTGGTGTCAGGCCTGCGGTGTCGATCCTGGCCGGCACCGTCGGACTGTTGTTGTTGATCGCGTGTTCCAACGTTGCCAATCTGTTGCTGTCCCGCGCCTCCGCTCGGCAAGGAGAGGTGGCGGTGCGGTTCGCCCTGGGTGCCAGTCGGGCACGCGTCATTCGCCAGTGGTTCACCGAGAGTCTCATGCTCGGCCTGGCGGGGGGTGGCCTGGGCGCGTTCATGGCGTGGGTCTCCATCGGACCTGTGTCCGCTCTGGTGCGGGATCTGTTGCCGGTCACGGCAGTCATCGCAATCGACTTATCTGTGCTGCTCTTCGCCGTCGGTATTTCGGTGGTGTCGGCCGTGATCTTCGGGACGCTACCGGCGCTCCAGGCTTCATCTGCGGCATTGGGGGACGCCTTGCGGACGAGTCGGATCGTCGGTCGTGGGCGTAGACCTCGGGTCGCCTTGATCACGGTAGAGGTAGCGTTGGCGATCGTGATGTTGGTGGGCGCTGGACTGTTCACCCGTACGTTGGTGGAGCTGGTCAATCACGACCCGGGGTTCCGAACCCGGGATGTGTTGGCACTCGACCTGGCGTTTGGCGCCTCGTCCCGTGCGGAGTACGTGCCGCGGTTAGCGCAATACGAAATGCTGTTGCAAGAAGTCCGGGCCGTTCCAGGCGTGCGAGCGGCGGGCCTCGTGAATCACGTTCCAGTCGGATCGGACATCTGGCGAACGCGATTCAATCGGCCGGAGGTGCCACCGGAGGCGGGCGAGGGACCACTGGCGGTGATGCGGGTCGCAGGGCAGGGCTTCGACCGGGCGATAGGGCTCGAAGTGCGACAAGGGCGCTGGTTCGACGGAACCGAGACCCGGGAGTCGGAACGGGTCGTGGTTGTGAACGAAACGCTCGCCCGGTCGACCTGGCCTTCCGGTGACGCGATCGGCAGGCGGATTCGACTCGGCGCCGACGAGGATAGCCCGGTTGCGACGGTCATAGGAGTGTACGCCGATGCAAGTCAGATGGCGTTGCGACGGGAAGTGTCTCCCGAGGTGTACTATCCGCTCAGTCAGGATCCCACGGAGTGGAACACCGATGTGACGTTGGTGCTCTCCGCATCGGCGGCGACTCCCGGACTCGTCGCCGCGGTACGCGATCGGGTCTGGCGCGTGGATGCCGCCGTGCCGATCACGAACGTCCGCACCGTGGAACGGATACTCGCTGCACAGGTCAATCGGGAGCGTACGTCCATGCTCCTCATGATCACACTTGCGGGCGCGGCGTTGGTGCTGTGTGCCATCGGTGTGTACGGGGTCATCAATTACCTCGCCACGCTCCGGAATCGCGAGATCGGCGTGCGCGTTGCGCTCGGAGCGGACCCGGCCCGCATACTCGGGATGGTCACCCGGGACGGCGTCATGATGGCCGTGCCGGGGATCGTGCTTGGCGTCGGGGCGGCGCTGCTACTTGGCCGGTTGGCTCGATCAATGCTCTGGCAGGTACAACCACACGATCCCCTCACGATCACGGCCGTGGTCGGTCTGTTAGCGATCGTCGCGGCGCTGGCCACGCTCGTTCCGGCGGTGCGTGCCTCGCGGACGGATCCGGCGTCGGTGTTGCGGGAGCAGTAGTCTGTCTGGTTGACCCGCCCACGACATGGCTGCACGGGAGGGACCACGAAGCGTGCTCGGGGGTCAGTCGGTCGGGCGAGCACGATCGTGCCGCGGCTGCAGGAGACGGTGGGCCTTGCGAACGACACTCCGACCGATCCTCACGACGCGATTGATGCCCGAGATGAGTGCGAGGGGGCCAAAGACCTCTCGGTTCCGTCGGCGCAGCCGCTCCACGTCGGAAGCGCTCAATTCGAAAAACACGAATTCTACGTGGCTGCTCACGTCATCGTAAACCAGAAAACTGAGCGCGGGATTCCGGCCGCGAAGCTCTCCCGCCGTGCCGGGATTGATCAGGTAGTACCGATCATCACGCAGAGTGAGTGGCTCGTGAGGCGAGACGCTCCGAATCTCGTTCAGTTCACGGTCTGCGACATGGATCGCGGGACGATGCGTGTGTCCGTAGAACAAGACGTGCTTTCCGGCTTCCCGCAACCTCACGAAATTCGCGCGGACCTTCTCGTCGCGATTGATGTACTCGTAGATCGAGCGAAGACTGCCGTGCACGAGCAGGGCTTGCTCATTCAGCGGCGTCTGTTCCGGCAGATTGCTCAGGTACGCGACGGACCGAGCGGTAAGCAGCGAGCGCGTG